>CAINDI010000135.1 GCA_903847335.1 uncultured Verrucomicrobiota bacterium | reverse complement strand
TTGGTTTACTGCAAACTGCCTCGGGCTCTGATAGCCTAACTGGCTGTGCGGTCGCCGCTGGTTGTATGCCTGGCGATAGTCTTCCACGACCACTCGCGCTTCCGTCAGCGTCCACAACTGTTCCCGATTCAAACACTCATCCAGGACATCGGGGAGCCTTCAATGATCGATCCGCTCGGAGTACATGACACTCCCGCGTGTATTCATCCAGAATCGTCAACATCCGCAATAAAGTCCCACGTCCAGATATGCCCCCGATGGTCCGCCTTCACAGGCCAGCCTGTCGAGACTCCCCGTCGAACGACCTTGCGCTTGGTGGGTGGAACCCGCAATCCTTCCGCACGCCGTAACCGCTGAATCTGGCGCTTACCCACCGCCCAACCTGCCTGGCGGAGTAAGGCCGCAATCCGCCGATCGCCGTACCGGGAATGTTGTTCGGACAACTCCCGCAAGCGTTGGCGCAGTTGTTCTTGGCGGGAAGTGAGTGGCCGACCGCCCGGAACACAGCTGGGCCGCAACCACATGTTGCGCCAGATCGCGCCGCTGTCCCGGGCGTAGAGTTTTTTTGCAGACAAACTCCAGTACGCGATTCTTCAACAGCGACTCGGCCAACATCTTCTTCAGCTCGCTGTTTTCCCGTTCCAGCTCTTTGAGTCGTCGCGCTTCGTTAATCTCCATTTGCCCGAACTGCCGCTTCCACCGGTGGAAGCGGACCTCCGAGAGGTTGTGTTCCCGACAGACATCCAAGATCGCTTGGCCACTGTCCACCGCTCGGAAGATCCGAATCTTGTCTTCCGTGGTATACCGCTTGCCTTTCATTCTGAGTCCTTTCTCTCCGCCGCAGACTAACACCACAGGTGGCTCTAAAAAGCGAGGTCACGTCAAGGGCAACGCAAAACATTCCAGCTATTTTAAAAAAACAATGGGATGGCTGTGATTTTATTTCAATGCCAACCATTTACCAGCCGTAGCTACTGAAGGTTGGGACTTCGCTCCCACCGGCAAGCCGCAGATAGAAGTTGAGGCTGTAACCAATGGACCGGTGATGAATGGTGGTTCGCGCAATATCGTGACTGGATTGACCGTAAACTCCACCGAGCAGACGCAAGTCCGTGCTCTCTTTGACTTGCAGCGTTAGTCCGAACTCCGCTGTCTGGTGCACGCAGCGCTCAACTTCTTGAACCTCAAGATTGAGTTTTTCAGTGGCAACTAGTTTTAGGAATTCCAAATTATTAATTCCGGAGACAAAGGTGCCGCCGAAACTTGGATAAGAGCCATCGGCATCCATAAGCCGGTTCTGCGCCGCAATTCGCTCGACGAGTAAGTCAAGGAATCGCCGGTCGCGCTTGAGGCGATACGCACAGATTAGGGCCACCAGCGCAAAGTCGTCATTGCCGTGACTAATGGGGACTTGCCCATGAAAACCTTCCGTTACCGGTTTACCGAGATTTTCTTCGTAAATTTGCGCGAGTCCTTGAATTAGTGGCTCAAGGCCTTTTTCGATAAATCGCTCTTCACCGGTGAGCTTGTACAGTTGGTAGAAAAAGATTGCCGCACCAGCTTGCCAATCGCCTTTGATAAATTCAGCACCGGACTCTTCACCGATTACGTCCATACCGCGGTTGTGGCCGTGCTGTTGCTCAAGATTAAAAGTGATGAATGGCCAACCATTTTCATCCGTTCCATGATTAATCCACCACTCTGCAAATAGGCGCGCATGGTCGAGCCATTCCTGATTCTGCGTCTCCTTAAACAGCCGGCAGAGTCCAAAGCCACCGGTCACAGCATCACGCGGATAGCTCTCGGCAGTTTGCGGCGTATGCTCCCGAAATCCGCCAATGGATTTTGGTAAACGGAAATCCGTCACCTGGAGTGTCTTCAAATAGTTCGCCCCAAGCTGCGCGGCAGTCGTAAAATGACCGGCCTCGGCAGGAATCCGGTACGCGAGATCATAGAGATTCATAATCCCAATCGCCTGTCCCCACACACCCATGCCGCGCGCGCTATTTTTATGGAGAAGATATTCGTAAACGAAGCGCCCTTTATCGGCACTATCGGCAATGCCGCCCCACGGCTTTTCATCGGTGTTTTGGTTGTTGCAGTACCAGTGACCGGCTAATTCGGCATGATGGAGGAATTGCAATTTTTGTTTCGTTGTAAATTCAAGCGCCATGTTTTCTCCTAATTCAGCTCTTCATACTGCGACTGGACTGATGTCACAAGATTGAAATTGTGTCCATATGAAATGGTAATTGTTATGCATTAACAAAATTGCTAAGCATGCCGGCATGCCACTATTTCTGGATACTTTGCCGTATGCACCAGTTGAATTAACGGCCTGCCCATCCGTCGAGCAACAAGCTCAAGCACAACAGGCGTATGTGACGATGGTGCTAACCAGCTTGCAAGCCTTGCTTGCTCGTGCCGAACGCCAGCCGGATTATGGTTTTGTGGATACGAAATTCAGCTTGGCCGACGGTAAGGATTTTGATTCGGCCGATCCAATTCGAGGTCAATCGGCAATTTACGGTTGGATTCAAGGCCGGGCGATCGAAGCATTAGCCGGACATCGGGCGTGGTTGAAACAAACCACCGGTCTCTCTCCAGCGCTTCGCCAAGAGCTGGATCGCCGCCTCCACGCTCTCTTGGTCCGGCTGGTGAATAATCTCGAAAACCTCCGGCACCACAATCAGGGGCGCCTTTCATTTGTCATGACGCCCACTGGGCAGCCATTGCGAATCGTTGACTGCCGGAGCGTTGTTCGGTGTGAACCGCAATCCGATGCGCCGGCAAACTTCACTGATTTATTTTATGCGAAAGGTTTGGCAGCGGCAGCGGCAAGCATTGGTAATCAAACTGCCTTCCAATCTGCCCAAAAATTATTGGAGTGGGTGGTTCGTGATATTGAAAGCGAACAGTTCACCTCCGACCAGCAACAACTGGATCCCAGTAATCCCGGTGTCAATCCCATACCAGGCCGGCACCTCTATGCACCACGGATGATTGCGCTGGGGGCGACCGCTTTGTTTTTTAGACTGACTCAGAACAATGAATATCGCCAGATGGGAGTTCGTTTTATTGAACATATCTTACAACGGCATGCGAATACGAATCAGCAGGTACCGGAGGCACCGGCCTTCAGTTTGTGGGAATATACCGATGATCATGGGCGACCCTACATCGAAGCTGATGGCATATTGCGCTCGCTACCGGGGCATGCCACGGAGTTTGTTGGATTAGCACTCAAACATTTACGCGTCAGTGGTGTTGACGATCTGCCACTTCAGAAATTGCTGGCGCAAGTTTTACAGGCCAATCTTCAAAATGGCTGGGCGGCGAATGATTATGGCATTGTTCACAGTGTGGACTTGCGCTCCGGCCGGATTCTTAACACCAATATGCCGTGGTGGTCGCTTCCGGAAACCATTCGTGCCGCAATGGAATGCCGCAATTTTCAATCGGCGGAGGCGTGGAAGCCAATCGCGAAAATTGCAATGACTTGTTCGAATGCTTTTCTCCGGCGCTATGTGCGCCCGGCTGTTCACTGCATGGCGATTCAGACGCTGAATCAGAATGGTCAGGTCGCACCGGTGATTCCAGCGGTGCCGGATGCCGATCCGTGTTACCATACCGGCCTCAGCCTTATTGATGCGCTGGAAATTTTCGAACAGACTCAACCTCGCCGATGACAGCGAAATCAACCTCAAGCCTCCGACTCCGGATCTCGCAAAAAGCGGAGACGATTCTGCGGGGTGGTCATCCATGGCTTTTTTCAGATAGCATTCGCGACCAGAACCGGCCCGGGAGTGTCGGCGAACTCGCTATCATTTACGACCGGAAGGATCGTTTTCTCGGAATGGGACTCTTTGATCCCGAGGGGCCGATTCGCATGCGCATGCTGCACACCGGGAAACCGCAAAAAGTTGACCGCACTTGGTGGCAGCAGCACCTGACGACCACACTTGATCGCCGCCGGAACCTATTTGATTCGCGAACCAATGGCTACCGGCTCTGCAATGGTGAAAGCGACGGCTGGCCGGGACTTGTTTTGGATCGGTACGATTCAACCTTGGTTCTTAAAATTTACACGACGGTTTGGCTGTCACGGTTAAATGAAATTGTCGAACTCCTCGCCGAGCAAGTTCCCCACGAACGGCTGATTCTCCGGTTGAGTCGAAATATTCAGGAAAAAGCGTTGCCGTTCACCGAAGGTCAAATTTTGCGCGGGCCGGCACCGGTCGAGCCAGTTGTTTTTTTAGAATCTGGAATCCGTTTTGAAGTCGATCCGGTCCGGGGGCAAAAAACAGGTTTTTACCTCGACCAACGCGAGAACCGGCGCATCGTCGAATCGCTTTCCGCCGGCCGCCGGGTCTTGAATGCTTTTAGTTTCTCCGGTGGCTTTTCGCTGTATGCGGCGCGTGGTGGGGCGGTTTCTGTGACTGACCTCGATATCAGTCCGCACGCCCTGGCTTCGTCGGACCGGAATTTTGCCTTGAATCTCAACGATGCCGCCATCCATCGCTGTCGCCATGAGAGTGTGAAAACTGATGTCTTCGATTGGCTCGCCTCACCGGTGGCATCGCCGCAATCATTTGATCTGATTATTCTGGATCCACCATCGCTGGCACGGCGGGAATCTGAACGTGAACAAGCAATCCGGGCTTACGGCCGGTTGGTGCAGAGCGCGATTAAACTCTTAGCACCCAAAGGAATTCTTGTCGCGTGTTCTTGTTCGGCGCATGTCTCGACACCGGAATTTTTAGAAGCTGTCCGAAATGCCGGCGCTCAGTCCGGTCGTGCCTTTACGGAACTGCAAACCACTGGTCATGCTGCCGACCATCCGGCCACATTTCCGGAAGCGAATTATCTCAAAGCCATTTATCTTGGTTTGTCGGCAACGTAGATGGTGCAACCGCAACGCTTCGCTTTCGCATAGAGTTTGGTGGAGACGGCTTCCACCCGAAAGCCAGCGTCAATCAGTCGATTTTCAAAAGCCGAATCCGGAGCTGCCGACCAGATGGCCGCACGACCGCCGGGCTTCAGCGCAGTCAACATCAGTTGAATCCCTGCCGGTTTATAGAGCCGAGCGTTCGGTTGCTGAACCATCGCCGTCGGGCCATTATCAATGTCGAGCAAAAGCGCGTCGTACCGGTGGGGCGCGGTTCGCAGAAGAACGTTCCAAATGTCGTCGGCGAAAATAGTGACCCGCGAATCATCCACGAGCTTTCCATTCACCATGGTTAAAAATTCGCGATTCCATTTCACCACTTGCGGAATCAACTCCACAACGTGAACCACTGACGCTGCACCGGTCTTGGCAAGGACGCTTTGTAAGCTGAATCCCAAACCTAAGCCGCCGATCAGTACGCTCGGATCGGACTGATTCGTTAAACCGGTGACAGCCAGTTCTCCGAGGAGAAGCTCCGATGAAGCGAGCGCGGAATTCATCAGTGTTTGACCGTTGATGCGAATGGCGTAATTCCCGTCGTGCTCGTGGAGCGTCAGCTGGGCACCACTGGCGAGTGTCGTCTCGGCTAGTTTGCGTTCCGGTTTCATCGCTTACCGGTGGGCGCGATGAGTTCGATGCCGGGTTTAAGAAACCGGATTCGCCGTTTTTTGTAAAGCGCACCGAGCGCTTGCTTGAACGCATTTTTACTGACGCCGAATTTGTCCCGGATTTCTTGCGGCGCGCTCGCATCGTCGAAGGCAAGGCGGCCGGCGTTGGCCTGAAGTGCGCTGAGAATTTGATCGGTCAGCGGCGCGACGCGTTTGTAGCCGCCGATGTCGAGGCTCAAATCAATTTTGCCATCGGTGCGAACTTTGCGAACAAAACCCTGTACTTTCTGACCAACGGTGAGCGCGGTGCCGAGATTGCTGTGATAGAGGAGACCGCGGTGGGCGTTTTCGACAATGGCGTTATAACCGAGTGGCGTTTGCGAGGTGATGAGGAGATTCACCGGCTGACTTTCGGTGTAAGTCGGCGGTTGAAGATTTAGGTGCCGGCCCAGTCGCGTGGTGGCAAAAATGCGGTTGCTATGTGGATCGAGAACCAAGCCGACGATCACGCGTTGCCCGACGCGGAGCGGTTTTTCTTGTTCGCGAAACGGCAACAGCAAATCTTTGGCGAGTCCCCATTCGAGAAACGCGCCGATTTGTGGGTTCACGCTGATGACTTGCAAATCGGCGAATTCACCGACCATCGCCAGCGGCGTTTCGGTGGTCGCGACGAGCCGGTCTTCGGAATCGAGATAGACAAACACGTCAAGCGAATCACCCGGAACTGTGCCGGGCGGAATGTAACGTCCCGGTAAGAGAATCGCTAATTCATTGCCACCATCGAGATATAATCCCGGCGGTGTATCGCGCAGAACGCGAAGCGTATTTCGTTTACCAATATTTACCATCGGAGGGGAGTATACACGGAAGCGCTGATTTTGCCTTTACGATTGATTCGAACCCAAGCGCTTGGCTTCGCGCGCTAACCAGACGAGATTTTTCATTGGCGCGTCCAACGGGACGGCGCATTCAGGACCGATGATGTCGATACCGGCGGCAATTTTTTCCTGCACGTCCTGCGTAATCAATTCCGCAGTGCCATTCCGAATCAGGTTGATATTACTCGTGCCACCCATCAGCGCTAACCGGTCGCCGGCCAATTGGCGCGCCACCGGCGTGGGAACTTTGGAATCGTAATGAAAACAATCAATGCCAGTTTTTTGAATGAACGGAATCCGGTCGGACGTGTCGCCGCAGATGTGGAGAATCTTGGGACACGGAATGCGTTCGTGCAATTCTTGGTGGATTTCTTGTAGGAATTGCAAATACGTCTCCGGCGAACAAAGATCTCGCGTGCAATGATCCGCCAGCGTCAGCGCATCCGCACCGGCGTCGATTTGCGCCTGTGCAAACGCCACTGTGATTTCCAACAAAGTGCGTAGCACCCGTTTCACCGCATCGGGATTGATGAGTGTGGAAATGAGAAATTCTTCGACGCTAAACAAATCGTAACCGAGCGTCCAGGGGCCAAAAACTTTACCGACCACCGCAATCTCGTCACCATATTCCTTTTTCAAAAGTCGAATTGCCTCCAGCGGTACCGCACACGATGGCCGTTGCAACCAGTCCTGCGGAATGCTGATTTCATGCTCGATACTTTGGTAACAAGCCCGACCATCCGGCATGCGGGACCGGTCGCCCCAATTTACTTCGCAACCCAGTGCCGCCGACTCGTGCCAGACGCTAAATAGCGGCATCACATTGTCGAATCCCAATTCCGTGTAGCCAGCAGCCGCGAGCCGCGCCATCTGCTCCGGCACCTGATGCGCTTCCGGGAAAAATACGCCAACCTTTTCCATCAAATCTGTAGTCACAATGGAAGTCACGCTACCGGTGGCAATCCGGGGAGCGGTTCCGCGCTTGAGTTTCGTCAGAAAAATATCACGTGGCTTCATCGATTTCAGTTCGCACAAGTTAGCGGAGTGGGTGGCAGTTTTTCGAGCGGAATCTTCGGATTAATTTCGCTGAAGTAATTCACCGACCATTCGTTGGCGAATAGCACCACCGGATTATCATCGCTATCAAATGCCAAGCGCGCACCGGTGGGCAAACCACGACCCCAGTCGGCATCAGTAATATTCTTCGGTAACCACCGGATTGTCATCCACGGCGTCGGCTCCAATTGCGATTCCGCGCCGTATTCGCTTTGCAGCCGGTATTGCACGACTTCGAATTGCAACGGCCCAACCGCCGCCAGCAATGGAACACCGCCGGTGGCATCTTTGAGGCGCAGAAGCTGGATGACACCTTCCTGCAAAAGTTGGTCGAGACCTTTGCGAAATTGTTTGTATTTCGCTGTGCTCGGATTGCGGAGATAAGAAAAACTCTCCGGCGGAAATCGCGGAATTTCCCGGTACACAATCGCCGGATCGCTGCTCAACGTGTCGCCGATGCCAAACTCGTCGTGGCCGACCAGCCCGATGATATCGCCGGCAAACGCTTCGTTCACCGTCTCGCGTTCGTTGGCGAAAAGTTTGTGCGAACTGCTGAGCCGGACTTTTTTGCCGGTGCGCGAATGTGTCGCAATCATGTCGCGCTCAAACTTACCGGAGACTACTCGCAGGAATGCAATCCGGTCCCGGTGACGCGGATCCATGTTCGCTTGGATTTTGAAAATGAATCCGGAAAAGTTTGGATCCTCTGGCGTAATCACGCGGTCGCCAACCTTACGCGCTTGCGGCGCAGCGGAATTTTTAAGAAATCCGTCGAGCAAGAGTTGGACGCCGAAATTATTCATCGCGCTGCCGAAAAAAACCGGCGTGGTGTAACCAGCCAGCACAGAGGCAGAATCGAATGTCTCGCCGGCCTGTTCGAGCATTTCGAGTTCTTCGGTGATCCGGTGGAATGTCGCGTCGTCAATTCGGTCGCGGATGACCGGATCCGACAAGTCGCCAATCTCCACCGGTGCCCGGTAAACGCCGCCATCGGTTCGCTCAAACAAATGAACCTGCCGGGTGAGCCGGTCGAAAATTCCTTTGAATTCCACGCCGGTCCCGATGGGCCAGTTGACTGGAAACGCGCCGAGCTGGAGAACATTTTCGAGTTCGTCAATCAACGCCAGTGGGTCGCGCGTCGGTCGGTCACACTTATTCATGAAAGTGAAAATCGGCACGCCGCGCTGGTGGCAGACTTCGAAAAGTTTGCGCGTCTGACTTTCAATTCCTTTCGCCGCGTCAATAACCATGATCACGGCGTCGACGGCGGTCAGCACCCGGTAAGTATCTTCGGAAAAATCTTTGTGACCCGGCGTGTCGAGGAGATTGATTTTGAAACCGTCATACTCGAATTGCAGCGCCGTCGAGCTAATCGAAATGCCGCGTTGGCGCTCCAATTCCATCCAGTCGGAAGTGGAGGCGCGTTGGTTTTTTCGCGCGGTGACCGAGCCGGCGAGTTGGACCGCGCCGCCGTAAAGCAATAGTTTCTCCGTCATCGTCGTTTTCCCGGCGTCGGGATGCGAGATGATGGCGAAGGTGCGGCGTTTGGCGATTTCGTCGGTGATACTCACGAGAGTGGCGACTGTAACAGGATTCCGGTAACGCGCAACGGCAGACTCCTTGAATCCGGTCGCGGAACCAGCCATGATGCCGGCATGTCCGCCGAACTCAATCGTCCCGTCATCACCAAGGAGCTGCTGCGCGAGCTTGGCGACTGGCGCACGGAGAAAGAAGGCCGGGCGCTGGCGGCCGCCGGTGCGGTTGTCAATTGGATTTGGGAACCGCCGTTTCTTTCCGGCACCGTTCGCACCGGCGGTTCCACCATCAACGCTCGTCTCAAACTTGGCGAACGCGCCACCGAAGTTGAAAATCTCTGCACCTGTCGGCCGGCGCGCGTTGACGGCACGATTTGCGCCCATGTTTTGGCGCTGGTGTTCGCGACGATGGCTCCCGCCAAAATCAAATGGATACCCGCACCGCCCACGCCAAACCCAACCTTGAAACGCGTGCCGGTGGAAGATGCCGGCGATGAAAATCCGCGACTCGAACTAATGATTCTTCTGCCGCTAAACCTACCGGAGGCTTGGCGCAAAGGTGAAATCCGGATTATCCTCGAAGCGAGTGTGGCCGGTGCGCCGTTTCAACCATTCGATGCGATTTCCAAAGAGCCGACATATGCCGTCACCGATGCCGATAAGTGTGGCCTTGCGGCCGGTCAGCAGACCGGTGTCTGGTTTTTAGAGGCGAAAGATTTCGACGCTTTCTTCGACGCGTTGACGGATCATCCGCGCGTCTGGCTCGGCAAGAAAACTCAAATTCAAGTTCGTGGTGCGGAATCAAAACCGAAACTTTCGCTCGAACTGGAGCCGACCGGTGAACTGCGCCTCCGTTTGACGGCGACCGACGCTCCGGTGGGCGATTCACTGGGAAGCTGGAGTTTCGACGGCAAAACTCTGACGCGGACAAGCCCTTTGCCGGCGGCGTACCAAGTCGGTGAACACCGGTTATCGCGGATAGAGTTTGTGCGGTTTTATCAGTCCGAGTTACCGGCGTTAGAGCAAAAGTTGACCGTGCAATTCGGCAGCGGTTTTGACCGGCTGGAATTTGTCGAGAAACCGGCGCCGGTCCGAATCATTCTCGACGGCGGACTGACCGGATTGAGTTTGGAATTGAAAGCACCGGAACAAACCGACTGGACGCCTGATCCTGATCAGCCGCTCCGGTATTGGCGGTACCGGTCGGTAAACCTCGCTGAAATTGCCGCCGCAGGATTTAAGCCGGTAACCGCCGGTTACCGGCTGACTTCGGAAAATCGTGTCGGCCATTTTCTCGCGAACATTTTTCCGTTGTGGGAACGGCAATGGCAGGTGGAATATGGCGCGCAGTTTGCCCACTTCCTCCGCAAATGCGACCGCATCGAACCGGAAGTCACCATCACCGGCTCCAGCGAAAACTGGCTCGCGGTTGACTTGGCCTACAAAAACACCGCCGGCGCGTTAACGCTCAGTCCGGCAGAAGTCCAGCGGATGCTTCAAAAAGGTGCGACGCATCACCGGCAAGCCGATGGCCGGATTGCATTGGTGCCGAGCGAGGCGATTACGCAATTTCAAGATGTCATCTTCGATTGTCACGCGACACAATCGGCCACCGGTCTCCAAGTGGACCGGCGGTTCGCGCCGTATCTGGCCGAGGCGTTGCGTGAGATTCCGCTCCGCGCGAAATGGCAAGTACCGGCGGAAATCCGCGCGGTGTCACCGGTGGCGGTACCGGATTTTTTGCGCCCGTATCAACGCGATGGCGTGAACTGGTTGCGCCAACTCGCCGGAAACGGTTTAGCCGGAATTCTAGCCGACGAAATGGGTTTAGGGAAAACTTTGCAGACGCTAGTCTGGCTGGCATCGTTAAAAACCAAACCGTCGCTGGTAGTCTGCCCGACGAGTTTACTCGCAAACTGGCAGGCCGAAGTCGAGCGGTTCACGCCGGAGCTGAAGACGCTGGTGCTTCACGGCGGCGACCGGCGATTCAATGATCTGACAAAGTATGACTTGGTCATCACCTCGTATGCGTTGCTCCGGCGCGACGTGGCCGAACATCAGAAAATTGAATGGCAAGCCGTCGTGCTCGACGAAGCGCAACAAATTAAAAACCGGTTCAGTCAAATCGCGCAGACGGTGAAAGTTTTGCGCGCCAAACACCGGCTGGTGTTGACCGGTACGCCGATGGAAAATTCGCTCGGCGATTTGTGGTCGATTTTTGATTTCCTGATGCCGGGTTATCTCGGACCGGCGGTGGAGTTCCGCGACCGGTACGAAAAACAAAGCGACCCGGCCACTTTAAAACGATTGCGACAGCGACTCCGGCCATTTATTTTGCGCCGGATGAAAAGCGAAGTTGCGCGCGACTTGCCGGCGAAGATTGAGCAGATTACTTGGTGCGATCTGACCGACGAACAGCAATCCGTTTATCAATCTATTCTAGCGCAAGGTCGCCGGGAGGTTTTCGAGAATGTGAAGGAATCGCAGCGGCGGCTCGCGGTATTGACGACGCTGCTGCGGCTCCGGCAAGCATGTTGTCATCTTGATTTGTTGCCGGGCGAACACGAATGGAAAGAACCGTCAGCGAAGCTGGCAACCTGTCTGGAATTGATTGATGAAGCGGTCAGCAGCGGACACCGGGTTTTGGTGTTCAGTCAATTCGTCAAGTTACTTAAGCTTGTCGAGGTGGCCTTGCCGGTGCCGTATTGTTATCTCGATGGCAGCACGGTGGATCGCGCCGGTGAGATTCGACGGTTTCAGGAATCCGATGTTCCGGTGTTTCTCATCAGTTTGAAAGCTGGCGGCACGGGCTTGAATCTAACCAGTGCCGACACCGTTATCCATCTTGATCCGTGGTGGAATCCAGCAGTCGAAGAACAAGCGACCGCCCGCGCCCACCGGATTGGCCAGCGCAATGTAGTGAATTCCTACAAGCTGATTGCACGCGGCTCGGTGGAAGAAAAAATCGTGCGGTTGCAGGAACGCAAACGGAAATTAATTAGCCAAATGGTCACCGGCGATGAAGGATTTGTAGCAGGATTGGACCTAGAAGAATTACAGGAACTCATTAGTTAGAGGTTGCGGCTGGTCCATTGGTCGCACCTCCTGCTGGCTCACAGTCAGTATCACTCTCGAACAGGTTACCGAAGCGGCCACCTGTTTTGAGGTACTCCAGCTTGGGTGCTTGCTCAGGGATTGACGGTTGATTGTTACTGTCGCGGTGGATCTCCACCCACGCACTCCAGCTATCGCCATTGGAATCGCCTCACTCAATTGCAAACGTGGCCATTACCACCGCCGTTACCTTCTTGTCCAAGGCGCTGAGATCATTCACACCGTAATCCGCCACTTCATTTGAATTGATTGGCGTAATCTGAAACACCCCCATCTTTGCAGAAC
>CAINDI010000134.1 GCA_903847335.1 uncultured Verrucomicrobiota bacterium | reverse complement strand
CCGTTTACACGCGCTCAACCTCACGCATGATCTGTTCTTTCCAGTCCATTGGTCACCTCCCCGCTTATTTCTGATCGGCTCGACTAAACGTAACTACGTTTTCTGGTTCCGTTGCCGTTGCGTCAAAGGTCATTCGCTTCGCCATGGCTGTGCTGTGTTCATCGCGCAGATGACCGTAGGTCTTTGCCACGAGGACGCCACCATCTTTGTGGCCAAGCCAGCCAGCAATCACTTTGAAATCAATCCCAGCCTCAATAGCGTTACTGCAAAAGAAATGCCGACAAGTGTGGTTTGTGTATTGTGGCAAATTCGCGTGCCGACACGCCGTGGCAATTGCTTTACGAGCATTGCCAATCTGAAAAACCTTGTCACCGGGTTGAAGTGGTGCTGGTAACTGCTCCCGCATTGCCACCAGCAAACGCTCCAGTGCTGGGAATAGCGGTACCGTCCGTGCTTCATGGTTCTTGGTGCCAAGCTCGCCACCGGTGACTGTAAAGTTTTTCAGGTCAAAGTTCACATCACCCCACTGGAATTCTGTTATCTCTCCGAGCCGCATTCCGCTATACGCTATGCCTTCGGTAAGGTCAGCACTCGCCGCCGCGTCACGAGTTACCGGCTGGCGCATTGCCGTAATCATCGCGCAAAATTGATCGCGACTCGGAATAATAATCTTTGCTTTCGGTTGTTTTTGCCGGCGAATCGCACGACCGGGATTTTCTAAGATAATCCCCTCAGCAATGGCGTAGTCTAAAATTTGAATCAAGGTTTCTCGTTCGATATTGAAGGTTCGAGCAGCAACGCCAACCGTGCGCCATGCCGCCCAATCTTTAACCCGCGATTCTGTGATGTTCCGAACGGTACCGACAAAGTAGGGTTTGATTTGTCCGACTGCAGTTTCCCGTCGGAGCTTACTAGAGGGTTTGAGTCGCCCGCCAATCGTCCCCAACCACCGGTCTGCAAAATCAGCAAAGGCCGCATTGCGTCCCTCTTTGGTGTTGAGTCGGATTACTTTCTGGCGTACATCTTCCAAGCGGCGACGGGCTAGTTCTTTGTCAGTAGTTTTCAGGCTCTTCTTTACCTGTCGCTGGCCGCGCTTGAAGATGCCATAGAAAACGCCACTAGCGACAGATCGATAGAGACAGGAAATATTTGTTTTTTGAAGAACTTGGCTCTTCGGCATCGTTTTCATGGTGCAAAAATAATACAGGTTACAACTTTGGGTTGCAATTATAATTTTTAGGACGATATAAAGTTAATAAAACCAATAGAATCAATTGTTTGCTCCCGTAGCTCAGATGGATAGAGCGTCGGTTTCCTAAACCGCAGGTCGCCAGTTCGACTCTGGCCGGGAGTGCCATTTTAATAGATTGTAATATAGGTACTTACAGAAGTTTATCGGAGCCGTAAAAGTGCCTCAAAAAGTCGTCCGTGGCGTATACGTGGCATTGCGGCGCAGAATATGCGCAAAAGTGGGCCGGAATTTGACCGGCATTACGAGGTGGCGGGCGGTGGGTTTTCAGGCGGCGTAGGCGGATTTTTGCAGTCGTCAGGCAAATCGATTCTCAGTTTCCGCATCTGCTGTTTCCGATAATCATCCAGAAAGTGCGTGTAGACCTGATCAATCATCTGAAAGCTTTTGTGCCCCATCCACTGCCGAATGACATCTTTGTCGATCCCGTTCATCAACGCAAAACTGCAAAACATGTGCCGCAGATCGTAGGACCGTAAATTCGGCAAATCCGCCGTGCCCGCGGTGTTGCGGATCCCGTTGATTGCAGCGCTCTCGCTGGTGAGTCTCGCGGCTCTCGGTGCGTTTGGTGGTTATCTCGGCGGCGCGCCGCTCGGCCGGGCCGCGTTGCGCGTCACGCTCGGCGGCGCCATGGCGATGGCCGTAACCGCCCTAATCGGTCGAATTCTCGGCGTCTCTTTGGGGTAGAGCGGTGGTTGACCGGATAGAAAGCGGTGCTTGATGTCCACCCGGATGGGGCAAACACCCCATAGCGAAGGCGCCGTTGGCTTGCGTATTCTTGCTACATGGTAACCGGTCATATGCGGATTTCGGAGGAAAGTTGCCAGGCGTTCCGGGAATAAGTTGCCACTGAATCCGGAGCAAAGTTGCCAGTGATTCCGGTTTGAAAGTTGCCACTTTTCGGCTGAGTCCGGAAGGGGTGG
>CAINDI010000133.1 GCA_903847335.1 uncultured Verrucomicrobiota bacterium | reverse complement strand
TTTTTCCCGTTTGATACCCATCAAGGCAAAACGGCGGTGATGAACACGCTGGTGCCGCAAGCCAAGGGAGAGATAATTGCATTCACAGATGGCAACACGTTTTATGCTCCGGATTCATTACACAAGATGGTTCGCCATTTTGCGGATAACAAAATCGGCTCGGTGAGCGGCCGGCTCATTCTCAAAAGTGCCACCGGTGTGAACACGGATGATGGGTATTGGAAGTACGAGACTTTACTGAAACGCTTGGAGGGCCGGCTCGGCGTGGTCTTAGGGGCTAATGGTGGGATTTACGCGTTGCGGAAGAAATTGTTTCGACCACTCAAGTCGGACGTAATTCAGATTGATGATTTTATCTGGCCGGTCAGTGTTTATAACCACGGGTACCGGGGGGTCTACGAACCCGATGCCATTGCGAATGAGGAAGCCTCCCCGTATGTCGAAGCTGAATTTCGTCGGAAGATCCGCATTGGCACCGGTGATTACCGAGCGTTGGTTGAATGTTGGCCACTGCTCTTGCCGTGGAAAGGTTGGATTGCATTCGCGTTCTGGTCGCACAAAGTTTTGCGCTGGTTTGCTCCGTTTCTGCTAATCGCGCTCTTTGTTACCAATGTCTTTCTCCTTGAGTACCGGTGGCTTTTCTTCGCCCAATGCGCCTGTTATCTCGCCGCCGGTTTAGGTGTGTTTTTCTCAAAACAGAGTCACCTGCTCGCCAAAGTGTTGCGCGTGCCGTATTACTTTGTCGGTAGCAATATCGCCTTGCTGATTGGTTTCTATAAATGCGTGACTGGCCGGCAGAAGGCGACTTGGACTCAGAAAGCCCACCGGACTTCGTGATGTTAAAGAACATTCACATTTGGCTACCGGACTATCTCGCCTCGCGGAAGCGGGGCGAATTCGTTTCGCCGCCGCATGTTTTTTTCTGTTTTGTTGATCATTACGAACCGCTCTGGGCAAAACCGTCGCTGGAAATCGCCCGGAGTCGAACGCAATATTGGCTAGAGAATTATCCGAAATTTGCGGGTCAATTCCACGATGTCGATGACCGGCCACCGCAACATTCGTTTTTCTTTCCGGCAGAAGAATACCGGCCGGAATTATTAGATGATTTAGCTAAGCTTTGCCGGCAAGGATTTGGCGAGGTGGAAATTCATCTGCATCACCGGAACGACACAGCGGAAAATCTTCGGGCCGGACTTTTGGCCTTCAAAGCGCAGCTCCAATCTCACGGTTTTCTCTCGCAAGACCGGTACGGCTTCATCCACGGTAACTGGGCGCTGGATAACTCCCGGCGCGATGGTGATTGGTGCGGGGTCAATAATGAGTTGCAGATTTTGCGGGAGACCGGTTGCTATGCGGATTTTACTTTGCCGAGCGCACCGAGTGATACGCAGACCCGGAAAGTGAATGCCATTTACTACGCGACGGATGATCCGTTGCGACCGAAGTCGCACGATACCGGTGTGGGTGTGCGGGTCGGCGGACAAGCCACCGGTGATTTGCTGATTGTGCAAGGGCCTCTGGCGTTGAATTGGCGCAACCGGAAGTGGGGCTTGCTGCCGCGTATCGAACACGCGGATGTGGCCGGTCACACGCCGGTCACACCGGCGCGGATGGATTTATGGGTGCGGCAGCGGATTGGCGTGATCGGCAAGCCGGATTGGATTTTTGTGAAAGTTCACACGCACGGTTGTCAGGAAGGTAGTTTTGATTCGGCACTGGGGATTGCTGCTGCGCGGATGCACGAATATCTGGCCCGGCAACCGTTCCAGCTCCACTACGTGACCGCCCGTGAAGTTTATAATCTCATCAAAGCCGCTGAAGCCGGGATGACTGGTGATCCCAATCAATACCGGAACTTCGTTCTCCCGCCACCGCCGATTCGCGCCGGTTCGTGAGTCGAACCTGGATCGCGAGTTGCGAGACTCTCTTCCTCCTCAAGCTCCTCCCAAAACTGCGGCCGCTGCATCCCCATCCAGTCGCGGTTAGCCTCCGGCGTAATTCGTACGATTGTAGTGGTGAACCGGACTCGTTTACTTAGGCTGCGCCGCGCCCCATCCGCGCTGGGTCACTTGGGCGCCCCTGTTCCGCGCCCTCGAACAAGTCTGGCTTGGCTTGGACGACCCGCGGTGCCAGAACCTTGACGCCCTCGGCCTCGCCTCGGTCCTTCGCCAACTCATACTCCAAATCCGCCCGGCTATCGAACGAGCCGGGTTCGACAAAGTCCTTTCCGACGACCGCTAATACCTCACCCAAACCTACCTCCCGGTCTTTTTTGCCGACATCACCAAACTGCTCGATTGCCTCGGCTAACCGGTGGCCTTTCCTTCCGGGTCCTTTTCTCGATTCTCCAGACTCACCTCACCGGTGGCTCGAAAAAGCGAGGTCACGCCAACAACGAGTCCAGTGGTGATGGTCGGATCTGGGCTGGCTAGCGCCCCATGCGCTCGTAGTTTACCCTCGATGATGTTGCCCCCAGCTTCATCCGATTAATCGAAAACTTTTTCCGCCTGCCTCTCGTTGAAGCCAGCGTGGCGGAATGTTGTCCAGGGTGTGAACTAAATCATTTCACAGACTGAAATGAAACTGGGATTTTCATCGGAACCCTTAGGTCGCTGAGATCGGTCACGCTCGCCGAGCTCCCGCCCGTTTCGAGTTTCCTTGCAACCACTCGGCATAGGCGGCTTCCGATATTTCCCCCGCGGCGAGTGCCAGCGTCTGCACCACGGCCTCGGCTTCCGGGGCTTGGAACCGGTAGCCATTGAGTTCGAGAAACAACACGGCCATCGTAAATCCGATCCGCTTGTTGCCATCCACGAAGGGATGATTTTTCACCAAGCCAAAGCCGTAACTGGCGGCGAGGTGAAATAACGTCGGCTGGCCATAGGCAAACCGCTGCTGCGGTCGCGCGAGTGCCGAGTCCAGCAGAGACTCCTCACGAATCCCAGCCGACCCGCCGAACTGGGCTAATAATTCCTCCTGGGTTGCGAGCACGGTCTCGCGCAATACCCAGACCGGCTCTTTCATTTAGCCAGTTCCCGAAGTGTGTGGCGGTAGCGCTTTAGGACATCCTGCACCACCGCCAACTGCTGTGCGACTTCCGGCCGGTGTTGACTGATTCGGAGACTGCCATCGGCAGCTTCGGTGACGCTAACCCGGTCACCGGCTTCGACTTTTAGATGAGTGAGCGCTTGTTTCGGGAGGATGACGCCCACCGAGTTGCCGACTTTGCGGATTTTCAGTTCGAGAACCATATTCCTAGTGTATCCACAAATGTTATAACGTCAAGTCGGACTTTCTATCGCGCTGTTTGGGTGCAAGGTCGCGTCGAGACTGTGGTCAGTCCCGTTTCGGTTCTCGCCCGCGCGGTTTCGTGAGTTGAACTCCCGCGCGAGTTGCGGTAATAGTCCTTACCTATGAGCACCCCAATCGCGGCAGCTGCGCCCAAACCGAGTCGTGTGAATTTGCGTCGGCCGGACATTATGGAAGCCGTCCGCGAACAGGTGGAGCAGCATTACCGGAGTCAGATTGTCGAAAAACTCCGCGGGCGCGGCGGTGTGCTTGAAGCGGCGGAATTGCGGGTTCGGCTCGCCAAAGAATTCGGGTTCTGCTACGGCGTCGAACGCGCGATTGATTTGGCCTATGCCGCGCGAAAAGTTTTTCCGAATCAGCCGATTTATATTTTAGGGGAGATCATTCACAATCCGGAAGTCAACGAGCAGTTGATTGCGATGGACATCAAGTTTTTGTCCGGGCCCAATAAAAGCGCCGGCCTGGAAACCGTGCAGGCCAATGATGTGGTAATCATTCCGGCCTTTGGCGCGGAAGTGGCGATGATGAATGCATTGCGGGAGAAAGGCTGCCAGCTCGTGGACACAACCTGCGGCGACGTGATGAGTGTTTGGAAACGCGTCACGCAAAATGCGAAGGAAGAATTCACTTCGATTATTCACGGCAAGGCGAAACACGAGGAGACGCAGGCCACCAGTTCGCGGGCGAGTCATTACCTCGTCGTGCTGAATCTACCGGAGACCGATTACGTCTGTGATTACATCCGGCACGGCGGCGGCAAGACGGAGTTTCTCCAGAAATTCGCCGGGGCGTATTCGCCGGGGTTTGATCCGGACCGCGATTTGGTTTCCATCGGCGTGGCCAATCAGACGACGATGTTGCGGAGTGAGACCGAAGAGATCCAACGCCGGCTCCGGCGGGCGATGGCCGACCGGTACGGCGATGCCAGCATTGAGCAGCATTACCGGATGTTCGATACGATTTGCGGCGCGACGCAGGAACGGCAAGATGCGTTGATTAAACTGCTCGCCGAACCGCTGGATATGATGATTGTCGTCGGTGGGTACAATTCCAGCAACACCACGCATCTGGCGGAGATGAGTGCAGAGCATGTGCCCTGTTATTTCATCCGCAACAAATCCAAAATCCTCTCGACGAAAGCGATTTTGCATTTTGATTTGCACCAACAACTCGAAGTTCAAACCGAAAACTGGTTGCCGACGGGCAAGGCCTACATCGGCATCACTGCCGGGGCCTCCTGCCCGAACAACATTATTGATGACACAGTCCGGCGCTTGTTTGAATTGCGCGGAGTGAATGTCGATCAACTCATTGCCGACACGAACGCCTGAGATTTTTTATGGAAAAAAACTTACTCCAATTCCGCGCCGCACCGCTGGCCGACATTGAACTGCCGCCGCAGCTGGCCCGGCTCCGCGACCTTGTGTACAATCTCTGGTGGTCCTGGAATCCGCACGCCCGCCGGATGTTTTCGCACATCCAGCCGCAGTTGTGGGCGATGTACCGCAATCCCGTCGAACTGCTGATTAACATCGAGCCGCACCATTGGGAATCACTGCTGGAAGACGACGTTTTCGTGACGATGTACAAGACGGTGATCCGGGAATTCGATACCTACATGAAATCCACCGGCAGCGCGTGGTTCAGTCAGAACAATCCCAACTACACCGGTGGCCCGTTCGCCTATTTCTCCTGTGAATTTGGGTTTCACGAATCGTTGCGCACTTATTCCGGGGGGCTGGGAATTCTCTCCGGCGACCATTGCAAATCGGCGAGCGATCTCGGGTTGCCCTTCATCGGCATCGGACCGCTCTACCGGCGCGGCTATTTTGAACAGACGATCGAACCGGATGGCCGGCAACAACATTCCTATCCTTCCTACGATTTTGCGCGCTTACCGATTCTGCCGTTGCTCGGAGACGATGGCCGGCCGCTGACGGTCAGCGTGCCGTTTCCGGGGCGTGACGTGCATGTGCGCGCTTGGTTGGCCCAAGTCGGCCGTGTGCCGGTCTTGCTTCTTGACACGGACATTCCGAAAAACTCTCCGGCGGACCGGCCGATTACCAGTCAGCTTTACGTCAGTGGCCGGGAAATGCGGATTTGCCAAGAGATTGTCATCGGCATGGGTGGCGTTCGGGTGTTGCAAGCGCTCGGCATCACGCCCTCCTGCTGGCACATGAACGAAGGGCATTGCGCGTTTCTGACGCTCGAACGCATTCGCGATTACGTCCAAGCCGGGTTGAGTTTTGCCGAGGCGTGCCAAGCGGTAAAAAAGAATTCCGTCTTCACCACGCACACACCGGTGCCGGCGGGCAACGAGGCGTTTGATACCGGCTTGGTCCAAAAATATTTTGAAGACTACTGTGCGCAGGTCGGGATTGCACCGGACCAACTGCTCAATCTCGGTCTGGCCACCCCCGGCCAGCGCGACCAGCAATTCAGTATGACCGTTCTCGCGCTCAATCTGGCGAGCTATTACAACGGCGTCAGTCAGCTCCACGGCCAAGTCAGCAATGACATGTGGCGGCACGTCTTCAAAAATCTCAAACCGAACGCCCAGCCGATTAAAGCGATTACCAATGGCGTGCACACGCAGACGTGGCTCGGCTACCAGATGAGCGATGTGTTTGACAAATATCTCACGCCCGCCTGGCGCGAAAATTTGATGGACGATCTGTTCTGGAAACGCGGCGTCGCCAACATTCCGGACCGCGAACTCTGGGAAGTCCACCAGATGCAAAAAGAAACGCTCATTCGCCACACGCGCCACCGGGTGCTGAACCAACTCGCCCGGCACGGTTGCTCGCCGGACGAACTTCACGAACTCGAAGACCTGCTCAATCCGGAGTGGTTGACCATCGGCTTTGCGCGCCGGTTTGCCACCTACAAACGCGCCGATCTGTTGTTCCGCGATTTCGACCGGCTCGGGCGGATTCTCAAAAACTCCGAGCGTCCGATTCAAATGTTATTCGCCGGTAAGGCGCATCCCGCCGATAAACCCGGGCAGGAACTGATCCGGCGAATCTTTGAAGTTTCCCGGCACAGTGATTTGCGCGGCCGCATTGTGTTTATCGAAAATTATAACATGCGCGTGGCGCGGATGCTCGTGCAAGGCGTGGACGTTTGGCTCAATAATCCGCGCCGGCCGTACGAAGCCAGCGGCACCTCCGGGATGAAAGTCCCGGTCAACGGCGGTATTAACTTTTCCATCCCGGATGGTTGGTGGTGCGAAGTCCAAAATCCGGAGGCCGGTTGGACGATCGGCAACGGGCAGAATTCCGACAATCACGAGGCTCAAGATTACGAAGATAGCGAATCGCTCTATGCCATTCTCGAAAACAAAATCGCCCCGCTCTATTACCAGCGCGACGCCGAAGGTTTACCGCGCGAATGGATTAAACATATGAAAGCGTCGCTGGCGACTGTCTTGCCGCGGTTTTCGACCGCCCGGATGGTGCGCGACTACGCGACCGAAGCCTACTTACCAGCGGCGAAACGCGCGGGGAATGTGGCGGCTCCGGTGGAAGCCGTCTGGTAAGCGGCCTCCCGTGGTGAGACTGCTGACCAGACCACTTTAATTGAGCCAGTGCATATGTTAGTCCGAAGCTTGAGTTGATGTTACCTTTGGTTTTTGTCCATCTCCGACGGAGGGCGGGCGAAGCCCGACCGGAGACGGAGAGGGACTTTGGTTTACTGCAAACTGCCTCGGGCTCTGATAGCCTAACTGGCTGTGCGGTCGCCGCTGGTTGTAT
>CAINDI010000132.1 GCA_903847335.1 uncultured Verrucomicrobiota bacterium | reverse complement strand
GGGCACTTTGGCTCGCCAGTCTTGGCGCGCTGGCGGTGATTTTATTCCGTCGTTCCTGTCCCGGTAGCGGTGCGTGCGGCGGTTGTAATCAATTTAACGGTTGCTCGTTACCGTGGAAGAAAACGCAACGATGAATCGCCGCGATTTCATGCGCAACGTTCTTCGCGGCGCGAGCTTAATCGGTCTTGGCGGCGTGTTGGCCGGTGTGATTCGAAAAGCCAATGCGAGTAACACCGTCTGGCAAATTGACCCATGGAAATGCACCCAATGTGGCCGGTGCGCGACGGAATGTGTGCTCGAACTTTCAGCCGTGAAATGCGTTCACAGTTTTGATATGTGCGGTTACTGCCAACTTTGCACCGGTTACTTCGAACCACAGCCGAACAAGCTCAATACCGCCGCTGAAAATCAACTCTGCCCCACCGGCGCAATCAAACGGCAATTTGTCGAAGACCCATATTACGAATACTCGATTGACGAACCGCTCTGCATCGGTTGCAGTAAATGTGTGAAAGGTTGCACGATGTTCGGCAATGGCTCGCTCCATCTCCAGATCCGGCATGACCGCTGCGTTAACTGCAATGAATGTTCCATCGCTCGCGCCTGCCCCGCGGATGCGATTCATCGCGTTCCGGCGGCGCAGCCATACCATTTCAAGAGTCGCGAAGGACACGGCGGATGATTTTTCTTGCCGCTGCCAAGTTTCCACCGCCGGAATTTTCCGAAACGGGACACCAGATACCGGGTTTCGTCGCACCGGCGGCGCGGGCAGCGTCACTCGAACGCCTCGACGTTGCGGTATTAGTCCTAGCATTAGGTTTAGCGGCGTGGCTCGCACTCCGGCAACGTTCGCGCCGCGGCTTGGTTTGGCTTGGAATTTTCTCGGTATTGTATTTTGGCTTCTGGCGGAAAGGCTGCATCTGCTCCATCGGTAGCATTCAAAACATCGCCTTGGCTCTGAGCGATTCATCATATGCCTTACCGGTCACAGTCATCGCGTTTGGATTGCTGCCGCTTGTTGTCGCTTTATTTTTCGGACGAGTTTTCTGCTCGGCCGTCTGTCCGCACGGCGCTTTGCAAGATTTAGTTCTACTCAAACCGATGAAAGTCCCGGAATGGCTGGAACACGGATTACGACTACTGGCCTATGTCTATCTTGGCTTGGCGGTGATTTTCGCGGCGACCGGTGGTGGATTCATCATCTGCCAATACGATCCGTTCGTGACGATTTTCCGTCTCAGCGGCAATACCATCATGGTCGTCACCGGTATTGTTCTGCTGGTGCTCGGCGTATTTATCGGCCGGCCGTATTGCCGGTACCTCTGTCCGTACGGCGTACTTCTCGGCCTAGCTTCCAGCGTCTCGAAATGGCGTGTTCAAGTGACGCCCAGTACCTGCACCCAATGTCGTCTTTGTGAGCAAGCCTGTCCATTTACTGCGCTCAATCCGGCCATCACTGCGGCACCAGTTCGCAATGTAAAAACTGACAAACGCCGGCTCGCGGCTTTAGTCGTTCTGCTGCCGGTACTCGTCGCCACCGGTCTTTGGCTCGGTGGAATTTCCGGCACCGCGTTGGCGCGCAAACACCGAATCATCAATCTTGCCGAACGGGTTCACCTCGAAGAAAGCGGCACGGTGACTGATACCACCGATGCCTCGAATGTTTTCCACGCTTCCGGTACACCACCGGAAGAACTTTTCGCCGAAGCCCGAAAAATTCAGCACCGGTACATCA
The DNA here is from genome assembly GCA_903847335.1 of uncultured Verrucomicrobiota bacterium. Classification (GTDB taxonomy): domain Bacteria; phylum Verrucomicrobiota; class Verrucomicrobiia; order Palsa-1439; family Palsa-1439; genus CAINDI01. The sequence continues at coordinate 3,492 of CAINDI010000132.1, read as the reverse complement.
CCGCCGGTCGCTGGGCGGGAATTTGGATCGGACTGGTCATCGGTTTGAAATTACTTTCACTCGCCATTCGCAAGGAACGTCCCGACTACGAAGCCGACCAAACCCGGTGCGTCGCTTGCGCTCGCTGCTACCGGTATTGTCCAGAAGAATTAAAACGACTCGGTCTGACGGTACCTGAATGAAAAATTTTCTCGACCAATTTGCACGCGCCGGCGTGTTGGCCTCCGGATTGTTTATTCTGCTCTTCGGCGGACTCCTGACATTCACCGCTGTGCGCGGCAAAGTCAGCACGCTGGTGAACTCGAAACAAGTCGTGCGCCTGCACAACGAATTGCGAACCCGCCCGAAAGACGAAGAATTAAAACAGCATATTCGTCAGCTCGACCTCCAACTGCGCCGGGAAACTTTTGACCGGCTTAATCTTTCGCATCAAACCGCCCGGGCGTTAATCGGCGGATTGGTGGTATTTCTACTTTGCGCCCACCGAACATTCCGGCCAAACACGCCCAATCCGTTAGCGTGGGGCGCACGGCAACCGGAAAAATATCAGCTCGCCAGATATGGCGTCGCCGGTATTTTTGCGCTCGTGGCGTTCGGCGCAGTGTTGGCGTTCCTGACACCGGTGCGATTGCCGGAACGCGAAATCGTCATGGAATCACCGGTTTCCGAAGAAGAGTTTCGCCTCCAATGGCCGTCATTTCGCGGCCCAAACGGTAACGGTAATGACGCGGATGCAAATGTCGCCTTGCCATGGCGCGTGGTTTGGAAAACAGCGGTGCCGGCGCCGGGAATGAGTTCACCAATTATCTGGAGCAATAATGTTTTCCTGACCGGCGCAACCGATAAAGAAGATCGCATTTTCAAGTTTGATGCACTGACCGGCACATTAGTGTGGTCGGTCACCTCACCCGGAACTAAACCACCAGCACCCAAAGTCACAGACGACACCGGCCTCGCTGCACCGACACCGGTTACGGATGGCCGTCGAGTGTATGCAGTTTTCCCAGATGGACTCGCGGCGGCGTATGATTTTAACGGCAAGCTGGCGTGGTCGAAAAATCTTGGTTCACTGGAAAATTCCTACGGCTATGCCGCGTCACCGGCGCTATACCGGGACCGATTGTTCATCCAAATTGATATTGGCGATCCGGCGGATGGCCAATCGCGGTTGCTGGCGCTGGAGGCGCGGACCGGGCGGCAACTTTGGGAAGTCAAACGACCGGTGGCTGGTTCATGGACTTCGCCGGTCATTGTCGAGTGGAACGGTCAGGCGCAATTACTCACTTGCGCGTCGCCGTTCATCATCGCCTACAATCCGATGGACGGAACGGAATTATGGCGCACACTGGGAATCGAAAGCGATTGCGCGCCGTCACCGATTTTAGCTGGTAACATCGTCGTCGCCGTTGCGCCGAATACTGCAGTGATTGGGGTTCAACCCGGCACGACGAATATTTTGTGGCACACCACCGATGGCGTGCCAGACGCGTCCAGCCCGGTCAGCGATGGCCAACGGTGTTATGTGATTGATCCGAGCGGAACGCTGACTTGCTTGCAATTGGCCACCGGTAAAGCGCTGTGGACGCACGACATGAATGACACTTTTTACGCCTCGCCGACAATCGCCGGCAGAACACTAATTTTACTCAGTCGCAAGGGAGTTGCATATCTTGTCGAACCGGGTGACAGCTACCGGGAACTTGGAAAGTTCGAGTTGGGCGAGAAATGCAATGCGAGTCCGGTGCCGCGCAACCGGCGGCTGTTTGTGCGCGGCCACCAGAATTTATTTTGTATCGAAAGCCAAGCGAAATGAACACCACGCCGTCCTATGCGGATTTTGTGGATCGTCTACTGACGAAGACGGGGCACGCGCCGGCGGCGACGATTCCGATTTTGCAAGGCATTCAACGTGAGTACCGGTACCTGCCAGAATCGGCGCTGCGTCGAGCCAGCGAAGTCACCGGCATTCGACTCGCCGACTTGATTGGCGTCGCAACTTTTTATCATCAGTTTCGTCTCCAGGAAGCTGGCCAACACACTCTGCGCGTTTGCCACGGGACAGCTTGTCACGTGACTGGCTCGGAAAACATTCACGATCACATCAACCGCCTGCTGAAAACTCCAAAAGGTGGTGATACCTGTCCGAACAATGAGTTCACCGTCGAACGCGTTGCTTGTCTCGGTTGTTGCACGCTCGCGCCGGTGGTGCAACTGGATCACACAACTTACGGACATCTGACTGCCGACACGATTCACTCGATGATTGAAGATTTTCGCGCGACCCGACACGAAAAAACTGCCGACGTGGATGCCATCGCTGCGCACCGGAACGGTCATGGCGCAGAGATTCGCGTCGGCCTCGGTTCGTGTTGCATGGCCAAAGGCAGCGATAAATTATTTCATCTTCTCCGGCAGACAGTCAGCGATTTCGGCATCGACGTGACAGTGAAACGCGTCGGCTGCGTTGGAATGTGTCACCAGACGCCGATTGTCGAAGTTCGATTACCAAACGGACCGGCGGCATTTTATTCCAAAGTCGGACCGGACGAAGCGGAAGGAATTGTCCGCCGGCATTTCCGGCCGATGAGTCGGCGCCGCCGGCTCGCACAATGGATGGACCGGACTTTAGAACATTTTGTTACCGGTAATGGTGGCCTCGAAAAAAATAGCCGACACACGCTCGATGTCAGCAAGCAACCGGTCACCGCATTTATGGACCGGCAATTCCGGATCGCAACGGAAGGATTCGGAATCATGGATCCACTCGACATCGACGAATACCTCGCGCATCAAGGATTCAATGCGCTCAGTCAAGTACTCAACCAGAAACCGGAAGAGATCATCGCGGCGGTCACTGCGAGCGGGATTCGCGGGCGCGGCGGCGCCGGCTTCCCAACCGGCGTGAAATGGTCGCGAGTCCGAAATGCAGTTTCAAAAGATGGCGTGAAATACGTCATCGTCAATGGCGACGAAGGCGATCCCGGCGCGTTCATGGACCGGATGTTGATGGAATCGTTCCCATACCGGGTGATTGAAGGAATGCTCATCGCGGCGCATTGCGTCGGCGCCAAGGAAGGTTACATCTATGTCCGCGCCGAATATCCGCGCGCCGTCAGCCGGTTGCGCGAAGCGATTCGAGTGCTGACGGAACGCGGTTTTCTCGACAATTTTAAACTTCACATTTTTGAAGGTGCCGGCGCATTTGTGTGCGGCGAAGAAACAGCGTTAATCGAATCCATCGAAGGCCGGCGCGGGATTCCGCGCATCAAACCGCCCTACCCTGCTGATTGCGGTTTGTGGCAGCAACCGACACTCATCAACAATGTCGAAACATTCACGATGATTCCGTGGATTATTCGCAATGGTGCAGCGGCGTTTGCGGCGCTCGGAACAGCAAAGAGCAAAGGCACAAAAGTTTTCGCGCTCGCCGGCAAAATTGACCGCGCTGGTCTCATCGAAGTGCCGATGGGAATCACGCTGCACGAAATTATT
>CAINDI010000131.1 GCA_903847335.1 uncultured Verrucomicrobiota bacterium | reverse complement strand
CCGACGAAATCTACGAGAAAATTACCTATGATGGCGCGGTTTCCACAAGTCTCGCCGGCTTGAGCAAGGAAATCTACGATCTCACCATCACCGTCAACGGATTCAGCAAAGCCTATTCGATGACCGGCTGGCGCCTCGGTTATATCGCCGCACCGGTCAGCATCGCCGTCGCGATTGATTCCATTCAATCGCACTCGACCTCGAATCCGACCAGCTTCGCCCAGAAAGGCGCGCTCGCCGGCTTGAAAGGCGACCAGAGTTTCATCGGCGAAATGGTCAAAGCGTTTAACGGCCGTCGCGAATACATGTACGACCGGCTCACTAAGATTCCCGGCATCACCTGTGTCAAACCATTGGGCGCGTTCTATGTACTCCCGAACATTTCGAGCTTCGGTCTCGGCAGCGCTGACTTCTGCGATAAACTTCTCGACCAGCAGAAAGTCGCCTGCGTCCCCGGTATCGCGTTCGGTTCCGACGCTCATATGCGATTGAGCTACGCCTGTTCGATGGAGAACATCACCAAAGGTCTCGACCGCATTGAAGCTTTCTGCGCCGGCCTGACGAAGTAAACCCAAAGAAACCAGTCGCTTGCTCATCACAGACAAAGACGATGACATCGTCCGTATCAGACATAGTGGTTAGAAATCTCTGAAAAGGAAAAATTCATTATGACAAAACCGGTAGCTGCGGAGTTTGCGCGCTTCTGTATTCCTATACTTCAGACTATGAAAGATATGGGTGGTTCGGGAAATGCGTCGGAAGTAGTCGATGCAGTGATTGAAAAACTTAAAATTCCTGAAGCTGAACAACAGGCGGTAAATAAGAATGGACAATCACGCATCGAAAACCAAGTTCAGTGGGCGAGATTCTACATGACTCGTGCTGGTTTTATGGATTCCTCAAGTCGCGGTGTGTGGACTCTGACTGAAAAAGGTAGAGCGCTTGACCTTGTAAAATTTGATTATTCTACGGCTATTCGAGCTGTACGTAGTTCAGTCGTAGCGATGGCCAAAGAACGCCACAAATCGGAGATTTCCGAAGATGATAGTAGCGAAAAGGTTTTAGAGGCCACAGACTACCGGGAGGATTTATTACGAAACTTAAAGACAATTTCGCCCGCTGGCTTCGAGCGTTTTTGCCAACGCCTACTCCGAGAAGGAGGCTTTCAACAGGTCAATATTACCGGCCGTAGCGGTGATGGCGGAATTGATGGCAACGGCATCCTCGCTGTGAATCCGCTTGTGAGTTTCTATGTTCTCTTTCAGTGCAAGAGATACGATGGCGTGGTAACGCCTTCGCAGGTTCGAGATTTTCGCGGCGCAATGACGGGCAGAGCTGACAAAGGTATCATCATTACCACCGGTACATTCACGCTAGAGGCAAAAAAGGAAGCGAGACGAGATGGAGCACCACCCATCGAGTTGGTGGATGGTGACAAACTAATCGAGATGTGTGAGCAGTTTGAGTTTGGTCTGATTCCTCGAAAAGCATTTGCAGTGGACTATAAGTTATTTGAAGAATTCAAAGCGTAGTTTTTTTCTCCGGCTAGACAGATTACCGGGCTAGTTATGGATTTACTCGCACCGGTGGTTGAGATTTCAACAACCAATCGGCGGCAGTTTCGACTAGCAGGTGATGCAAATCCAAAATCTGCTGATAGCTGAACAGGCCAGACTGGTCAATCAGACCGTGCGGTGATTCAAACGTCATCGGTAACGCGGCACCAGTGTGATAGAGCAGGCTCGTTAAGTTCAAGGCTTGCGGCGGAACGCTGGCTGGTTCTTGGCTTAAGAGTGGCGGCAGAGAATTCTTATGAGGAATACCGGCCCGATCTAATTGCGTGTAGTAATTGGCGGTAAAATCCTGCAGTTGTTTCTCCACCATCGCCGGTACATACGCAAGCGGAAGCATGAACGGAACGCCTTCGTGACTATGACAGTTCAAGACAATATCGGGAGCTTCGTCACGAACTAGCTTCAACAGATTTTGAGTCGTAATACTCATCGGCGCTGACCATTCGTCATGCATCAGATTCACACCGGCATCATCGAAATAGCCTCCAAAACAACCAACATCGCCGCGCATCGGATGGATTTTTTTACAATGCGGCCAGTTGTAAAGCGTGCCATCTCGACGAGTTCCCTGATTCACTCGATGCATTTCAGCAGTTGGCAATCCAATCCAACCATCATACGGCACACGCTCGCGACCGTCAGGATTCGCGAGCGGAATCACAAGTAAGCGGAGTCGACGAAGTCTCTCAGCGAGGCCCGGTTGAGCGCGACCGAGTAAGTCTTTCCCAGTTTCCACGATACTAAGAATAGATAACGCGCCAACCATCCCTTCGACCTCCGCACCATGCACACCGGCGACTATAAGCAAACAAGGATAGCGGCGCGACTCCCGGCGAAAATAAGCATTCGCATCACCGGCACCCAGCGCAGAATTGAAGTTCGCCGTACCGCGCAAGTGCGGCTCCGCCTCACCATAAGCTGCATACTGCACCATGCGTTGCCCCGGTGACACCGCCAGCGTATGTAAGCAACTTGGATTAACGCGCTGTTTTAAGAACTCTGCAATTTGTGTTGTGCGACTGGTCCACCAACTCGGAACCGGCGTTGTACTGGTTAGTATTTTCGCATTCATGTTATTTCAAACTAGGCGCGCGGATGCGCTTTGTCATAAACTTTCTTCAACCGTTCCGGCGTGATATGCGTATAGATTTGCGTCGTCGAAAGACTCGCATGGCCGAGTAGTTCCTGCACGCTCCGCAAATCCGCACCGGCATCCAGCATGTGCGTCGCAAACGAATGCCGGAGCTTGTGCGGCGTGAGCGACGGATCAAGACCAGCCGCTAGTAGATATTTCTTCAGCATCCGCTGGACGCTCCGCATGGTCAACCGACCGCCGAACCGGTTCACAAATAACGGCCCACGCGCACTGCGCCGCCGGAGTTCGAGATATTTTTGCACCGCTTCGATGGCCGGCGCACCGAGCGGCGTCAACCGTTCCTTCTTCCCCTTCCCTCGCACTCGTGCCACTTCACCAAGGAGGTCAAGGTCATCGTCATTCAAGCCAGTCAGTTCGTGAATCCGCAAGCCGCCGCTGTACAGCACTTCCAAGATCGCCTTGTCGCGCCAGACAGCTAACTGGCTTTCCGCTTTCTTCTCGGCCAACGGCGCATTCAGTAATGCTTCGATTTGTTGAATCGTCAGAAATTTCGGCAGCTTGCGCTGCAATTTCGGCAACGTCAGCCCGACAACTGGATTTTGCTTCATCCGTTCCGACCGAACCAGCCACCGGAAGAAACTTCGCAACGCCGACATCTTTAAATGAATCGTCGTCCGGTCATACCGGCGCTCACTGAGGTGAACAAGATAACTGCGAACTTGAAACGCATCCACCCGTGTCCAGTCCACCGGTACTTGCGTTTTATTGTCGTGCCACGCCCGGTAACCCTCAATCTCAGCCGCGTAGTTGCGGAGCGTTAGCGGAGAACAGTTCCGCTCGACGCGCAGGTAATTGAGAAACCCGTCCGCCAGCGCGTCGGCTAGGCGTTCGCGATTTTTTTGAGATTTTTGCACTTCGGATAACCGGAACAACCAAGGAATTCTCCGAACCGGCCTTGCCGTTTTAACATCGGCGCTCCGCATTTTTCGCATTTCTCGTCAGTCATCTCCGGCGCAGCTTTCGGAGCCGGAGCCGGTGCCTGCGCACTGAGTTCCTCCGGTAATGGTTTTGCATTCTTACATTTCGGATAACCGGTACAACCGAGAAATGGTCCGCGTGCGCTGGAACGAATCGCCATCGGCGCTCCGCATTTTTCACACTTATGCTCAGTGAGCACCGGCGCGGCCTTCGGCTCACGCTTCGGCGTCACCGCTTTCAATGCCTCGGCAATGTCCGGCGGAAACTTACCGGAGGATTTACATTTTGGATAACCAGAACACGCCAAGAAAAATCGTCCGAACGATTGCTTCAGCGTCATCGGCTTACTGCATTTGTCGCACTTGGCCGCGGCAATGAACTCCGCCACGGCTTCCGGTAACACAATCTCCGGTTTCGGTTTCGGAATAATTTTACCATCTGCCGACCGCTCAAACGGCATCGCATTCCGGCATTCCGGATACGCGCTGCACGCCAGAAATTCGCCGCGCCGACCGCGTTTAATGACCATCGGACTATTGCACTTGGCGCAAGTCACACCGGTTTCCGCACCGGTGGACGGCTTGATTGTTCCACTCTCGTCGCGTTCAAAATTCGTCGTACTTTTGCAATCGGGATAGCCGGTACAAGCGAGAAATTCGCCGTTGCGCCCTTTCTTAATCGCCATCGGCTTGCCGCATTTTTTACAAGCGATACCAGTGTCAACAGCGAGAAGCGGAACGATTTGATTCTTGTCGTCGCGCGAAAAATTCATCGCAGTTTTACACTTGGGATATTTTGAGCAGGCGAGAAACTCACCTTGTTTACCCATGCGTAATACCATTTCCGAACCGCATTTCTCGCAGACGACACCGGTCTTCTCAGCTTCGACGATTTGAATCTCGTCATTCTCGCGCGAGAAGTCGCTGGAGAATTTACACTTTGGATACTTTGAGCAAGTCAGATACTCACCGCGGCGACCTTCAGTGATATTTAATTTCCCCTTCTTACATTCCGGGCATTTCAACTCCGTCGGAATCTTTTTCTGCTCCAAAGCCGCGTCGAGTGTCGGTTTGAAATCATCGTAGAATCGCTGAAGCAATTCGTGCCATTCCACCTTCCCCGCCTCAACTTCATCGAGCTGCTCTTCCATTTGCGCGGTAAACTTCACATCCAGCAGATTCGGAAACGTCTTCACCAACAAATCATTCGTCTGTTCGCCGATGTCGGTCGGCTTGAGTTTACTTTTCTCTTTCTCGACGTACTTACGGTCAATAATCGTTTTCATTGTCGGCGCATATGTACTCGGCCGGCCAATCCCAAGCTCTTCGAGCGCCTTGATCAGCGTCGCCTCCGAGTAACGCGGCGGCGGAATCGTAAAATGTTGTTCCGGACGCAGCTCGCACAAATTCACCTTCTCGCTAACCGCCAACGCCGGCACTCGCTGGTTGGCATCATCATCGGCGCGCTTATCCTCGTCGCCTTCATCAACGCCGTAAACCTTAAGAAAACCGGGAAACGTAATTTCCGTTCCCGAAATACGGAAGGTGTAATCACGAAAAGCTGACTGATTCAATGGGGATTTCTTCGCTCTGTCGTCTGGGTGAATTGTCCCACCTAGCGCAATCAAATCGTGCTTTCGTCCGGCGTGCGCGGTAATTTCCACCGACTTTACTAACATCTCTGCCGGTGACATTTGACTGGCGACGAACCGCCGCCAAATCAATTTATAAAGCGCCAGTTGCCGGTCGTCGAGGTAGCGCGCCACACTCTCCGGTGTCCGCCGGACACTCGTGGGACGAATTGCTTCGTGCGCTTCTTGTGCGCCGCCTTTACTCTTGTAGAAATTTGGCTTCTCCGGCGCGTAGTCTTTACCGAATTGTTCAACAATAAACTTCAGCGTATCGGCTTGCGCCTCGCGGGAGACGTTCACCGAGTCGGTACGCATATAAGTAATGAGACCAACCGAACCTTCCGCGCCGACTTCCATTCCTTCATAAAGTTGCTGCGCAATGCGCATCGTCTGATCCGGTGACATCCGGAGGCCACTCGACGCCGATTGCTGAAGTGTGCTGGTAATGAACGGCGGCGCGGCATAACGTTTCCGCGTCTGCTGATCGAGTTTCGCGACAATCCAGTCAGCCGTTTGCAACTCATCAAGAATCGCGTCGGCCAGCGGCTCACTACCAATCCAGAACTTTTCGCCTTCGATTTTGTGCAACTTGGCAAGGAATGAATCCGCCGGTAACGACTGTTTTTCCTGCGTTTCTTCCTCGTTCGACTTGGAAAACTTCTTCAACACCGGTGCCGGCAATTGGGTTACCGCTTTTTGCAAGGCCGCATCAATCGACCAATACTCTTGTGCCTTGAATGCTCGAATTTCCCGTTCGCGTTCGACAATCAACCGCACCGCAACCGACTGCACACGACCGGCGCTTCGAGCACCGCGCAATTTCTTCCACAACAACGGCGAAATCTGATACCCCACAATCCGGTCGAGCACGCGCCGCGCCTGTTGCGCATCCACGCGGTTCATGTCAATCGGTCCGGCATGCTGAAACGCGTTCCGAATCGCTTCCTTCGTAATTTCATTGAACGTCACACGAAAGAAATTCGGATTCTTCCGTCCGCCCAACAACTCGCTCAGATGCCACGCAATGGCTTCGCCTTCGCGGTCCGGGTCAGGACAAAGAAAAATTTTCTCAGCAGTTTTGGCGGCAGCCTTCAACTCACTGACAGTCTTAATCCGCGTCTTTGTCACCTCGTAGGTCGGCTCAAACTTATTCTTGATATCAACGCCGAGACCCTTTTCGGGTAAGTCGCGAATATGTCCCATCGAAGCTTTGACGGAATAATCGTTGCCGAGATATTTGTTAATCGTTTTGGCTTTCGCCGGCGACTCAACAATGACGAGATTTTTTGCCATGTAAAAATTTTAAACTGAATTGCGAACGTATTGCCGGCCGGGCAGCTGTCGCACCACCCGTTTCATTTCCAGCGCCAGCAAAGTGGCGGAAACGCACGCGCTTGTCAACCCGCTCCCGCGAATAATTTCATCCACCAACGTCTCCTCGCTGCTGATTTGCGCAAGGACTTTCGTTTCGTGTTCGGTAAATTGTAAAGCTGGCTGCACCGGCACACCGGTATCATCCGACTTTTCGCGCTTCGGCAGCAAATACTCAAACTCGGTCAAAATGTCTTCGACATCTTCAGTCAACTTCGCACCGTCTTTAATCAGCCGATTGGTTCCACGTGATAATACTGAATCCGCCCGGCCCGGCACCGCAAACACTTCCCGGCCCTGCTCCATCGCCTGTTTTGCGGTAATCAACGCGCCACTTTTCAGATTCGCCTCGACCACCACCACGCCGAGCGACCAACCGCTAATAATCCGGTTCCGCATCGGAAAATTCTGACGGTCCGGTGGAACGCCAAATGGAAATTCACTCACCACCGCCCCGCCCTGCGCCGCAATTTCATCGGCGAGTTTTTTATTCTCCGGTGGATACACCATGTCAATTCCACAACCAATCACCGCCACCGTCCGCCCTTTCGCCTGCAACGCGCCAGTATGCGCCGCCGTATCAATTCCGCGCGCCAATCCGCTCACTACCGTCACGCCGACGCGCGCCAGTTGGTACGCCAGCTTCCGCGACATCTCTTGTCCGTATAACGTCGTTCGCCGGGAACCGACAATTCCCACCGCCACCGCATCACGTTCTGTCAAAGTCCCGCGCACATACAATACCAACGGCGGATCATAAATCTCGCGGAGATTTTTCGGGTAATCATCGTCGGCACGCGTCACCACACGAACACCGGTTTTTTCAATTCGCGCCAATTCCGCATCCAAGTCAATTCCGGTGCGCCAGTCCGCAATGTTACCGGCGGTGTCAGCACCAACGCCATTCACCTGCTGAAGTTCCGACCGGCTCGCGGTAAAAATATTCTCCGGTTGCCCAAACTGATCCAGTAAAGCACGCACTCGCACCGGCCCGACGCCGTCAATCATGTTCAGCGCGATGTAAGCTTCGCGGGGCGTCACTGTTTCCTGCGCAGCCGAAGTTCGAGCTGCGGTTCTTTCAACAAATCATAGTTTTTCAGCAACCGCAAAATCTGGAGCAAATCCGATTTCTCATAATTGCGGTTGGTCTTCACACCGGTGAGCAAGTCCTGCAAAATCGCTCGGAACGAAATCACGCCATCCACGCCTTTCACCCGCAGCAGCTCGATACTCCGTTCCCGCATCTTCGCGTCGCGCGGCAAACCGGGAATCACCAAAATTTTTAGCAATCCATCCGCACCAATTAATCGCCGCGCTTCCTCGACAGCTTTCGGTTCGACAAACCGGAAAATCTTCGGCTGATGCGCCAGCAAGCCCGGCGCAAAAATCTCCGTGTGCCAACCTTTCACCGCCACCACCGCGCGCGCCACCGAACGAAGCATTGTGGGCGTGATTTCAAAATCTAGCGACGTCTCCGGTGGCGTCGCCACCGGATTCAAAACAATCAAATCCACTTCTTCGTTACCGGTCTTCTGTCGCGTTTGAACGATGTACTTGCGCCGTTGGCAAACTAAAAATCCGTGCAACTCAAAAAACTCGCGAACAATATTCTCATCAACGGCACTCATGCACAACCTCCTCGATATCCGCATCCGTAATGGCGTCGCTTATCACCGCTTTGCCGAGCCGCTTCAGTAAGACAAATCGCAATCGGCCACCCACCGCTTTTTTATCCAAGCGCATCGCCTCGTACAATGCCGGTAAATTATATCCAGCGCCAACCACCACCGGTAGGCCGCTCGCTTTGCATAACTTTACAATCCGTTGCGCTTCCACCACCGGCAATCCCGCATGTCGCGCCGACAACCGCGCCGCGCAATTCATCCCAATCGCAACCGCCTCGCCGTGTAATAGCCCGGTAAAATCCGCCAGCGCTTCCAGCGCATGACCAATCGTATGTCCAAAATTCAAAATCGCTCGCAAACCGCCTTCGCGTTCATCCGCGCCGACCACCGCCGCTTTAATTTCACAACACCGGCGCACTGTCTCTACCAATTCCGCTGGCTCCCGGCGCAACACGCGACGATAATTCTTTTCCAGCCAACTAAAAAATTTCGCGTCGTAAATCGCTCCGGTCTTAATTGCCTCCGCAAATCCCGCTCGCAATTCACGTACCGGTAACGTCTGCAACGTCCCGGTATCCGCCAGCACTAATCGCGGTTGATGAAACACACCAACGAGATTTTTTCCCTGCGGCAGATTCACACCGGTCTTGCCGCCAACCGAACTATCCACCTGCGCCAACAACGTCGTCGGCACTTGCACAAACGGCAGTCCACGCAGGTAAGTCCCGGCGACGAAGCCGGCCAAATCGCCCGCCACACCACCGCCCAAACCAACCACAAATGAATGCCGGTCGAGACCTAAGCTTGGCAATTTTTCCAAAAGTCGGTTTGCCTGCCGGAGCGATTTTGATAATTCGCCCGCCGGAATCGTTAAGACCTTGACCGAAAAACCACCGTCCTCCAGCGCCGCCACCAACTTATCGGCATACAACGGCTCCACCGTTGTGTCTGCGATAATGATGCCGCGTTTGCCAAGTTTGGCCACAGTAAAATGAGTTGCCGCCTGCTCAATCAGTCCACGACCAATGAGAATCTCATAACTCCGCTCACCTAATTTAACTCGCACCCGCTTGTTTCCGTCAGAAGCCATAAAGATAGCCAATAACCGCCCCGCGCCGAGCTTGTCAACCCTCAAACCTGATGGCCAACACTCGCCGCGTCCGTCCGGTCACCTTGAATGGCTCCGCAATCCGGTGCCCGACCACCCATGCAATTCGCCCATCCGTCGCGCAAACCACCGGCACGCGATTACGCTGCCGGCGCGGAACTTTTTCGTCCACAAAAAAATCTTGCAGCTTTTTCTCACCGGTCATTCCCAGTGGCTGAAACCGGTCGCCGTCCTGCCAAGTCCGCACGAATGGCTTTGCGCCAATCGCCTCCGCATCGAAACGTTCACCGCCTGCGCCTAACACAAACTTTGCATCAAGTTCGGCAATGATTGTCTCACCGGCGATGTTCAACGGCCACTGCCCAACCACCGGAGCTGGACCGGATCCTTTTTGCAATCCATCGTAATCACGATACACAATCACGCCGCCGGACAACGAAAGTTCATCCCCCACAGCCAACGACCGCAGTGCTTCCACCTGTTCGAAGCTCACCGATTCGCCCAGCCACGCACGAATCGACCGGCGCTCAGCCGCGACCGAATCCGATTCGGCTTCCGCCCGCAAAATCTCTGCCGTCCGGCGCAACACATCGCGGATGCCGGGATTGTAGTCGCGCTCCAATAATGGCAAAAGCTCGTGCCGAATCCGGTTGCGCAAAAACCGCCGGTTCGCATTACTCGAATCCTCGCGATAGCTCAGCCCCAGCGTTTGAAGCGACTCAAGAATTTCAACCCGACTCACTTCCAATAATGGTCGCACAACGCGCAACTGCCCAATCTGCCGGTCCGCACGCATTCCACTCAAACCTGTCGGCCCGGCACCGCGCAACAAGCGCATTAAAAATGTCTCCACCTGATCGTCCGCGTTGTGTGCTAACGCCAAAATGTGAATCCCAGTTTGCGCCGCGACCCGCTCAAAAAACGCCAGCCGCGCCTGCCGGCAAGAATCTTCATCCGCTGCCACTGATTGCGAACCAATCGTCACCGGTAATCCATATTTACCGGCGAGTTGCCGGACAAATTCCGCATCTGCGTCGCTCTCCGCGCCGCGAAGCTGGTGATTGAGATGAGCGATGTGAGGCCGGTAGCCGAGTTTCACCAGCACATCCAGCAGCGCGACAGAATCTGGCCCACCGGAGACGCCGACCAGCAACGGCTGGCCGGGTTCAAGCAATTTTGCGAGTGCGGATTGAACTTTGGCTAACAAATGTGCGTTTGGCCACCCAGATACGACGCAAGCACCTCCGGCAATTTCACGCTACCGTCAGCCTGCTGGTAAGTTTCCAGCAACGCGACGTACAACCGCGCCAACGCCGTGCCACTGCCGTTAAGAATATGTGGAAAACGGTTTTTGCCTTGCGCGTCTTTGAAACGGATATTCGCCCGGCGCGATTGAAATTCTTCAGTGTTCGAGCAACTCGAAACTTCAAGGTAGGAGTTCTGCCCCGGCGCCCAAACTTCGATGTCGTAGGTTTTCGCCGAGGTAAAGCCCATGTCGCCGGTACAGAGTAAAATCACCCGGTAGTGTAGCCCAAGCAACTGCAATACCTTTTCAGCGTTGGCCGTCATTTTTTCTAATTCGTTATAGCCGTTTTCGGGTTTCACAAGTTTGATCATCTCAACTTTATCAAACTGATGAACGCGAATCATGCCCCGTGTTTCCCGTCCAGCCGCACCGGATTCACGCCGGAAACAGGGTGTATACGCACAGTAATTAATTGGTAACTGGTCTTCGCGAAGAATTTCTTCCCGGTGCAGATTCGCAACCGGCACTTCCGCGGTTGGCGCGAGGTAAAGATCGTCGTCGCGTAACCGGTACATATCTTCCTCAAACTTCGGCAACTGTCCGGTGCCAATCATCGCATCGCGCTTAATCAAGAATGGCGGGAAAATCTCGGTATATCCATGCTGCGTTGTGTGCAGATCGAGTAGAAAATTAATCAGTCCCCGCTCCAGCCGCGCGCCGACACCTTTGTAGAGAATAAATCCACTACCGGAAATTTTCGCTGCCCGTGCGAAATCCAACATGCCGAGCTTCTCGCCAATTTCCCAATGCGGCTTCGGCTGAAAAGCAAACTCCGTCTTCGTTCCCCACCGGCGCATTTCTGGATTGTCCGCCGCTTCCTTACCGACCGTCACCGATTCGTGCGGCAGATTTGGAATCACCAGCAAAACATTTTGTAACTGCGCTTCCACCGTCGCAATCTCCTGGTCAAGCGCCGCGATTTTGTCACCCACTTGCTTCATCGCCGCCATCGACGGACCGGCATCTTGCCCTTTCGACTTCGCGACACCGATTTCTTTACTCACCTTATTGCGCTCAGATTTGAGGTTATCGCTCTCCGTCGCCAGCTTCCGCCGCTTCTCGTCGAGCGTAGCAATTTCCGCAACGCGCGCCTCGTCACCGCGACCCCGCGTCGCCAAGCGTTGTTTTACCAATTCCGGATTTTCACGAATCAATTTAATGTCGAGCATAGTTAAATCCTCACCGCGGCCAGCGCAGCCGCTAATTTTTCAGGTTGTTTACCACCGGCGGTTGCTAGCTCGGGACGCCCGCCGCCGCCGCCACCGCATTGCTTGGCAATCTCGCCGACAATCTTACCGGCGTTCTTACCGGCTTTCACCATGTCGGACGTGGCGTAACAAATCAATGACACCTTGCCTTCGGCAACACCACCGAGCACCACCACGGCACTTGTCAGCTTCGGCTTCAGCGCCTCGACGACAGCGCGCAACAGATTTGCATCAGCCTCGCCGAGATTGCGAACCAACAGATTGCCTTGCAGCTTGCCGAGAAGTTCTTCGGCAATCGCCGGCGCCTTCGCCTGCATCTCCGCCTGCCGTTGTTTGGCAAGCTGTTTCTCCTGCTCAAACGCTTTCGCGCGTTCCATCTCCGCTGCTGCGCCGGCTTTTTGCTGTTCGATAAACTCCAAAGCAAACTTGCCGCAAACCGCTTCCGCGCGTCGAATACCGGCGGCAATCGCAGCTTCACGCATGATTTTGAATAAACCAATGTCACCGGTGTTGCGGACGTGCGTGCCACCGCATAGTTCCATTGAGAATCCGTCGAACTTACCGGCGCGTCCGCCAGCTTGAAGGACGCGAACAACATCGCCATATTTCTCGCCGAAGAATTGCTGAATCCCCGGATTCTTTTGCACATCGGTAAATGGCACTTCGCACCAGTAAACCGGCTCGTTGGCTTTGATTCGTTCGTTCACCAAGCGTTCGATGTCAGCCAGCTGCGTGTCGGAAAGTTTTTCAGGATGATTGAAGTCAAACCGGAATCGATCCGGCGCGACGAGCGAGCCGCGTTGCCGGGCGTCCGTGCTCACGACTTCATGCAATGCCCAGTGAAAAAGGTGCGTGGCCGTGTGATGCCGCTGAATGTTGGCGCGCCGCTCCGCGTCCACGGCGACACGCACCGCCTCGCCAACTTCCGGCGCGCGACCATCCCCCAGTTTCGCCCGGTGGACAAATAGTTCGCCTTGTTTCTGTGTGTCGAGCACTTGCAACCGGCCGATTTCGCTCCGGTCATGTCCCGGTACGTGAATCACGCCGGTATCGCCAACTTGCCCGCCCATCTCGGCGTAACAGGGCGTCTGATTGAAAATGATACTGAACTCACCTTCCGCCGGTGACACGACTTCCACAACGGCTTCAGCTTCAAGATTGTCGTAGCCGAGGAATTTGGTTGGCTCGACTTCCAAACCTTCGCTCGCGACCGTGACGACTGATTTCTTCTTCGCGTGATCTTGCCGGGCGCGCTGGCGCTGTTCTTCCATCAACTTCTCGACACCGGTGGAGTCCACGGTCAAACCGCGTTCGCGCGCCATCAATTCAGTTAAGTCGAGCGGAAAACCGTAGGTGTCATAAAGTTTGAATGCGTCGGCAGTCGGAAAATTATTCGCCGGTAGGCTCGCTGCGACCGCTTCAAATAATTCGATACCGCGGTCCAGCGTGCGATTGAAA
The DNA here is from genome assembly GCA_903847335.1 of uncultured Verrucomicrobiota bacterium. Lineage (GTDB taxonomy): Bacteria > Verrucomicrobiota > Verrucomicrobiia > Palsa-1439 > Palsa-1439 > CAINDI01. The sequence continues at coordinate 4,444 of CAINDI010000131.1, read as the reverse complement.
CTTTCTTCCTCGGCGCGCAAGGTCGCTTGGATGCGGTCGCGGTTGCGAAGGAGTTCCGGGAAAACGCCGCCAAAATTTTCTACCACCACATCCACCAGTTTATAAAAGAATGGCTCGTGAAAACCGAGATTACGACCGTACCGGACGGCACGGCGCAAGATGCGACGCAAAACGTAACCGCGACCTTCGTTCGAGGGCACAATTCCGTCAGCGATCGCAAAACTCAGGCACCGGATGTGATCGGCAATGACGCGGAAGGCGATGTCTTCTTTGCCGGGTAGAGTGGAAGTGTATTTCTTGCCGGATAATTCTTCCAACCGGCGAAAGATTGGCGTGAACACGTCGCTCTCGTAATTGGAAATGGTGCGCGTGAAATCGGTGAAGTCGGCGGTGCATTGCATGATGCCGGCGACACGCTCGAAACCCATACCGGTATCCACGTGCCGGGATGGTAACGTAGTGAATCGGCCATCGGGATTGGCGTTAAACTGAATGAAGACGAGATTCCAAATCTCAATGCACTGCGGCGTACCGGCGTTGACCAACTTCGCGCCACCATCCCCGTTCGGCGTGAGGTCAATGTGCAATTCGCTGCACGGGCCGCACGGACCGGTGTCGCCCATCATCCAGAAATTATCTTTCCGGTTACCGGGAACAACATGACTCGGCGGCAAGTAATTCAGCCAAAGTTCTTGCGCTTCAGTGTCGGCAGGAGTTTTGTCGTCGCCACCGAAATAGGTGGCGTAGAGTCGCTCCGGTGGAAAGCCCCAGCGTTTCACTAGAAGCTCCCAAGCCCAGTCAATCGCCTCGCGTTTGAAATAATTACCGAAGCTCCAGTTGCCGAGCATTTCGAAAAACGTATGGTGGTAAGTATCGAGACCGACGTCTTCGAGGTCATTATGTTTACCACCGGCGCGAATACATTTCTGCGTGTCAGCGGCGCGGCCGGGAGTAAACGGGCAGTTCGTCTGACCGAGGAAGATTGGCACGAACTGATTCATACCGGCATTGGTGAATAATAAGTTCGGTGAGTCCGGTAAGAGTGACGACGACGGCACAATGGTGTGTTGTTTCTCGCGAAAGAAATTGAGGAACGATTGGCGAATTTGAGTGTTTGTCATAGTAACAAATGCGGAGAATAGGCAAACTAACGAAGGTTTGCCAGCGTAGATTTTAGAACGATAAAGATCGTCGCAAAGGTAAAATTAACCCGACCTCGTTTTCCCGAGCCAGCTAGATAAAGATGGGAGAGTTAGAACCGCTAACTAGCAGTATCTTCTATGTGTTAGAACGTATTTTTACGCTAGACAACCGCCAGCCCACTATCTACCATCCACCCCAGCTTCAGACTAACATTACTCGAAATCAGAAATCAGAATCCGACCGATGAAGGAAAGTGGATTATGAAGAAAAATACTTCTCAGCGTGGTGCTCAGGGGGCTCATATTGTTCAATCTTACCTTAACTACGCCCGCGCCTGCCGATGTCTGCAATCTCAAAGTCGTGACCGATGCCAACCCGGATTACAGCGACATCGGGAGCTTGATTTATAGCGCGATCAGACAGTGGCAAGCTCATCGGACCTAAGGAAAACTAACAAGAGGAATCGACTTTATTGCTGGTGCATGGATAAACACATGAAAATTATTCAATTAATGTATTATTGTCTCGCTTTCTATTTCAGCATTGCGGGTTTTGCCTCCGGAGCGGAGAATCCTTGGGGTGGACAGTATGAACCAGTCGGTTTGACTGCCGGTGGTTCAATCTACATGGCGAACGTTTCTCTGCATGATTCCCAGTTGCTTACCGTGTCGAGTGATATGAGCTGCTCCTTTCTGACCACGAATGCCGGTGCTGCGTGGCGAATATTGCATCGCGACGAGATTGGCTCGCAGTGCACCAGCCCAGCGGAATTTCATCCGCGTGACCCGAATACGATTTACTGGCTACATCAGAGCGAATTGCGAGTTACCCATGACCGCGGTATCACTTGGCATTCCACCGGAGACAGCCAACCATGGAATGAATCTGGCAAACGAGCAGCGGTCAAGCGAATCTATGTTGATCCTGATCATCCGGAGACGATTTTTGTGGGGACTGACAGCAGTCTTTTCGTTTCGGAAGACGCTGCGAAAACTTGGCGTTCGTGCGCCGGAACAGTGGGGAGTGTCATTCGCATTGCGGCGGACCGCACCACGCCAATCGGCGCAACGCGCCGGTACTTTGTTGGTACTGACCAGGGTGTCTTTCGGTCGGATAACAATGGCCAGACATTTGTATCGAAGACGGCCGGACTTCCCGGTGGTGAGTTGACTGGATTTGCCGGTCCCTCGGATGGCAAGACGACGATTCTTTATGCCGCTTCCTTGTACGCTGAAAGATGGGGTTCTTGCCGGTGGCTTGTATCGTTCGCGAGACAATGGTGATACTTGGCAATGTATTATGAATGCTGGGCTCAATCGCGAAACAAAACGGACGAGTGAATTCGCGAATGGCGATCTGCCACAATATTTGCACTTGGCCGCTTCAGACAAACTGCCGACACGGGTCTATGTCTCCGGTCGAGGAACAAGCTATTTCCCACCGAACCACTGTACCATCTATCGCTCGGATGATGCCGGTGAGACTTGGCGAGCGACTTTCTTTTCCGACCCGCGGTTTAACAAGCCGGGGATGATGTGTAATGTTGTGCTCGACTGCCAGACCGTTGTTTCCGGTAATCGTGATCAAGACGTGACGCGCAATCTTGAAGTCAGCGCCTCCAATCCCGATGTCGTCGCGATGTCGCATGGGCGTTGGTATTTTTTAACGACGGATGGCGGCGCGACTTGGAAATCTCCACACGAAGGTGGTGGTAAGACTGATGCTGACGGCCATCGTGTCTGGCGTAATAACGGCTGGGTGGTGACTTCGACGTGGAACTACTACATTGATCCGTTTGATTCGCAACGGCGCTACCTCTGTTACACGGATATGGGATTCGCGCGCAGTTTTGATGGTGGTCACATGTGGGAGTGGGATCAAAAAATTATTCCGTGGAAAAACACCACGTACGCATTGGCGTTTGACCCGGAAGTGAAGGGTCGGCTGTGGGGCGCATTCTCGAATGTTCATGATATTCCAAACGAGAATGCGATTTATGGCAAAGTGAACATCAATCGCACCGGTGGTGTTGGCGTGAGTGACGATTACGGTAACACGTGGCGGAAGCTTTCGCTTCCGGTGGAACGGGCGACACTTTCTGTGGTTGTTGATCCACATAGTCCCAAGGAGAAGCGTACGCTTTATGCTTCGGTTTTTGGAAGTGGCGTGTACCGGTCTGATGATGGTGGTGGAACTTGGCAGCTAAAAAATACTGGGCTGGATGAATCCGGTATGTATCGCTGTCTGAAGCTCGTCCTCCACAAAGACGGTACGCTGTTTAATCTTACCACTGGTAAGCGGCCGAAGGGTTCAACGGCCGGTGTCGGTTTGTATCGCTCGACAGACAAGGGGGAGACTTGGCAAAAGATTAGCACCGGTCAGCCATGGACTTGGGTGAAGGATTTTTCCGTCGACACCGAGGATAGTCGGATAATTCTGGTTGCCGCCTCCCGTGAGAAAGGTGGACTTTATCGCACCCTCGATGGCGGGAAAAACTGGAATCTGCTGGTCTCGAAAGCTAGTGAACATTTTGGTGGCTATTTCCACCCGGCGCACAAAGGTTGGATTTATCTTACCTGTTGCGAAGGTGGCGGCAAAGAGAGTGGACTTTATCTGAGCCGCGATGACGGTCAGACATGGGAACCATTCCGGGATCTTCCATTCGGCAATATCCAACGCGTGGCGTTTGATCCCGCTGATCCGGATCACATCATTCTGACTACCTTTGGTTCCTCGGCCATCTGGGCGCCGTCTATTCCGTAGACAGTCCGTGGCTAATCACGCCTTATGGGATGCCGTTAAAATCTTGATTTTATTGTAAATTGTAAGGTAGACTTCCTTTTTTTGGTTGTGAGGGTTTTAATTGTCCCCAATTACGATTAATGAATGTTCGGCATACCATTCACACAATTCTTTGATTGGAGGAACCACCGATTGTTTGAGTTCTAATTCCAAGTATGGAATAAAATGATTAATGGAATCTTCGAGAGTTTTCCCCCAAGGGCTAAGTCGTTCAATAGTGTCAAACGCTCTCAGGAGTATGCAAGACTATCGGTTAAGGCTGGGGTGGGGAGGGAAAGCGGAAATGATTGTTGTGGATGGCAACCGATACCGCAACAATACAACATTTATGGACAGCGTTACGTACACTTAGAAGATGTGACCTGCCCCCTAACGAGTCCAGTGGTGATGGTAGAATATTGGCTGCTGGACGAAACTGAAAGGGGTTAGGAACATGGCCAAGCAGCATTACAAGCCGGAGCAGATCATCAGTAAGCTACGGGAAGCGGAAGTGGAGTTG
>CAINDI010000130.1 GCA_903847335.1 uncultured Verrucomicrobiota bacterium | reverse complement strand
GCCCACCGTTGGCAATCGCATTCATCGCCATCATCATCTGAATCGGCGTCGCCGCAATTTCGTGGCCCATCGGAATCCGGCTAATCGAAAGCGGATTCCATTTCGCCAACGGATGCGCGATACCGGAGACTTCGCCCGGCAACTCAATCCCGGTCTTGTGTCCGAATCCGTAGGCGCGGATGTAGCTGTACAAACGCGCCGCGCCGAGTTTGGTAATCCCGATTTTCGCCGCGCCGATATTGCTAGAATGGAATAAAATTTCCTCGACGCTTAACACGCCGTACGGATGTGAATCGTGCAAAACGCGACCGGCAAACGACCACGCGCCGCGTTCGCAATCAAACCGGTCTGCCAACGTAATCAAGCCATCATTCATCGCACCGGAGCAGACGACGATTTTGAACGTCGAACCCGGCTCCGCCACGTCGCTCACGCACCGGTTCCGCCGGGCATCCGCTGAGAACGCGCCGGGATTGTTCAGATCAAACGTTGGCCGGCAACTCATTGCCAGAATTTCCCCGGTCTTCGGCCGTGAAACGATAATCACACCAGCTTGCGGATGAAATTCCGCCATCGCTTTTTCCAATTCGACTTCGGCGATATGCTGGATCACTTGGTCGACGGTCAACACCACGTTCAAACCATCACGCGGTCCGATTTCTTCGTCGCGGTTGGCGCGAATCTCACGACCTTTCCGGTCGCGTTCGATCACTTCATAACCGGCAACACCGGAGAGATATTTATCCAGACCGGCTTCGATGCCTTGAACGCCTTTGTGGTCGTTATCCACAAAACCAATTACATGACTCGCCAGCGGGCCATTCGGATAAGTGCGGAGAAATTGATCTTCAAAAACCAAGCCTTTGATTTTGAGCGCTTTGATTTGCGCGACGGTGTCTTCGTCCACTTTCAGTTTCAGCCGGACGTACTTACCGGTACCGGTCAACCGCGTCGCCAAGGACGCCTCATCCATCTTCAACCACGGCGCAAGTTGCCGGGCGATGACTGCGGCGTTGGAAGTCGTAATGGTCGGGTCAGCGGCGACGATACGCACGGATTGACTGCTGGCGAGCATGTTGCCATTGCAATCGCGAATCTCACCGCGCCGGCCGGGCCGGTGAACGATTTGCTCGCGATTGGCCGCGGCTTCCCGGCTAAGTTCGGTGTGCCGGAAAATTTGCAAGTCCACCAACCGGCACGCCAACGCCGTGAAGGCCAGCGACAGACCGGTCACAACCATCAACGCGCGGTGCCGGTGAGTGAGTGGTTTCATTTCGATGACACCACTTTCATTGCCGGCTTAACCAGCTTGCCATTTTTTTGCGCAGCCGCCGGTTGAACCGCCGGTAGGAAGCGCGCGTCCCATTCAGGACCGGGTTCGAGCAAACGAATGGTTTGCGTTTCTTTCGGAGCGACCAAACCGAGATTGGCTTGCTGGCAACGCATTTCGAGATAGACCGGAGATTTGAGTTGCGCGAGTTGCGCGGCGAGCATGGTGTTGCGTTTCTCAGCGGCGGAAAGAGCGGTTTCGCGTTTTTTGATTTCGTCGCCGGTCCGGTAAATTTGATTCTTCTGCCAGACGTAACCGACGCCGACGGTAGCGATCGCGAGACACGTGAACAATGACTTGGCCACATTGCCAAACCGCAACGACTCGCGTTTCCGATTGCTTCTCATGCTTCTAAATTACCCCGGGAGTCGTTCCTTGGTCCGCCTCCCGGTGGGGCTCCCCACCCCGCTAAATTTTTTCGGCGACTCTTAGTTTTGCGCTGCGCGCTCGCGGATTTTGCTGGGCCTCCTCCGAGGTCGGCGTCACCGGCTTACGCGTTACGAGGCGCATCATTTCCTTGCGCCCACAGGAACATCCAACCATCTGCGGCGGACAAACACACCCGGTGCTCATCCGCACAAAAAACTGCTTCACGATCCGATCTTCCAACGAGTGAAAGCTAATCACCGCCACTCGGCCGCCGGACTTCAACACATTCACGGCAGCAACTAATCCACGTTCCAAATTTTCCAACTCTCGATTCACTTGAATCCGCAACGCTTGGAACACTCGCGTCGCCGGATGAATTCCGCTGCGCTTCGGGCCGAGCACTTGCTCCACTACACCGGCTAGTTGCGTCGTCGTGGTAATGGGTTGCCGGGCGCGTTCACGATCAATCCGAATTGCAATCGCCCGGGCGCGGCGCTCTTCGCCATACACTCGAAAAATCCGCGTCAACTCCTCTACACTCGCGTCGCGAATAACATCCTGGGCTGATTGACCGGCACTGCGATTCATCCGCATATCCAACGGACCTTCGCGCTGAAAACTGAACCCGCGCGACGGTTCATCGAACTGACGCGAACTCACGCCCACGTCAAACACCAGTCCGTCCACTGCTGTCACACCCAGACTCATTAACGTCTCCTGCAACTCGGCGAAGTTTGCGCGCATCAATTGCACGCGCCCTTCGTGCGCCGCCAGCCGTTCCCGGCTGGCTGCCAGCGCCTCGTCGTCACAGTCCAATCCAATCACGCGGCCATCCGGCGCGCTGGCCCGCAAAATCGCTTCCGCGTGCCCGCCGCCGCCAACGGTGCAATCCACGTACAACCCGCCCCGCTGCGGCCGCAACTGCTCCACGACTTCCTTCAACAAGACCGGTAGGTGGTAGGTCATTCGGTAGGTGAAATTGGTAAAAATTTATTTCCCACTGCCCAACTCCACTCCGACCAACTCTTCACAACCTGCCGATCCAAAATTTCATGACCGCGACTCGCGCCGGCCAAACCGCTCGCGCTTCACGTTTTCCACGGCGTACACCGCCGACTCATCAATCAAATCCGAAACCATCTCCGGCAAACTCCCCGCCGCCAACGTTCCGCCGGTAATCACTCGCGGAGCCGGCGGCTCCAGTCGTGGAAATGGATTCAAATTCGGCATCCGAAAGCTTCGCGCAGCACCACCGAGACTCGTGACGCTGCGGTTTACATTGAACAAACCAGCTATGCCATCGCGTGTCATGGGTTACCTCAAATTCCTAATGCCTTAGCCGACGTGGCAAATTCTGCCGTCGAGCTCTTGTTGATTTTTTCGTACTGCGCCGGTGACCAGATTTCAAATCCCTTTAACGCTCCAACCAAGACTGCATCGCTCTGAATCCCGGCATGTTTCCGCAACTTCTCCGTCAGTAAAATTCGCCCCTGCTTATCCACTGGTGTTGCATGACCACCGCCGGCAATAATCCGCAACGCATTCCGCCGCTCGTATTCGCCAATGGAAATATCGTCCGCCTTCTCCAACATTTTTTCCATTGCGGATTCCGGCAAGACATACAAATGACTTCCCGGCAACGGCAACACATAGAATTCTTGAGTGCCACTCGCCGCAGCTCGCCATTTTGCCGGGATTGCCAGTCGGTTCTTCTCGTCAACCGCATGCCGGAACTCGCCGACAAACACCGTCCGTTTTAATGTCTTAACCATTTTGGACTCGTGGCACCTCCTTGTCACCACCAATCCCCACTACTCCCCACTTTCTCCCACAAACTCGCCACAGCGTCAATAACTTTTTGAAAAAAATTTTAACTACTGAGTTGTAGCGCACAATCAGGTTTGAGCAATTTTCACGTTGGTTTGAGCAATCAGGCGTGAAAAGCTGGTTTGGACAACCATTAAAGAGATAAGATTAAGCCTAGTTTGATGGACTGCAAATAGCCTTTTAAGGTATGAAGATCGTCACAACTTGATTGATAATCTCAGTGTAGTTCATTGCGCTGGTAAAGTTGCGGGGGGTTGCGTTCCGATAATCTGCGCGGCGTTAATCGTCCAAGCGTCTTGGTTTGCGCCACTGACTTGACCGACGGTGTAGGCGGGGAAGTTCGTGCTTGTTAGGAACGCGCTGATATTCGCCCGCGCCACGTCAAAGTTGCCGTTGATAGTATCCCACCGCCACGCCGCGCCGACTCCATTCTGCCATGTTGTGTAACTTGGATTCGGCACTGTCGCCAGCACGATATTGGTCTTTTCAATCTGGCAGTTTGAGCCGACGAAATAACCCGGACTCCATTGCGTGACCTGCCCGGTGCTGTTAGTGGTGCAAAACATTAGTGCGGCGAGTAGTATCATCATTTGAGTATCATCCCCCGGCAGGAAACTGAATTGGAAAGTCCCCAGCCGTCATAAGCGTAGATTCCAAAAATATAAGCCGTTGGGATATTGGTTTGTGTCCCGCACCATCTCCATTCCGGCGCACGACCGTTGATGGCCACACTCTGATAATAGGAGAGTGTCGCATTGGTCGGGTTGTGCTCGATTGCAAACCACTCAACATCTGTCGGTTGGAATCGTGTGCCGCCAAAATTCCGACGATTACTCCCTAGCGCATCGTTATAGTAGGGGTCCACCGACGCGCCGGTTGTATAAACCGTGTTGCCAATACCGCGTAGAGTCTCAGTGCTACTAGCCCCGGTATAAACCAGTGCGTGAACATTGCTAACACCTGTTTGCGAGCTTGCGACACCCCACGTGCGGTAGTCAGACCCCGCACTTTCTGTCCCCGCGCTTACATTTCCCCATTGGCGGGCTATCGACGAACTGATTTAGGTATGAGCAACTGTGAATAGGGGTGAATAGGCGTGAATTTGTGTTACCGGCGCGGATTGGGCGGCTCAAACCGGTAGGGTGACCCGCCGGGCTGTACGAATTCCATCAACTACGCGGTGCGCTTGCGCCCGGTCCGAACAGAAACACCAACGCCCGCCAGACGCGATCGCGCCAGCAACGCTCGTTGTGCTCGTGGCCTTTCGCCTCCAAATACAGCAAGTCCGCGCCGTCACGCCAGCCGCGCGCCCGGTATTGCGCCACAACTTTTCGCGTCAACATCACACCATCGCCTACCGTGCCGCTGTCGAGATAAATCTGTAAATTTTGGTGCGGGATGCCGGTGAGATAATCCACGAACGCGCACCGTTGCCGGTCGCGCACTTGAAACGCACCGGACAAACAAATCGCTTTCCCAAATTGTTCCGGTCGCTGATGTGCCAACCACAACGCCATCAATCCGCCGAGCGATGAACCTAACAACGCCACATCACCACGCCGCTTCTTCGCGGGAAAATTCTTTTCGATATACGGCTTCGCCACCTCGCAAACAAAATTCACATACGCCTGATCCCGGCCATCCGCAAAGCTCCGGCGCGGCGCGTAATCCCGGTACCGTTCCTCGCTGTGTGGAATTCCAACAAGAATCACCGGCTCGATTTTCCCATCTGCCGCCAGCTCATCGACAATCCGGTTCAGATACCAACCGCCGTGGCCGAAACAGCAATGCGGATCGTCCCAGATATTTTGACCGTCTTGGCAATAAATGACTGGAAATTTCTTCCGGCGATTCTGCAGCGCGGCTTCCGGTAGATAAACGTACAGCGGTCGGCCGGCACAATTTTCCACCACATGAAACCGTGGCGAATCCGGCAGTTGCATCAGACCTTTTTCGGAAACAACGGAGCGACAGTTCCGATTTTTGTCCCCGCCGGTAACCGGCCCCACGCGAGTTCCTCCGGTAACTTCCCAGTGAACTCACCGACGCCGAGTTGCGTGCGCATCTGTCCGGCAATCGTCGGCATCACCGGCAACAATGCCACCGAAATCAATCGCACCGCTTCGAGGAGATTGTAAAGTACCGCATCCAGCCGCGCCGCTTGCTCCGGCGCTTTCGCCAATTTCCACGGCGCATTTTCCTCGACATACCGGTTCGCACGAATCACAAACAAACGCACTTCCGCCAGCGCACCGGTCAAATCGAGCTTGTCCATGCTCGTCCGATACACCGTAAAAGTTTTCTCCGCCTCGGCGCGCAAATCTGCCGTGGTCGTTTGTGGAACGACACCTTGCCGGTAACGGTTCAGCATTGATAAGGCGCGATTGACAAGATTGCCAAGTTCGTTGGCGAGATCGGTGTTATACACCTCGATAAATTTCGCTTCGGCAAAATCGCTGTCGTTCGCCGCCAGCGGCCCGTTGCTGGCGAGATAATACCGAAGCGCGTCGAGACCGTAATCCGCCACGTACCGGTCAATCCGTTCGAGGTCGATGAAATTACCGAGGCTCTTGCTCATCTTCTGACCTTCGCTGATCCAGAAACCATGCGCATACACATGTGCCGGTAACGGCCGTTTCAACGCGAGCAACATCGCTGGCCAGATCACCGCGTGAAACCACAAAATATCTTTGGCGAGCAAATGCACATCCGCCGGCCAGTATTTACTCCGCTCCGGTGTGTCCACTGTTGAGAGGTAATTGATCAGCGCATCAATCCAAACATAAATTGTATGGGCGTCATCACCCGGCACTTTGATTCCCCAGTCACCGGCACCGGTGCGCGAAATCGGTACGTCATTCAAACCTTCGCGGATCCGATTGACGACTTCATTCCGGCGTTCATTCGGCTGAATAAAATCCGGCTGATCGGCGATGCGCTGGAGCAATGGCTCGGCGTACCGGCTGAGACGAAAGAAATAGTTTTTTTCCGCTTTCCGCACTAGCGGCTTACCGTTGAATGGCGATTTGAATTCGTATTCCTTCGCTTTATTCTCCGGTAGATATTCCTCTTGTCCGGCGTCATACCAACCTTCGTACTCGCCAAGATAAACATCGCCACTCTGCAACAACTCGCCCACATACTGCTGCACTTTCGTCTTGTGCCGGTCTTCCGACGTGCGGATAAAATCGTCGTTGGCGATCCCGAGTTTCTTAAACGTCTCCTGAAACGCCTGCGCATTTTGGTCAGCCCATTGCTGCGGCGTCAATCCGCGTTGCGCCGCCGACTCCACCACTTTCGCAGCGTGCTCGTCGGTGCCGGTCAGAAAAAAAACATCATCACCGCAGAGCCGGTGATACCTGGCGACGATGTCGGCAATAGTGGTCGTGTAGACGTGCCCGATGTGCGGACGGTCGTTAACGTAATAAATTGGCGTTGTGACGTAGAATTTCATCAGCGCAGTATCTTCGCAGCTTACCGGAAGTTCGTCAACGTTGGCTACCGAGTCGCTCCAACAATGTCACGATAGCCAAAATGCAAATCGCTTGCACGATGACGATGAGCGCCCCGGTCAATTCCGACCAAAGCAAAATTGTCGCGCCAAGGCCGAGCGTCAGCGTGATGAGATAAATCAACGTCACCGCCCAACTTTGCGGCAGACCGAGGCGCACAAGCCGGTGCGACAAATGATTCACATCGCCGATGTACACCGGCTGGCCGTGTTTCATCCGAATCCACATCACCATCACCAAGTCAAACAGCGGCACCGCCAGCACCAACAACGGAATCAAGACCGGCAAGTGCGTCGGCGTTCCTTGTCGGTAAAATGTTCCCAGCACCGGCAACACCGCCAGCATATAACCGACAAAATGACTCCCGGCATCACCGAGAAAAATTGTCGCCGGTTTGAAATTGTGCGGCAAAAATCCCAACAGCGCACCGGCGAGCGCCAAACCGGTCACGCACACAAAATACTGACCTTGAATCCCAGCCACCAACGCAAACAACAACGCGCACACCAATCCAACCCCGGCGCAAAGCCCATCCATATTATCCAGAAAATTCAGCGCGTTGGTGATGGTCACAATCCACAACACCGTCAACACAAAGCTCGCGATCTGACTGTCCAAGAACACCGTCACCCGCATTCCGCTTAGTGCCACAAGCAGCGCGATGCCGATTTGTCCGAGCAATTTCGTCCGCGCTCGCAAATCATGCCGGTCGTCGTACGCGCCGAGTATCACCATCAACAATCCGCCAATGAGCAACACCACAAATTTCGGCCAAACCGATAACACACCGGCAATGTGGATACTCAAATCCTCCGGTAAGTTGAGATGCGTACCGGCGAATACAACGACGAGGTAGTTGAATAAAATGTTCAGCGCGAACGCACCGAACACCGCAAATCCGCCGAGCAACGGCATCGCCTGCGTGTGAATTTTGCGTTCGAGATTCGGCTGGTCCACACAACCGAATTGCACCGAAAGCCGTTTGAAAATTGGCGTCAAAAGTAACGCCAATCCAAAGCTGACATCGAACACATAAAAATAAACCAGAATCCAGTGCATCTTCAGCGCCTCAACCGCCGGTACAACTCATTGATCTGCTGTACCATCAGGTCTTCGGAAAATTCCGCGTGAACCAATTCCCGGCCGCGATTTCCAAGTTTAGCCGCCAACATTTTATCCTGCAACAACCGAATCACCGCCGTCGCCACACCACCGGCATCTTCGGCACGAATCAAAAAACCGGTCTCACCATCCCAACAAACTTCGCGCGCCCCATCCACATCAAACGCTACCACCGGCTTACCGGCGGCCAACGCCTGCGGCAATGTGCGCGGCAAACCTTCGCGCAACGACAAATGCACCAGCACATTCATCTGCGCCAAGTAACCGGGAATTTCTTCCGGTCGCACCAATCCCGCAAAAATAAACCGGTCGCGCAATCCTAATCGTTCTGCCAAGTGTTCATACCGTTTCCGGTAAATTCCGTCGCCAACGAGGAGAAACTTCACATTCGGCACCGCCGCCACGATACGCGGCGCTGCCTCAAACAAATACTCGTATCCTTTCAACCGGAACATCCGCGCAATTTTCCCCACGACAAAATCCGGTTGCGACTCGACGCGCAGAAACGGCTCCAGATTCATGCCGCTATGAATCGTCACATACTTACCGGTGATACCGGCAGCTTGATATTGCTCTGTCATTGCGTCAGCGACGGAGACAAATTGCGTCGTCCATTCGCCAGCGAGTTGTTCCGCCCACCGGAACAACCAATTTCCAATTGGATTCTGATACTGGTAAAACGACGGTCCATGAATCGTGTGCACCACCACCGGTACATTTGCCAATCGCGCCGCGAGCCGACCAACAAAACCGGCTTTACCGGAATGCGTGTGAACGATGTCGTACCGGCGCGCTCGAAATAGCCGGTACAGTTCCCGGCAAGCCAACACATCGAAAACCGGATTCAGCTCACGCCGCAATTCGTTGACGATTGTGACCGGCATCCCGGCATCGAGCGAACCTTCCGGCCCGGTCTGCGGCCCGGTTACCAGCTCGCAATCGTAACCGAGTTTTCGCAAACCAATGCAGGTGGCGACGGTATTTTCCTGCGCACCGCCGACAATCAACCGCGTAATCACATGGCAAACTTTCATCGCGTCCATTCAAACACCGCGCCGCGTTCTGTGCGATAAATTTCGCGACCGAGATGCGCCTGCACCAACGCCAAATCCAATCCGCGCGGATAACCATAATGATCGTGCAACCGGTTTAGCTCGGAAGAATTCCAGTACACATGCGTCAATCCGTTGGTCGCGTCCGCCGGGAATTGATCAAACGCCGTCGCCCAAACCACCGCGTGCCGAGCCAGCGCAATCCGCGCTTCGCCGACGTAAAGAACTTTTGCCGTTGCCGGTAAGTTTTCGTTCATCCAAACCACCGGTGCAAAAACATTTCCCGGTATTTGCTCCAGCGCCAGAGTCACCAACGCCATTCGCGTCAATCCGACAACCAGCACCACTAACACCACACGCCGGCACCAGCGACCGGCGGATTCGAGTACATACGCTCCGAGTAGCGCTGCCAATGGCAAGGCTGGAAATAAAAACCGCCACGGCCGGAACGTCAACGCCCACCAACCAACATACGCCAAGAGAAACAATCCAGCGACTAAACGCAATCGGCGGTTGCCACGGATTAGCAAACACAACGGCGCGGTCATCAACAACACCGGCACCGCGCCATTCTCCGCAAACGAATAATGCCACGCCCGCTCGAGCAATTCGCGCCAGCCGGTCCAATCAAACCGCGCATAATGTTTTTGCGCAAAGATCGCCGCCTGCGCCGCGCTCCAATGTTCGCTCGCTGACCAGAGCGGATACACCGGATTACCAGCGAGAAACCAATTTTTACAGAGCCACGGCAGAATAAAAATTATCGCCAAAAGGCAAAAGGAAATCCATGACCGGCGACTGGCGAGAAGAAAAATCACCGACGGTAAGAAGACAACTGCGATGGCCGGCCATTTGGTGGCAATCGCGGCACCGGCCATCAAACCGGCGAGCCGAATCCATTGGTCACCATCACACGCCAGCAATACGCCGCCGAACGCGAGCGTCGCAAAAAATGTCGTCGCCAAATCCACGCGAGCGGTTTGGCTCAGGTCTTGAACAAACGGCACACAGTAAAATAGCGCCGCCGCCAGTACGCCGACGCGCCGCGACCAAAGTTTACCGGCAACGGCGAAGATTGCCGCCGCGCTCAGCAGGCCGAAACTGAAATGCAAAAGTTTGGCGGCAATACCGGAGCGCATGACGAGCGCTAGCAGGTAAAGCATTTCAGTAAGTTGCGGCAAATTGGAGTAAAAGTTGTGCGGCAGAAAAATAATCCGCCCGGCTTTGAGATATTCGCTCGGCGCACCGAGGTGGTATTCGAGTTCGTCATACTCGAACGGCGGCGTGAGCGCGCCGGCCAGACACAGCATCGCCGCCACGGCAATCAGCAGCAGCCAACCGTTGATTTGCGGCCGGTGGAGATTCCGGAAATAGGCGCGCGGCGCCGGGAAGAACCACGCGCCGGCGAGAAGAAAAATCCAAACGGTTTTCGCCGCTGAGAATACGCCGATGATTAGAATACCGGTGGCCATCAACCACAATCCAACGCCGAGCGCAAACAAACCGGTGAGTAAAGTTCGTTCACGAATAAGCCGGTCAATCAGCACGCTACCGGCGGCGAAGGCGGTGGCGAAAACGGCAAGACACCAAGCAGCATCGCGCCATTCGAGAAAATGCTGACCGAGTCGCAAGGTCGGTAAAGATTGGCAAAGCCAGAGCGGATTGAGCCAAGCGTCATATCGGAAAAGAAAAATAATGGCGATGGCCGCCGCCCAGCCGCCGGCCAGCCAACGTCGGAGATTGAAATCGCTAGTCGCGCCGGTCATGACACGGCGATTGTAACCGGCAAATCAGAAACGGCAAGCGGCGAGTCTGCGCTTGCCGGGTGGGAAAATCTCTTTACAATCGCGCGGCAATGAGCAACCGAGCTGTTTTTTTAGATCGCGATGGCGTGTTGATGGTGGACACGAATTACGTCGGGCACGTCGACCGGGTGGTGATTTTGGCCGAGGCGCCGGTGGCGTTGCGCCGGTTGCAGGATGCGGGATACCGGCTGTTTGTGGTGACAAATCAATCCGGCGTGGGACGCGGATATTTTACACGAGAAGCCGTGGAGGAAATTCACACTTTGCTGGACCAAAAATTTGCGACCGCCGGTGTGAAAATCGACCGGTACTACGTTTGCCCACATCATCCGGAAGATAACTGCGAGTGCCGGAAACCGAAACCGAAGTCATTGCTGGATGCGGCGGCAGAATACGGTTTGGATTTAGCGCAATGCTTTATGATTGGCGACCGGGCGAGCGATATTCAATGCGGTCAGAGTGCCGGTACACGAACGGTTTTGGTTTTAACCGGTGCTGGTCAAACAACGCTCGCCAAAGGCGAAGTAAAACCGAACTTTGTCGCTACCGATATCATCACCGCTGCCGACTGGATTCTCCGGCAACGCTAACCGCCGTTACGGAACGGTCAACGTGAACTGAACGTTACCGACCACAGTTTTAGACACCCAGCTCACTACGATATTGGAAGGGCCACTTGAATCCCAAACGTTCGATGAGCCACCTGTTATATCGCCTGATCCATAAGCCGTAAACCAGTTTTGAACACCGTTTTGAGCGGTAATCACGAGCGGCTGAAAAGAGTTGGTCTGAAGCGATCCGCTCCCAACATAGCTATTATTGCAACTCGTGCCTTGTCTCAAAGCGGTTTTGAAATTACTTCCTTTGGTCGTCGCGGTATAATGCCGGGTACCGGTGCCGGGCATTACCGTCCAGAAAGCCGCGCCACTTGGGTATTTTCGCAAATCCACTGACCGTTGAACCTTGAGAACCGCAAATGGATTGCTATTGGTTGGGAAAATCAAGACTTCCGCAGTCGCACAACTGTCGTTAATTCCCGGGCAGGTTGCGTAGGCAGTCGGGTCAATCGAAATGGAATTCAAAAAGGCGGTGGTGTTCGGCTTTTTCATTTCGGGAACGATATTGGTAATCGTGCGACTCGCGCCCCAGTTATTGAACTTGCGCAACAGTGCCGTCAAAGTCACAATTTGGCCAGAATCATATCCGGCAGCGGCAACACCGGCTTGGTCAATCAAGTTGTTGGGAAACTGGTAGCCGGCGACCACATTAATATTCGATGGAGTCGTGCCGAGTAGGATATTATTAGCCAGCGCCGCAATGAGTTCGGCGGCCATCTGCTTACGCGCCTGACACAACGATGAAGCCGTTTTACCATCGCCGGTCGTGGCGGTGGAGTGGCGATAGAGTCCCACCGCTTCCATCAAGGTGTTTAAGTTCGTGTCGCCACCGGCGTAATTATAGTTTTGCGGCAGACACATAAATCCGAGTTTCAGTTTTCCACCATTAAAATAAATTGCCTGTTCCAACGTGGCGAAGCCATCCACATTTGTGTAAGCGTGGGTGAACCAATATGAAACCGGGCGCGTGGCCAAACCTACTCCCGGAAGTGTGGTCGGAAGACATTGCGCTTGTACGTTGGCGGTGGCGAGCAGGAGCGTCGCTCCCATCAAAGCAATTAGACTTTTGCGTGTCATCATGGACTTTTCCTCTTTCGGTACGATTTTTCTATCTCAGACTTTTGCCAGATTACTCGTTCGGCCTAAACGATGTCAAACATCTTCCGGTGCGCTTTCAAGCTCTTGCACAGCCTGCCGGTACAGTGTTTGTAGCCGGCGCGTGAATTTACCGGGGCGGCCCCACGTCAGAACCGGCGCGATTTCGATCAAACTGTTAGTCGCAAAGACTTCGTCGGCGACCGGCAGAAGTTCCGGGCCAAAACTCAACTCGCGCACCGGCAGCTTCGCTTTTGCCGCTAAGCCCAACACTACTTGGCGCGTGATACCGGGGAGCGGGCCATCGGTCAACGGCGGCGTGAGCAGCGTGCCGTCTTTGACGATAAATAGATTGCTGGCGGTGAATTCCGCAACTTGGCCGGCGTGATTCAACAGCACGGCATCGTTGACCTCCGCGCGTTCGGCTTCCCGCTGGGCGAGAATGTACGGTAACCGGTTTGCGGTTTTGAACTTCGATAGCCGGTTATCCAACCGGATGGTGCTGACGATGGCGTAGATTTCACGCGCCAGAAATTCGCGCGGTTGCACCGTAATCACAATGGAATCCCGGCTCTGGTAAATCCGCGCCACGCCGTTGCGCACATCGTTCAATCGCAGCAACGCCTGGCATGCCGCACGCAATTCCGCCGGTGAGAGCAAGGCTTCGATGCCGAGCGCATTCAGGCCGTCGAACAATCGGGCGAGATGTTCAGTCCACCGGAAAATCCGCCCGTCGTAGACGCGCATCGTTTCGAAGCAGCCGTCGCCGTAAAGAAATCCGCGGTCGGCAATGCTGACGACCGCTTCTTGGTCGCGAACAAATTTACCGTTGACGTAGGCGTAATTGGTTGAGGGCATTGAAAATTCCTCCAGCTTTCGCGAGCGTCTCATCGTATTCGGCGTCGGGATCGCTGTCCGCCACGATGCCGCCACCGGCTTGAAACGTCAAGCGTCCACCCGGCTGATACACCGCCGTGCGAATGGCGATATTGAAATGCGACCGGCCATCGGCGCCGAAATATCCAATCGCACCGGTGTAGATTCCGCGAGCGTGCGGTTCGAGTTCGTCAATGATTTCCATCGCACGGATTTTCGGCGCGCCGGTAATCGAGCCGCCAGGGAAGCAGGCGCGAACGCAATCCACATGACTCACTCCCCGGCGCAACGTGCCGGCGACCGTGGCGACGAGATGATGAACAGTCGCAAAACTTTCCACGCGCACCAGCTCCGGCACGTGCACGCTGCCAAATTCGCAGACGCGTCCGAGGTCGTTGCGTTCCAAATCGGTAATCATCAAAAGTTCCGCGTTATCCTTCGGCGACGCGAGCAATTCGGCAGGATTCACGGAACGCGGTCGAGTGCCTTTGATTGGACGAGTGACGACTTGCTGGCCATCGAGTTTGAGAAAACACTCCGGCGACGACGACAAAATCTGCGCATCGCCGATGTCGAGATAAGCGCAATACGGCGCCGGGTTGGCGGCGCGCAATGCCAGATAAACCTCCGGTGCCGGCGCATCCACCGGACCTTGAAACCGCTGCGACAGATTCACCTGATAAATGTCGCCGGCGGCGATGTATTCTTTCGCACGCCGCACCGCTTGACGATAGGATTCGCGAGTAAAATTGGAAGGATAACCGGCGGTCGGCGTGGTTGCGGCCGGCGAAACTTCGGCTGCGCTCTGAAATGTTACCGGTGCATCGTAAAATCCAAACCACAAATCCGGTAAGCCGAGATCGTCTTTGGCTTTTGCCGGTAATTTCTCGACGAAGTTTTTCAAATCGTAACCGAAATAACCGATGGCGGTACCGGTGGCTTTGGCGAGTTCGGCATTGAGCGCGTCAAATGGATTGGCATCGAATCGCTGAGTGCCGGTGGCGGTGATGATTTCGACTTGCCGGCCTTTGGCACGAATCACCAAGCGCGGGTCGGCGGCGAGCAACGAAACGCCTTGCCCGGCGGCGGTGTCGAGCCAGACGCAATGCCGGCGTGTGGCGAATTCGCGGAATCTGTCGGTCGGTGTCATTCGGCATTTCACCTTAAACCCGGTTGTGATAGATTCCAATCATGAATCGAATCTACCGGTGGATATTTCTCAGCTTCATAGCCACGACTGGTTTGGCGTGGGGACCGGCCGGCCACGAAATCGTCGGTCGCATCGCCGAGCAACGGCTCACACCGGCGACCACCCAGTTCATCCGCGAACTTCACAATCCTGAAATTCATATTGCCGATGCCGGCATCGCCGATTGGGCTGATTTCATCCGCCGGGAACGTCCAGAAACTGCGCCGTGGCATTACGTGGATATTCCGTTTGATGCGCGGAAATACGATCCCGAACGCGATTGCCGGCAACCCGCCGGCTGCGTTATCAGCGCCATCGAAAAGTTCCGGCACGTACTGGCTGACCGGCAGGCGAATTCTGCCGCTCGAATCGAAGCCTTAAAGTTTCTGGTGCATTTTGTCGGCGACATTCATCAACCATTGCATTGCGCCGAACGCCACGGCGACCACGGCGGCAATTTGGTGTTGGTGCACTGGCCTGGTGAACCGCAGGCGCTGAAGCTTCACGCCGTTTGGGATCGTCGCTTTGTCGAAAAAAATCTTCGCGACCAGAAATTGACCGCGCCGGAATATGCCGACCAGCTCAACCACGCCGTGACCGCCGCACAATTACAGGCTTGGAGCGCCGGCGCACCGGCGGATTGGGCTTTGGAATCGCACCGGCTAGCTGTCACCGAAGTTTATGCCACGATCCCAGAAACCGGTGCCGCCCGCCAGCTCGACGCCGCCTACATTACCAAGAATCAACACCTTGTCGCCGAGCAATTTACGAAAGCCGGAATTCGCCTCGCCTATCTGCTTAACCTGATTACCACCAACCGGTAGACCAAAATTTGGTTGACATTTTTTAAAGAAGTGCTATTTCTCGTTCCCGTTAAGTCAGGAGTGTATTTAGCAATCCAAAAAACATAGGTGAACTATATGAAAAAAGCGTCTAAAATTATTTTTGCAGTTGGAGTCATCAGCGCGATGACGGCGTCAGTGTTTGCCGATTCATTTGTCAATGGCGGATTTGAATCCGGCACTACCAATGGCTGGACACTCCAATCTGGAACTTGGAGCTCATCCAACCCCGGAACTATCAATAACTCGTGGCAGGGCGATTCAGCTATTATAGATAGCGTCACCGGCGGTATTACAAATAAAGATGCCAACACAAAGGGAAATCTTGCAGAAGTGCTCCAAGGAAATAACTCGTTTCGCTTGAATAATGCCGCCAATGGTGCGCATTATTCCGTCGTATCCCAAACGGTGAGTAACTATACAGATGCCAATCTGTATTTTGGTTTTGCAGCAGTTTTGGAAGATCCAGGACATCCACAAGTTCAAGAACCTAAATTCAGTTTTAGTATTTTTGATGTGACCAAAGGCCAAGTTTTGTACAATGTGGCTTTCAATTCAGACGATATGGCAGCACAAGGCGTTGCATATCACGCTGGTACCTCAGATTGGCTTTATACAGACTGGAATGTCATTCATGTCGATACGAGCGCTCTGCAAGGCGATACTTTCACAATCACTGCATCCGCCTATGATTGCGCTTTGGGTGGCCACGGCGGTTACGCTTATATCGATTCTTTCCAGCCAACGCTACCGGATCCGAATCCAGGAGTTTCATTTACATTACTTCAGGCCGATAATCTGATACAGGCTGTTCCAGAACCCACCTCAATCGTGATGTGGTCGCTAGGTGGATTGGCACTTTTGTGGGGCGGAAAACGCCGGTTGTTCAAGCCACAAGCCTAGTTCCCGGCGTTTGTCACATATTCTTGTCGTCTGCCGGTGCTTCCGGCACTC
>CAINDI010000129.1 GCA_903847335.1 uncultured Verrucomicrobiota bacterium | reverse complement strand
GGACCGTTGCTCGGCTTGCTCGGAACGGTGAACGGAATGCTGCATTTGTTTGCAGATGTGGCAAGTAAAGGAATGAGTGATCCGACGCAGATTTCGGCGGGAATTTCGGAGGCGTTGGTGGCGACGTTTACCGGATTATCCATCGCGGTACCGGCCTTGATTGCGTACATGTACCTCCGGCGGCGAATTGAAATGCTGGTGCTGGAAATGGAACGGCACGTTGATGAATTGTTAGCGCGGTTGCATCCTGCCTAACCATGCGCATCTTCGAGCCAACCAAATCGCCATTCGTGCCCCGGATTCGGATTATCAATCTGGTGGACGTGCTGTTCATTCTGCTGATTTTCTTTATCGCCACCACGACATTCCGCGTGACATCGCAACAACCATCGGCGGTGAAGCTCGCGTTACCGGAAGCGAAAAGTGCTGAAGAAGTCGGCAAGCAGAAAAGCAATCAGTTGCGAATCACTGTCGCGACGGATGGAACGGTTTATCTGGGCCAAGACAAAATCTCCACCGGTAAGCTGGAACAAGCGTTGAAGGATGCGAAGGCTAAAAATCCGGAAATCATTCTCGAACTTTCCGCCGATAAGTCAGTGGGCTACGGCATCATTGTGGGCGTGGTGGATGCGGCCCGAGTCGCTGGAATTCAAAACATCACCGCCTTCACGAAAAAATCGGCCCAGTAAAAATACAACAGGCGACCCAGTTATCCGGGCCGCCCGTTCGTTTTCGCAAGTTGCGAAAAATCTTAGCCGAGGATTGCGTCCTTCGCTGCCTTCGCGATGCGGAATTTCACCACGCGCTTGGCGGGAATATTAATGGTGGCGCCGGTGGCCGGGTTGCGGCCGATGCGGGCTTTGCGGTTCACGAGCACGAGTTTGCCGAGGCCGGGAATCGTGAAGCTGTTCTTCGCTTCTTTGTACGCCAATGCAATCAGTTCATCCATCAACTGACTGACTTCTTTCTTTGATAAACCGGTTTTTGCGGCCAATGCACTCAGAGTCGCGGACTTCGTTAATTTTTTTGCCATGTCTCTCTTCTCCTTCGGTGGGTTAAAGTTTTTGTTCCGGTGGAAAAACTACACAAACGCTCGAAATCTTGCAACGCCTGAATTTGGAAAACAAAAAGGCGCCCCGGAAAACCGGGACGCCTTTAAGTAATGACGTGTTACGTCGAAGTCGGCTTAGTACCGACCGCGTCCGCCGCCGCCACCACCGCCGCCGGAGCGACGATCGCCACCGCGTCCGCCACCACCGCCGCCACGACCACCACCGAAGTCGCCACGAGGACGTTCTTCGCGAGGACGGGCTTCATTGACGGTGAGCGCACGGCCGTCGAGTTCTTTGCCATTGAGCTGCGCGACGGCAGCGTTGGCTTCTTCTTGCGATCCCATTTCCACGAACGCGAAACCGCGGGACTTGTTGGTGAACTTGTCCACGATCAGTTCGCATTTGACGACATTGCCGGCTTGTTTGAACAAGTCGAGGACATCGCCTTCGGTGGAGTTGAACGAGAGGTTACCGACGAATAGCTTGGTAGCCATATTATGTTTTCCTTCTGCTGCGTTTAGGAGGTCTCAGTGGGCGTTCCCGACTCATTCGGGTTTCGGACTGTCACTGAGCCAATGGCCACCTGACAATCTACCAATCTCACTGCGGTCACTTCCAACTGCATGCGAGGCGCACCATACCCCATTCCGTTCCAATAGCAATAACAATTTTGCCGCTTGATAACCCACCACCGGCTACCGCACAATCAGCGCGTTAAACACATGGATTCCCAACGAGTTATCATTGTCGGCGGTGGCGCGGCTGGATTCTTCGCCGCCATCACCTGCGCCGAAACTGCACCCGGTACCCACGTCACTATTCTCGAACGTGGCCCAGAATTCCTCGCCAAAGTCCGTGTCTCCGGTGGCGGCCGGTGCAATGTGACCCACGCCTGCTTTGATGCCCGTGAATTCTCAACCCGCTACCCGCGCGGCGCACAAGAATTGATTGGCCCATTCCGCCGCTTCGGTGCCGGCGACACCGTGGAATGGTTCAATAATCGCGGCGTGCGATTTTACACCCAGCCCGATGGTTGTATGTTTCCGGTCAGCAACTCTTCGCAAACGATTATTGACTGTTTTCTCGACGCCGCCAAAACCGCCGGCGTAAATCTACGGACACGCTGCGGCGTCAACCAAATCACCCGTCGCGCCACCGGCGGCTTCGACGTAACACTTTCAAATAGTGAAACCCTCACCTGTGACCGGCTCCTCTTGACTACCGGCGGTTGCCGTCCAGATATCAGCGGTTTGGTCGCCGCGCTCGGCCACACCATTGAACCACCGGTGCCATCGCTCTTCACCTTCAACCTCGACATTCCGTGGCTCCGGCAACTGGCCGGGATTGTAATCGAATCCGTCGAAGTCGCCGCCGGAGGTTTGCGCGAACGCGGCACGTTGCTGGTGACTCATACCGGCTTGAGCGGTCCGGCCATTCTCCGGCTCTCAGCCTGGGGCGCGCGCCGATTCCACGACTGCGATTACAAATTCCCACTCCGCATCAACTGGCTACCGGATCTCGATCCAACAACCGAACTTCAGTGCCGGCGCGACCAGCAACCAGCGCGCTTGGTAAGCAACACTCCGCTCGCTCCCTTACCGGCGCGATTGTGGGAACAATTAGTCGGCGCCGCCGGTATTGACCGGGAAACTCGCTGGGCAAAACTTTCTCGGTCGGCGCTGCACCGGTTAACGCAGCAATTGATTCGCACGGAACTACCGGTGACCGGCAAGAGTTTGAACAAAGAAGAATTCGTCACCTGCGGCGGTGTGCGCCTGAGCGAAGTAAATTTTAAGACGATGGAAAGCCGGCGTTGTCCCGGCCTCCACTTTGCCGGTGAGCTACTCGACATTGACGGCATCACCGGTGGCTTTAATTTCCAAGCCGCGTGGACCACCGGCTGGCTCGCCGGTCACGCACTGGCAATAAACCCTTGATGTTGCCGCACACTTATAGTAGCTCACTCATCTATGAATTTTAATATTGTTGATTTTGGTGCACAAGGTGTCGCCGGTAATAATAATTCGGCGGCCATTCAACGAGCCATCGATGCCTGTGCAAAAACCGGCGGCGGTCGAGTCGTAGTTCCGGCAGGTCAAACCTTTCAGTGCGGCCCATTCAAGCTAGCCAGCCATGTGGAGTTGCATTTGGAAAGCGGTGCCCGGTTGTCGGCGATTCCCGATATCACGCTCTACCCGGAATACGGACTCCAACACCTCGGCGGCGAAGGACAGAAATGGATTCACGCCGATAACGCCGAGTTTATTTCGATTACCGGCGCGGGCATCATTGATGGATGCGGCGTGCAATGGATGAAAAAAGAGGAGAAGTATTTCTTCCGGATGGATCCAGGTCGTCCCTTTACTATCAACTTGGAAAATTGCCGGCACGTGACCATCAAGGGAATCACCATTCTGGATGCGCCATTTTGGACGATTCACGTCCTCGGATGTAACGATGTACTTTTCGAAAGCTTGCGCATTCTCAACAACTTAAAACTCGGTAATAATGATGGCATCGATATTGACCGGTCAAAGAATGTACGCATTGTCGGTTGCCACATTGAAACCGATGATGACTGTATTTGCATTAAATCTGAAGAGCCGGAGCACGAAGCATTATACGGATCGTGCGAAAACATCATCGCGCAAAACTGCACGATGATTTCGACTTCCTGTGCGGTGAAAATCGGCACCGGCACATTTGGCGTGATTAAGAATATCGTGATTGATTCATGTATCATCACTCGTTCTAATCGTGGCTTAGGACTCTGGGTGCGGGATGGCGGATCGATTTGCGATGTTATTTTTTCGAACATCATCATTGAGACTCGAATATTCCATCCGAGCTTTTGGGGTTCCGGTGAACCAATTTACGTCACCGCGTTCAGTCGGAAGGCCGGTCATCCTTCCGGGACAATCAAGAATATCGATTTCCGGAATATCATCTGCAAGTCCGACAGCGGAGTTTTCATCGAGGCGGAAGCCGCGAATACCATTCAAAATATCCTCTTAGACAATGTTCGCCTTGAGATTACGAAACACCCGAGTCATCCGGGCGGCTTTCACGACCGGCGGCCGTGCGCAACCGAAGGCATTTTGAAAAAACCGACCGCCGGTTTTTTCATTTCCAATGCCGCAGCGGTAACCTTGAAAGATTGTGCCGTTCGCTGGGGAGAAAATCCACCGGAATACTACCGGCACGCAGTTGAGTCTGAGAATGCGCCGGAGCTAAATATCACCGGCTTCCGTGGAGTATCAGCGTTTCCACAAAAGTATCCGCCGATGAATTTGCGCTAATGAATCCTGCCGAACATATTCAGCGCGTGGTGGCACGTGCTAAGTCATTCTACACCAAGACAGCGGGAGGCCACTTATTAGTGAATGCCGATTTTCCCGTTGATCGCCCGTCGATTCCACCACTGAGTGACTTTGACCTCGACCGGCAACTCACGAATTGGTTGGACTACCACTTAGCGGCCAAGCGGCCGGGCTGGAAAGCCAAAGCGGGATTAGATGACGACTCCATCCCCTCGATTTGGCCGCACTTTGGAATTGCTGAACATTCGGCCTGGCTCGGAATGGAAGTTGAATTACAGGAAGCGACTTGCCTGCCCATTCCTCGAATCAAGGTGCCGGAGGATTTGGCGAAAATCACACTCGACGAATCGGCTAAGTGGTTTGGCTACATGAAGTCCGGTTACGATTACTTACGCAGCAAAAAAGATGGGGCTTTTGTGCTAGCCATTCGCGGCACCATGTCGCCGATGGATATGGCCAATGCGCTGCGCGGCGATGAATTGTACACGGACTTTTTGCTAGATCCTGAATTCTGCCATCGGTTGATGGATTTGATGGTGCAAGCCACTCGGTGGTACTATCCACAACTTTATTCTTGGGCCGATGAGATTGCCGGCGGTCAGGTCTTTTTTCATGGAGGTTGGGTACCGGCGAAGACCATCGGCCATCTTTCCAATGATACCGCATTACTATGCTCCCAGCAGATCTATGAAGAATTTGGATTTCCCTACGAATCACGACAGGTCGCCGGTTATGACCATATCCTTTATCATATCCATAATGAGAAGTTACATTATGTGCCGCACTTAGCCGAACTACCTCGGCTGGCATTGCTGGAAGTTTCTACTGATCCTAAAACCGTACCGCCCATTGAAAATCTACCCCAAATCTTTACCGCCACCGGATCTGCCAATCTAATGCTGCGGGCGAACAGCCAGCAAATCCGGGAACACATTGATGAGTTACACAGCCGCAACATCTTCCTGCATGCGACTTGCCAGAATCGTGCGGACGCGGAGGATATTGTCCGGCTCGTCAGAGATCGGTCAAAACCCTTGTAACGGGAAACAGAAGCTGTCGCAGATCAATGTCCGTCAATTTTTCCTTTGGGGATGGTAATTTTCGCAACCGGTGTGGTGTGCCAAGTTGGAAATCGTTTGAGTGATTTCCATTCTTTCGTTTCGTCATTAAACCAATTGACATCATCGCGGTGAAACTGCACAGCATATCCCACCCGTGGTTCGGCAAGTGTATTGGCACCGGAGCCATGGACAGTTAGTCGCGTGAAGGCCACACAGTCGCCCAGGCGCAGACGAATGGGCAGGAAATCTTCCGGTTCAAAATCAACTTTCCGATGTGTGTCCCCATCACCGGAATTAATAAATTCGAGCGTCCCATTGAGATGCGATCTTGGCACCATTTGCAGGCAGCCATTTTCAGGCGACATCGGCGTTAATGCCATCCAGATATTAACGGCCGGGCCATCGAAATGAATATATTGGTTGTCTTGATGAAAATGAAAGCGCCCGCCGCCCACACCTTTAACCGCAGTGAATTGGGCATATCTCGTTGCCTCACCGCCGAGGAGTTGAACCGCAATGTTCCGAAGATTCTGGCTGCTCACATGCCGGTCCAGATACTGATTGGCAAGATATTCACCGGTCTGTTTTAACTTGTCCATCCCCAATCCGATTTGGCGCATGATATCCATAATCTCGCCATGCATGGCGACGGCCGTTTCTTCGTTAATCAAACCTGGGATTACAAGAAATCCATAGTCGCGAAAAAACTTAACCTCACCGGGAGCGAGAGTAAATGGTTGAACTGGATCGGTGTTAACTGCGGCTGTTTTTATTGTTTCCATTCAGTAAGAAAGCATAGATTGATTCTATGTCAAACAGCTTGACCAGACCACGATTGTTGATCCGTTGCATCGCTATTTCCGTAGTTCTACCAACGCCTGCCGCAGCTCCGCGCTGTGCTCTGCCGGACTGACCTTCGGGAAAACACGAGCAAGGTTGCGACTTACTTCTGAGGCTGCGGTGGTGTGGCAGGCGGCGGGTAAGGCACCGGGCGGCCATTGGCATCCACTAAAATATCTTCCGGGACTTGAATCGTCCGACCGTCCGATGTGATTTCAGTGTGCCACCGGCGGACGAGATGGGTGGTGGTATCAAACGGAGCAGCAATCCCACTCACCAAACCTTCGCCGGTACCCACGACAACACCGGCCGCGTTACCGACAACCGCTCCGGCGCCGGTGCCGATGGCGCGACCAATCTGCGGCCCCGGTTGATATGGACTACCGGTGTAACTGGGACTGGTGCAACCGGAACAAAGGAGACTTAGAATCGCGACGCTAGCTCCGCTCCGAAAGGCATATCCGATATTCATAGGTTCTCCTTAGCCGATTTCACTGCATTTCTCAAAAGCCAATCGCGGCGGCACTGCCTTGCTTTACAATGGTTTTTTCCTCTTCCCACACGGCAATGCCCGCATTGGAGCTGAGTGAGAGTTGGAAAACAAATGCCGACTGATTAATGTCACCGGCGGGTGTCCGGTCTTGGATAATCTTACCGGAGAGTGTGTAGTCCGGCAGGCGAGTGTGTTTCTTATCTTCGAAAAATTCTTTCGCCTTTTGTTGATCAGCTGCCAGTGGATCTTCAGGGCCACCGAGGTTCATCGTGGTCGTGGTTTGCACGCGACCAGTTCGCAAGAGCGCGACGCGGATTTTCTTTACCAATAAGTTCGTATCAAACTGCCGACTGGTGTTGTTAGTAATCCGACTGATGGCAAGCAATGCCGGCTCAGACGGGACACCACTCTGGAGCTTGCCTTGGTTGATGAGATTGTCGATTAGCGAATTGACCATCGTATCGGCCGCATTCGCAAAATCCTGAATGTTAATTTGGTTCACATTGGCCACCATTCGTGAGCCGGAGGGATCGACATACGTGGTGGGCGTGGCACAACCGGTGAGTAATAGAACACCGGCGGCGGTGGCGATGGTTGATTGAAGGATTGATTTTTTCATGATGTGTAAGCCTAGGTTAGGGGTTAGTTGCTGATCTGATCGAGAAATTTAATCCGGAAATCTTTTGCGCGATCCGTCGGGGCCATCGCCGTAATCGAAGCGGTTTCTTTGCCCTCCAACGACCGTGGAATCGCGGTCATGGTTGGCAGATTGATAATCATGCCGTATTCGTCAAACCATTCGATCCGATAGGTAAACGATTTCGGGCTGCTGGTAAGATTTTGGATTTCGACTTGGATTTTCAGGAAACCGGCGGGACCAGTGGCGATGTTCACGCCTAAAATCCGCACACGACCATAGAGACCGGTATCGGTGATGACGCGTTTGTCGTTGAGCATTTGCCGCTGAGCTACCGGCTGAGCGGGTTCCAAAGTGTTAACGGTTGAGCAACCACTTTGCAGTAAAATGACTGTTCCGGCGGCGATACCAGCAAATAGTTTAGTTGTCATATGATTACCGTAACTTGAATTGACTGATTTGCAACGGACTGCCAACTGATATAGAGCGGACGTATACCACATTGATGACACCATCAGCAACCGCAACCTCTACCGGAGCCGTGCTCGGAGTAGAGAGAGTCAGCTTCCGGTCTACCGGCGTGGCAATCCGGGCGACTTGGAACTCTTTGGGTAACGTCGTCCAGCTGCGCGTGTCTGCGATGTTCATTGCCGCTTGAGCGGCAGCCGTCATAACGCGCGCGAATAATCCGGCGTACATTGATTGCTGGGCTGCCGCTTGATTAATGGCATAAGCCGCCACGGCTTTGGAAACTGTGGAAATCATCGTCTTAGTGAGAATCACCGGCCATTCATTTTTGAAATCCAACGCAATAATGGAATCCATATTGGCGATGACGGCCGTCTTTTCTTCGGCCACACCATTCTTCACAATCAATTCTGTAGCTTGGTCATTATGAAAAGCTAACTTTGGAAAAGCTGCGCCGACATAAGAAACGTTGGCGATAATAATGGGAATATCAATCCGAACTTGATCGCGGCTAGCAGCTTTACCGGTCTCAAAAATAACGTAAGTACACGGCGTGGCGGTGGCAGCGTTGCCGCTCTCAGCTAGCTGTAGATCAGCGAGAACGAATTGATTGCTGCCGGTGATTTCCAAAACACGATTTAACGATTTCCGCGCCCGCTCTAAATCCGATCCGTCCACACCGGCGTGCAGGAAATACAACCCGTCGAGGTAAACAGTGAACGGATTCACATAGTCGGCATAAAATTTGAACTCTTCGATTTCCTTGGTAACACCTTCGACGCCTTGATTGAATTTCGGATTTGTTTTGGCTTTCTCGATTGCCTGACGGTCTTTGCTCTGTTGCTCGGCTGTTTGCGCTTTTTCAATCCGCCGCTTGTTTTCCTCTACGGCATCTTGTTGGCATTGATACGCCGCAATAAATTCCGGTCGCGCCTTCTCCACTTCACCCACGGCAAGATGATTCAGCGCCAAATACGTATGGAGCATGATTTTGTCGTACGAACGTCCTTCGTACGGCATATTTTGCTGGTTGCTCATCACCGCGGCAGCTTCCCGTCCAACCTTCACCTTGGCTTGCTGCTCAAATTTTTCAATCTGCGCAACCGCATTGGTAAAATGCCGGTTACTTTCAGTGAAATCACCGGCGGTTCGATAGGCGGCCCCAGCTTCCAAGTGCCAAATCACCGCATCGCCACCACCAGCTTGGTCGGCGGTCTTGCTGAACTCAACGGCCGCCTGCCGCGCGTTACCGGCATCCCATGAGCCTTTCATGTTTTTCGTTTGAGCCGTGTAAGTTTGGCAGCCGGTTCCAAGGGCAATGACAACCGTAATCGCCGCAAGGACACGAGTAAAATGATGAATCATAGATTTTTTCCTTATTATTTGAACTTTAGATTAGTTACCGAGTCTGCGGCAAGCGTAGCACCATGCCTTCAGAAATTTTATCGCCACCGGTCAGAATGGTTGCCGTCGAAAACTTCGGTTGCACACTCACCACGCGCGCCTGACCCGCCAACAACTCCTCCCGGCCTAAGACTTCGCCGGTATCCGGATCAATCAGCGTCTTCCCTCCGGAAAACACATTCCACACCTGACCGATTTCCACACCGGCGCTGTCGCCGCGATTAATTGTGATTTGATTGTCGCTCTTCGCAATCACTTTCGTCGGGAACGCCACTTCCACGACCCGGTCTACAAGTTTCTGAGCCGCTTCTTGAACACCGGCCAGCAATAACTCATCGGTTAATTCCGCATTCTTCTGCAACGCCGTCGAATCCGACCGGTCATCTTTTTTAAGCACTTGAATATTCGCGGATTCGTAAAGTTCGCCAGTTTTCACGTTCCAAATCTTGGCGACGATGGACAACCGAATTTTCCGCTTCAGCCCCACTTGGTTCAAAGTCTTGAATTCCATCCGTTCGGTGGAATCCTCAAAATCATCCAGCGTCGCCACCAATCCGTAGGTGTGCTCCACGCCTTCGGAGGCTTGCCCGGACCGGTTCGCAGCCTTCAAGATATCCGCCAAATCACTCACCGCCAAAACGGTAAATTTGCGCGAGGAATGAAGCCGGTCAATCAACTGGCTGTCAAATGCTTCTGTGACGCGCCCGAGTGATGCGCCCTTACCGGCGCGATCCATCGATTGTTGCAAGGTCGGTTTGGCGTGAATTTTTTCCACCGAAACCGTCGCCTTGCCACCGGTCTGCGCTGCCACCGGAAGCGTTGTCAGCAATAAACCACTGAAACCCAACACTGCACCACTGA
This sequence comes from uncultured Verrucomicrobiota bacterium, assembly GCA_903847335.1. Lineage (GTDB taxonomy): Bacteria > Verrucomicrobiota > Verrucomicrobiia > Palsa-1439 > Palsa-1439 > CAINDI01. The sequence goes on along the minus strand of CAINDI010000129.1, from coordinate 12,254 downwards.
GTAAATGAATTTTCATGGTAATCCTTGTTGTCGAAATTTAGAACAGACTCTTATGGAGGTAGAACTTCATTCCTTCTTTGGTGTCCACATTGATGCTGTAACGGCTTTGACGGAGGAACTGCGCCTGTCCTTCCAAAACTTTTACCTGAGCATCCGTCAGCTTCTTTTTGGTATCCAAATCATTCAGGAACGCGCGGATTTCCATCCAGCGTTTCAACCCGGCTTCACTCAACTGCATCGTCGGATTAAGCTTCAGTCCGTCTTCTGCGCGAATCGTCAACTCTAAATCGTCGCAACCTTCACGCGTCAACCGGAGCTTATGAAGTCCCGGCATAATCTTGAGCTGGACCGGCGTCGTACCCATCGCCATTCCATCAATCTCCACCGTGGCGCACGCTTGCACCGGTGTTGCCTTGTCGCCCTTCACCACTTGATTGTTTTCCGTGACGGCGATATCTGGCAATGACAATTCGTTGCCTTGCAAATCGCGCAGGTTACAAGAAATTGCGACTTCAACTTTACTAGAAGCCGCCGGTGCCTTGAAGGCACTGGCTTTCTCAACAAAACTCTGCGCAACTTTCCCGGCGGCATTGCGCAATAGTTCATTCACAATATTGCCGTCGTTGCGCTTCAATGATGGCGTAATCTTGAGCTTCTTCGTGCATTCAAAATCTGCACCGCCGATAGCGCCACCGGTCACGCCCTCCAACACTTTGTAAGTAACTTGCAAAACATATTCGACCGATGTGAACTCAACCGTCTCATCTTTATATTTTGATTCATTCACTTCGAAGGAATTGATTGTGGCAATGACTAAGAAATCAGCGCCCAGATTTTGCGCCAACCGGAGCGCCGAAGTATTATCGCTCAACAGCCGGTCGCTTCGCGTTCCGAGTGTATTCCGGTCCGCCACCAGATTCTGGTCCTTGGCGGTTCCGTCCTTGAGCGGTTGCTGCGCCGTCGCACCACTCGGATAAACCTTTAGCGACTGCTGCACATCGTCCCGGCTAATGACGGTAAAATCGCTCGAAGCTAACCGGCTGGATAATGCGCTTTCGAGCACCGGCACCTTGTCGTTCAGATTGGCGCCGGCGTTATTATTGATGAAAATCGCCGCCCTTCGTAGCGGTGCCGCACCAGTTTCAGCCCAGGCACTCCCGACGCTTAACGCAATGACCCCGACCATTCGCAACAATGTTTTATTCATAAATCTCGCCACCTCGTAAAAACTGCTTTTACAATTCGCTAGATACGCGAGTTATCACTGGCTTGTCAAGCGGAGAGTGGCGCTGCTGATTATCGGTTTTTCGTGCCGAAAGAAAATCCGCTGCCGTAGCTGTTCGTGTGTTGAAATTCTGGATAGCCAACCACACCGGTTTCCGACAGCTCCAAACCTTCTAATTCAACCTCCGCCGGCACGCGCATTGGCAAAAACTTACCGGCGACCGTGAAAAAGACCCACGAAATTCCAAATGCCCAACACGCCAACGCCACACCGCCCACGGTTTGCCAGGCGAGCAACTCCCAACCGCCGTGCAACGCGCCTTTCACGCCATCTCGATTCGCAAAGATACCGGCCGCCACCACACCCCACACGCCGGCGACACCGTGTGCTGAAATCGAACCGACCGGATCATCCACATGAAATCGGTCAAATAATTGCACCGCAAAACAGACCAAGAATCCAGCCACCGCGCCGATGATGACACCGGTCGCCGGACTGATGTGCGCCACCGCTGCTGACGATGCAACGAGACCGGCCACCAATCCATTCATCGTGATGGTCGGATCAGGACGGCCAGTCGAAAATATCATAAACGTGGCCGCCGTCACTGCGCCGGCGGAACCAGCCAACAATGTTACCACCGCCAGACGTGCGCTCTCCGGTGAGTGACCCGCATTGAAGCCAAGCCAGCCGGTCGTCAGCAAAAAACAACCGAGCAATGCCAATGGCACATTGTGCGCCGGGATTGGCACGAGCGCGCCTTCGCGATTGTACCGGCCAATTCGTGGACCTAATACCACGGCACCGGCCAACGCCGCAAATCCGCCGATGATATGGACGTGACCCGCACCGGCAAAGTCCAGCAACCGTTGGCTGCCGAGCACGGAGATTGGAAACAGCACAATCGCCGCAAACAGACTGAATACGAAAAAGTTTTTCAAACTCCAGCGTTCCGCCAGCGCGCCCACCGGAATCGACACGACGATACTGGCTTGCACGGCCCGCCAGAAAAAATGTTCATAGTCGCTGGTGTGCCGGAGGAAAAATCCACCACCGGTGATTATGCCAAAGCCAAACGCCCAGACGCCGAGCGTCGCGATGGCACTGCCGAAGAAAACCATGAAGCCGGTGTGAGTCGCGTTTTTGGCGCGCGTCAGTCCGGTCGCCAACAAAGCGATACCGGCCGGTATCAAACTGGAAAGAATAATCAATGCCATGCAAATTCTATCTGCAACCGGCGTGCCAAAACCGGTAACTCTAGGAAATCAGCGGCAAAGCAATGTCTGAATCGGTTACTTGTTGACCAGCTTGGTCAAAATGCGTCAGCGATGACTGCGACCAGTCTTCATCACCAACAACACGAATAGTCCGATGACAATCGCCGGAATTAAAATCTTCCAGACGAGCGACCGGTGTTTCTGCCAGCTGGATTGCCACGGCGTGATGGCTTGAAGACGATTCGCGCGACCGGCAATCTGGACATCCGCTGGCTTATCGAGCTCGGCTTTCAACGCCGCGACATTCGGATGCCGGTCGTTCGGTTCCCGTGACATTGCGTGGAGAATAATTTCTTCGATTTGCGGCGAAATCTTCGGATTCTGTTTACGCGGCGCGACCGGGTCACCGGTCACGCGAGCGTTCATGATGACAAACGGATTTTCGCCGACAAACGGAAGCACGCCGGTGGCCATTTCATAGAGGATTGCGCCGAGAGAATAAATATCGGTGCGTTCGTCACCGCGTTTACCTTTCACTTGCTCCGGCGCCATGTAATCCGGCGTGCCGACCGCCGGCGTGAAGCCGGTAAAGGTGATGCGCCGACCTTCGGCCGCTTTCGCAATTCCGAAATCCATGATGCGCAGAGTGCCATCGGAACAAACCATGATGTTTTGCGGCTTCAGGTCCCGGTGAACGACTCCTCGTTCGTGCATGTGAGCCAGTGCATCGCAAATCCGGCTGGCGAATTTTAGCGCGTCGGACTCCGGTAGGGGGCGAACGTTGTTCAGTAGATGCGCCAGCGTGTAACCGCGTAAATATTCGGTGACGATGTAAGGTCGGCTGCGTTTTTCGATGGGAATAAATTTCAGCAAGTACGGATGATCAAGCTTTAAGCCGATGGCTTCTTCGCGCTCGAACCGGGAATAGAAACCGGGGTCGCTTTCGAATTGCAGGAACGGCACTTTGACGGCGACGGTCTGATTGGTCTGCTTGTCGGTGGCTTTGAAAATCGTCGCCATGCCGCTGCGGCTGATGATTTCGGTGATGTAAAACCGGTCATCCAGCGTTTGCCCCGGTTGCACATCGCGACTGCCCATCACGTCCGCCGGCGTGTGATACGCCGGGACGCCCCGGTAAAACGAGACGGCTTCGATTTCGTCAATCTGAATGACTTGAATGCTCAGATTGTCATCGGTGCCGCGTTGTTCGGCGAGTGCGACGAGTTGCCGGCAGGCTTGCGCCGGTGAATTGCGCGCCACGATGTCGCCGATTTCGTTATCGGCGACGTGAGCATGCAGACCGTCGGAGCAAAGCACAATCCTGTCACCTTTAAAAACTTGCGTTTCGTCGGCGTCCACGCGGGCCACCGGTTCTTGGCCGACACTGCGAGTCAGCAGCGAACGCTGGTCGCTGGTTTTGGCTTCGTGCTCGGAAATTAGGCCGAACTTGCGTTGCATTCCAACGTAGGAATGGTCGGTGGTGAGTTGTTTAACTTCGGTTTTTCGGACGAGATAAACGCGCGAATCACCAACGTTGCCAACGGCGACTTGGTTGTTCCGGAACACGGCAACCGCCATCGTTGTGGCCATGCGACCACCGGCATCATGGAAGGTCTGGCCTTTATCGTAGACGGCAACATTCGCAGCGTTGACGGTGGTAATGATGAGATCGGTCGCGGCGTCACCGGCTTTGGCTTCCCGGAAAGTTTTTAAGCCGGTCTCGACGGCCAACCGGCTGGCGACTTCGCCGTGGTTTTGACCGCCAACACCATCACAGAGAATCGCGATGGCACCGCGCTGCCGTTTTTCCTCGACAGTCTCCGGTTGCCAGAAGCCAACGAAGTCTTCGTTGTTCTCGCGCGCCGGGCCGGGCGAAGAAAGTTCTGCATACGTCAAATCCATAGGTTCGTAGGGTAAACAGCAACCGCCAAAATTGCAAGGCGGTCGCCCCGGTACGGAGCGACCGCCCTGAATTTGAGGTTGAGGTTAGACTTTTACTTCTACTGGCTTGGCGGTGAGCAACACTTCCCGGCCTTTGACTTTGCTGGCTTTGAGGAAGTAATACGCACCATAGATGCCCCACGCGCCGCAGAAGGCCAGCGCGATGTATGGTTCTTTCCAACTCATACCGGCGACGGTGAACGGGCCGATGAGGTAGAACAACATACAAGCGAGGTTCGCCACAAGTCCAAACACCGGGACGACCAGATGTTTGAAGCCGTTGAAGCTGTGATGCTCCTTGAACGCCACCATCGCGACGTAGCAAGTCAGCATGTACAGCAGGAACGTGCCGAAGTTGCTGATCAAGGTGACGATGACCAGCGTGTTCGGTAGTTTCGCATAGGTCTCCGGCGAGAAGATGCCGAAACTGTACCAGATGTTGTGGTACTTCGGATCCAACGCCGACGGCGTTGTGCCACCGAGATAGATTACCACCGTGGCAATTCCAATCACCGCCGAGATTCCGGCCAATGTCCAAATGGCCCGGTACGGCGATAATGTTTTGCCGTGCACAAGTCCGAAGTGCGCCGGCACTTCTTCATCGCGACCCATCGCGTAGGTCACGCGAGCACCGGTGCTCAAACAGCTTAACGTCGTTCCAATTAGAGCGAGGAACACGGTGAACGCTTGCACGAGCATGAACGCCCGACCGGCGGCGTAGCTGCCAAACAACCACGTGCCGACAATTACCATCATGTCGCCGAGCGGCGCGCCGGAGGCAGCAGCGTTGGGCATGGTGTAGCCGTTGTGCAGGAAGTAGTTCGCCGCGAAATATTCAATCGCGTAGCAAATACCACCTTGAATCGCCAAGGAGAGCAGCACGGCGCGCGGAATGTCACGCGTCGGATGCCGCGACTCTTCACCCATCGAGGTGACCGATTCGAATCCGACGAGGATTAGAATTGCGATACACGCTTGGATGAAGATGAAGTTGAATCCATGCGGCTTGACCACCGAGCTGGCCGTAGCATGGAAGTTAAACGTCTCCACACCTTTGTCGTCTTTGGTGATGGCTTCATCCGTTTTGTAGCTGACCGTGAATGGTTGAATTTTCCCATCCTTGAGGTCCGGCGTCGGATCACCTTCTGCCAGTCCTAATTCTTTAGGTAACTTGGCGAGGTCATCCTTGGAAACTGCCGAATCTTGCAGCGCATAAACCGGCTTGCCTTCTTTATCCACCGTTGGTTTCCCATTAGCATCCAAGACCGGTGTCGGATTGCCCTTTTCGTCTTTTACGACTTCTTGAGCAACTTGATAATTCACCGCAATGCCATTCGATAGATGGTAGCCGACTGAATCTTGCGGATGTTGCCCCCGGTACGCAATCGCGATCACCGAGAACACCAGCAACGCCGTGATTTGGACGATATTAATCGCCAGATTCACGCCTGTCGTGCCGGTGACGCCTCGGTAAGCGATGTACGCCACGCCGAACGCGAACACGACACAGAACAGGATCATGAACAGCGGGCTGTTGTAGCTACCAGAGAACGTGTCCGGCCAGAACTGATTCAACAGATAGCCGCCGAGAATGGCCGTGACGCCGACCATACAGCCCGGATAGACCCAGTAGTACAAGTGACTCGCCCAGCCGGTCACGAACTTCGCCAGCCGCGCGAACTTGAAGGTCTTCGATTTCGCCATGAACGCTTGCTCGGCGTAGTAATACGATGAGCCAGCGCCGGGATAGAGTTTCGACAATTCCGCGTAGCTGACCGCTGTGGCAAAGCACAGCAGCAACGCCGCCAAGATGCCGAACCACATCGCACAGCCCGCCATCGGCGCGCCGTAGAGTGATTGGATTTGGAACGTGAGCCAGAGGAATGCGCCCGGCGCAATCAGCGCCATCGCATTCGAGGTCAACCCGGTCAAGCCGAGTGTGGCTTTCGATGTCGCGCCACTCGATGGTTTAGTTTCAGTTGCCATTGTACTTTCTCCTTCTGGGTTTGCGTTACGTTAGAACACTACGTTAAAGCCAAAATTAGCGATGGCCGCATTGCGTTGGTTAATGTCGTGGAGCGAATTCAGCGCGAGCGAGCCTTGAACGCCGGCATGAATCGCGAGATACTTGTTGATTTGCAAGTTTGCGACCAGACCGAGTAATACGTCATTCCAATTCACATTCGATTGCGTCGCTTTTGAGTTGTAACCGAAGTCAATTCCCAGCGCCGCCGAGGGCGTGATGGTCAATGCCAGCGGATCCTTTAAGCCAAGTGATTTCGATAAATCAAACGCGTGGCTGATACAGGCTTGGCCGTAGCCACCGTGATATTGATCCACATCCCAGTTGATGAGGAGCTTCGGATTGAGCACCGCCCAATTCCACGCGAGTGCGCCGTACAACTCAACGGTGTTCAGACCATCCTTCTTTGACGTGTAGGTATAACCATACGCGCCAGCGGTCAGTGACAACTGATCTTTCAGAAAGTTGAGGGTGTAGTCACCGGAGATGTCTTGTTCTTCGTAGAAGTTGTGACCGACTGCGCTCGGATCACCATAGTAACCAGTATAATACACGCCGAAGTTATTCCACTTGAAATACACATGCGGTTCCGCCACCGGATTGTGGTTCAACAAATCAACACCACGGAATATGTATTGTGAGAAGTAATCTGCCCCGGCATCTACCGACCAACTTTTTGCTGGTTCCGCCGGAGCCGCCGGAGCTGCTGCGGCTACTGGTGTCGCATCCTTAGACATCTCCTTTGTCATCACATCATCCGCCTGCACCAATGTTGCCGCCATCGTTCCCACCGCACATACCGCCAAGATAAACATCCGCTTTGTCTTCATGATTCTTCCTTCTCCTGTTTGTTGTTTAGGGTTCTTCACTAACCAGCCAACCTAATTGCACAGCCCGTGCCACGGCCGGAGCCATTACCGGTAAGAACCGATGGGAGAATGAGTTAGAAGTTTACCGGCAGAACACCGGTAGTTTGCGTCCGGCGCAAACTTTTGCAGGCTGGATAAAAGACGACAGCGCGGCGGTTACTGCTCTTCGACGATTTGGTCGTAGAACTTGACGACATCCCGGTAGTTCGCGCCTTCCATGAAATCCATCGCGGCTTTTGGATGCCGGTTCAAGCAACCGGTAATCATGTACGGAATCGCAAACCCCCAGCGCAATTCCTCACGCATCGGCTCGACGGTGTTCTGAATGCATTCCAGAATCGGCCGCATCTTGAACTTCGGATTGTGCAGGAAATTCAGAATCAATTCCATCTGACAGTTACCGGCGCCCCGGCCGAGACCGGCAATGCTGGCGTCCACATAATTCGCGCCGAGAATCACCGCTTCGATGGTGTTGGCAAACGCGAGCTGGAGATTGTTGTGTGCGTGAATTCCGACATCTTTGCCGGCCGGTTTGAGGAAGTGTAGGAATTTTTTGACGTAATGCCGGATGTGTTCGCTGTACATATTGCCGAAACTATCCACGACATAGACCGCATTCACCGGCGACTCCGCCAGCAATTCCAACGCGCCATCGAGTTCCGCCTCCGGTACTGTCGAAAGCGCCATCAGATTTAGCGTCGTCTCATAACCTTTGGCGTGCGCATCTTTAATCATGTCCAGCGCCGTCGGAATTTGGTGGATGTATGTCGCGACGCGAATCAAATCCACGACACTCTTCTCCCGCGCCGGAATATCTTCATGGTAATCCGTCCGCTCCGCATCCGCCATCAACGAAATCTTCGCCCCAGTCTTCTTCTCGCCGACAATCTTTCGCATATCGGCTTCCTCACAAAATTTCCACGTCCCGTGCTCGCTCCGTTTGAACGCTTTCTTGGACGCCTTGTAACCAATCTCCATGAAATCCACGCCACCGGCGGAATCCGCATTGTAGACCGCCCGGACAAAATCGTCCTCGAACCGGTGGTCATTCATCAACCCGCCATCGCGAATCGTGCAATCCAATACCTTGATTTCCGGCCGGTAACCAATCCAACCTTTCAAACCGCTGACTGAAGTTTCTTTGCTCATAAATAATTCCTAATCCTGCCGAATGCTACGAATCCCACCGATTCTATTCAACCCAAATCGATCCAGGAATTTTCCCTAACTCTTTCAAATTCGCCACCACACGAATCCCCGCCAACGCCGGCACATACGCGTGCCGGAGGAAAACCGGCGACTTTTCCGTCGGCTCCGCTTGCCGGTAAATCCGCCGGACCCGACTGATTTTCCAGTCATTATCCGCCCGGAGCAATTCCAGCACTTCCAGTTGCCGAATGTTCGCCGGTAACCCCGGCCGGTCGCAAATTCGCTCCACCAACGCCAAAATCCGTCCATTCACCATCCCGGACCGGTGAATCACCGACCGGTTAAAATCCGCATCCGCCTTTGCAATCCGCATCTCCAAATTCAACCGTGCCATCGGCGGTAGCGACGGAAGGGCGCCACCGAGTTGTAAACCTTCCAAAACTTGCCGGGACTTCGTGACCAGCACCAAATCATATTTACCCACCGGCACATTCTCGAAGCGAAACTGGCGTTTCTCCTCGATGGCCGCCCGGAAAACACTCGCCCATTCCGAATCCACCGCTAGCGCCAGCGTCAATTCACCCGCCGGCAGCGCACCGGTGATTCCACCATTCGCCGACGGATCCGGTGCAGTGTAAATCTCGTCCGCGCCCCACACACCGCCGGCGAGCAATAACCCAAAAACGAGAGCGACAATTTTCAATTGCCGACCAGAAGTTTCACGACGACGAGCTTGCCGGCTTTGAGAATTTGACCGGTGCGAAGGGTGACGCGCGCTTTGTCGTCAGTAATTTTTTCGCCATCAATCGTGACGCCACCTTGCTGAATAATCCGGCGAATATCGCCCCGGCTCTTAAACTTACCGGTCTTCTCCACAAGTTCCACAATCCAAATCTCCGCCGTCACGCTTAATTCACCGGCGTCGCTGTAATCCTTTTTCGAAAACCGTTTCTCAAAATCTTCCAGCGCCTGCGCCCCGGCCGCCATACCATGGTATTGCTCGACAATTCGCCGCGCCAACGCTTTCTTCGCTTCCATCGGATGCCCGGTCGGCTGGTCATTGAAAAGCAATTTGTACCACCGACCCATCAACTCATCGCTGATGCTCATCGCCTTGCCAAACATATCGACCGGCGGTTCGGTCAGACCGATGTAGTTGCCTTTACTCTTGGACATTTTTTGCACCCCATCAAGTCCTTCGAGAATCGGCAGAATCATAACAACCTGTGGTTCCTGACCGGCGGCGCGTTGAATCTCACGACCAACAAGATTGTTGAAAAGTTGATCCGCACCGAGTTCGACATCCGAGCGAACCATCACAGAGTCGTGACCTTGCACAAGCGGATAGAGAAATTCATGAATCCCAATCGGAATATCCGCCGCAAATCGTTTTTCAAAGGTATCACGTTCCATCATCCGAGCAACGGTCATCTGGCTCGCGAGACGGATCACATCGGCAAAACTCATTTTGTCGAGCCATTCGCTGTTCCGATGGATTTCAAGTTTATCCGGCGCAGTATCCAGGATGATGCCGGCTTGCTCAAAATAGGTTTGCGCATTGCGATCAATATCTTCCGGTGTCAACATCGGACGCGTTTTATTTTGTCCGGTGGGATCACCAATCCGGGAGGTGTAATCGCCGACGATAAAAATCGCCTTATGCCCGAGGTCTTGGAATTGCCGGAGCTTCCGCAGTACGACACTGTGGCCGATGTGTAAATCCGGTGCGGTTGGATCGCAGCCGAGTTTGACGCGCAGTTGCCGGCCGGACTCAAGTTTCTTGAGCAGCTCTTCGCGGGAGACTAGTGTGTCGACCCCTTGCTCTAACAGATTCAATTGTTCTTGTGGTGATTTCATCGGAAAACAAACACCCCACTCAGCCGAAGCCAAGTGGGGTGATGTTTACAGGATTTACCTGAGATTGCCTACTGGTTTTTCTCGTCCTGCGCCTGATCGAACGCGTGTTCCAAGTCCACGATGGCTTCACCGGGCTTGAGTGCGTCCTCGAACATCCGCTTCTCGGCTTCGAGCTGATCGGCGGAATAGTTGGCGGCTTTGATGCTGAGACCAATGCGCCGTTCGGCGTTGTCAATCTTGATGACGCGAGCGTTCACTTCGTCGCCGGCTTTGAGCACGTCTTTCATTTTCTCGATGCGTTCTTCGCGAATCTGGCTGATGTGCACGAGACCTTCGAGACCACCGGCCAATTCCACAAACGCCCCGAACGACGCGAGCTTGACGACTTTACCGGTGACGAGATCGCCCATCCGGAAGTGCTGGTCAATGTTGCGCCACGGATCTTCCGTGAGCTGTTTGATGCCGAGCGACATCCGCTGGTTGGCGGCGTCCACTTCGAGCACCACAGCTTCCACGGTCTGACCTTTTTTGACAATTTCAGTCGGGTTGGTGACTTTCCGCGTCCAGGACATATCGGAAACGTGCACCATGCCGTCCACACCTTCCTCGACTTCGACAAACGCGCCGAAGTTGGTGAGGTTGCGAACCTTACCGGTGACTTTCGTACCGGCGGGATATTTCTTGGCCACTTCGGACCATGGATTCGATTCGAGTTGGCGAGTGCCGAGAGAAATCTTCTGCTCATCGCGTTTGATTTCCAACACCATTGCGTCAATCTCGTCGCCCACTTTGAGCACATCGGAAGCGCGTGCAATCCGTTTCGTCCACGACAATTCGCTGACGTGCACCATGCCTTCGATGCCTTCTTCCAATTGCACAAATGCGCCATACGGCACCACGCTGACAATCTTGCCGCGCACCTTGCTGTTAATCGGATACTTCAGCGCAATATCGTCCCACGGATTCCGCTGCTTCTGCTTGAGTCCCAGCGAAACGCGTTCCTTCTCCCGGTCGATTTCCAAAATCATCACTTCGACCTTCGCGCCCACCTTCACCATTTCGCTGGGGTGATTGATTCGCCCCCAACTCATATCGGTGATGTGCAGCAAACCATCCAAACCGTCGAGATCAATGAACGCGCCGAAATCGGTCAGGTTCTTCACGATGCCTTCCCGGATTTCGCCCACCTTCATTTCGCCAAGCAACGCCCGACGGCGGTCGTCGCGCTCAAACTCGATCAATTCCCGGCGCGACAAGACGATGTTCTTGCGTTCCTGGTTGATCTTCACCACTTTGAATTTGAAAGTCTTGCCGACATAGTCATCCAAGTTCCGGGGCGGAATCACATCAATCTGCGACGATGGCAAGAATGCCTCCACGCCGATATTGACCGTCAACCCACCTTTGACCTTACTGCGAACTTTACCTTCGATGGTGCCGCCTTCATTGCAGAGCAACACAATCTTGTCCCAGTTCTTCTTCTGTTCGGCTTTCTCGAATGAAAGCACGACCATGCCGTTTTCGTCCTCGATTTTCTCGAGCAACACTTCGAGTTCCGTGCCGACCACGATACTTTCCGGCTCCATGAACTCATACTTCGGGATGAGACCTTCGGATTTATAACCGATGTCCACCAACACTTCATTCTGACGCACATCAATCACGGTGCCCTTGACAACACTTCCTTCGACGAATTGCTTGTCGGCGTCCGCGAGATACTTCTCCATTGGGTTTGCCATACGACTTTTGATTTCTCCTGCCTTTAGGCGGGCTTACGATGAAGACACTGCTTTAAAAGGCTCGGTAATATAGAAAACTCCTCCCCCGCTTAGCAAGGCCTAATTTTTCACCGGCCGGCCACCGGTACGTTGGGCGCAGTATGAAAGTCGTTGAGGCGCAAGCCATTTGGCTTGACGCATTGCCCACCGGTCAATAGAGTGCGCCCGAATTAAACAGGAGATAAACTATGTCAG
>CAINDI010000128.1 GCA_903847335.1 uncultured Verrucomicrobiota bacterium | reverse complement strand
GCCGGTTTCGTTCTCGATACCTTTCGCGACATGCACGAGCGCGGCACTCGCCGGTAAGAACTCGCGGAGCTGCCGGCAAATCGGACGCATTCCGTGCGATGGCACTGCCAGCACCACCATCTCCGCTTCACGCAATGCCGCTGCCGTGTCGAGCGTAAGTTGAATCTCCACTGGAACCTTCACCCCCGGTAGGAAAAGCTTGTTCTCGCGCGTCGCCAGAATTGGCTCAACTTCCTCCGGCAAGCGTCCCCAGAGCGTCACGCGCTGGCCGTTGCCGTTGAGCAAAACCGCCAACGCCGTCCCCCATCCACCCGTACCGATGACTGTGATGTTCATTCTTTTTTCTTTCCAATCCGATTTTCTGTACCGGCGCGCAACCGTTCGATATTTGATTTATGTTTGTAAATTACCAACGCACTCAGCAATCCGGCAAACCAAGTTAAATCTGGCCGCAACAACCAAGTTGCCACCGGCAACGTTGCCGCTGCAAAAATCGACGCCAGCGAAACATACCGACTCGCCGCAAACACCACACACCAAACCGCGAGCCCGCACAGCATCGGCCCCGGCAACATCGCCGCCAATGCGCCGGCGCTCGTCGCCACACCTTTCCCGCCTTTGAATTTCAGCCAACAAGTCCAATTGTGTCCGGCAATCACCGCCAAGCAACAAACAATTTCTAATGCCGTCCCCTGCCTTTTCGCAAAAAACACCGGTACAAAACCTTTTGCCGCATCAATCAGCAACACGGTGATACCAGGAACTTTTCCCAGCACCCGCATGACATTCGTCGCGCCAATATTGCCGGAGCCAACCGTGCGAATATCAACTCCACGCGCCTTCGCCCAGAGGAAACCAGTTGGAAGTGAACCGACCAAATAGGAAACCAAACCCCAACCAATAAAATTTGCGAACGTCATTGGAGCAGTTGTAGCGGAACACTGCCAGTGCTATCAAGCGCGTTCGTCGCCGCCGGTTGCTTCGCGCGCTCCAGCAAACCGAGCAATTCATCCGTTGTGACATATCCGACTTGTCGTAACTCCGAATGTTCCCGGCCGCTAGCATCCAAGAAAACCAACGTCGGCACACCGACAATCTGAATTTTCTTTGCCAACGCCTCCGGTACCTCACGCTCTGTCAAATTCACTTTCAAAAAAACAAACTCCCGGCCTTTTGCAATCACCCGCGCATCGCGAAAAGTTGTCTGCTCCATCTTCCGGCACGGCCCACACCATTCTGCTGAAAAATCCAACACCACCGGCTGATGTGAGGCCGTCGCTTGCTGAAGCGCCATCTCTGAAAACGCCGGCCAACCACTGGTGGTATGTTTCGGCCACGCCGGCTTCGTCACCCAGACCGCCGCACCGACTAGCACGATACCGAAAACACGTTTCACCCAAATCATCCACTGACCGGACTTCGGCAATCGCGTCAGCGCACCGGAGAACGTGCCGAGCACGACGTATGGCAAACCGAGTCCGCACGCCAAAACGAAAAACAACCACCAACCTAACCACGGATCACCACGTTGGCTGACATATGCCAACAACGCCACCAACACCGGCGCAAGACATGGCGCGGCGATGACACCAACGGTTGCGCCGAGGAAAAACACACCGAAATAACCGGCACGCGCCGATAGACCGGCGGCGCGTTGCAGTAAAAACTGCGGGGGCTGGATTTCGTACAACCCAAACATGCTCAGCGCCAACACCAATAACAATGCCGCGATACCGCCGAGCACCCAGACGTTTTGTAGAAGCGCACCGAATAATCCACCGGTCAACGCCGCCGCCAGTCCGAGCACTGAATACGTCAGCGTTACGCCAAAAAAATAAACTAGCGCCTGCCGGAACACCGCGCCGACGCTTCGCGATTGACCACCGAAATAACTGACTGTGATGGCAATCATCGGATAGACGCACGGTGTCAGGTTCAACGCTAGTCCACCGAGAAACACCAATACCAGCGTGAGGAATAAACCTCGCCGTTGTAATGAATCGCCGATGGAACCATCGCTTGTCGCTGTGCTGGCAATCTCGATTTTTATCGGTATCACTTTCGGCGCATAGCAAACCCGGTTGTCGCAAGCTTGATACTTTAATGTACCGGTTAACGTGGTGGTACCGGTGACGTTCACGAAAATAATCGTCTTACCGGAATACAAACTCACCGGAGTGTCAGACCACGGCACGGTCGTAGTTTTACCGGGCGGATAGCTAACTTTGCCAACGGTCGCGGCGGGATTTGGATCGAAAGTTAAAGTTGTCGGAATAAATTCTGGTGCCGAAGCTGGATTGGCGTTGACGTGCCACGGCGCCGGCAGGTTGAGCACGATGGCGATTTTATTGTCTGAAAAATATGTCTGCACGGTAATGCTGGTCTCTTGCGCGAATGTGTTCGCGCCGAGCAGTAGCATGGTCAGCCAAAAAATTGTTGCCATTGATTCATACTTAGCACCCGGCACGCGGCTTGACAACTCTGCGCCACGCGGTGACGATACCGGCAGTGGACGACCAACTACTGGAACAACTCCGCACCGGTGACGAAGCCGCATTGGTAGAATTGATGCGACAGTACCGGCACCCTATCGTAAATTTCTGTTACCGGATGCTCGGCAACGCCGGCGATGCAAACGATGTGGCGCAGGAAACGTTTGTGCGGTGCTATCAAACCCGGCAACGACTTCGGCCCGGTGCAAAACTTTCCACTTGGCTTTTCACCATCGCCCGAAATCTTTGTCTCGACCGGTTGCGCTACCGGAACCGCCATCCGACAGAAACATTGGAAAGCGCGCCGGAGCCGGTCACGATTTCCAACGAAGTCGGCAACCGCGAAATCGGTGCAGCCATCGCCGCTGCAGTCGCAGAGCTACCGGAAGACCAACGCACCGTCGTAGTGCTCGCGGAATATCACGGATTGAGCTACTCCGAGATTGCGGAAGTTATGAATTGCTCTATTAAGTCAGTGGAAACGAGGCTCTACCGGGCAAAACAGACTTTACGTGACCGGTTACGGTCGTGGATGGACTAACTATTTTTTGCGCGAGGGTTTTTTATTTGGCCGGCGTATTACTGGTTGATGAATGATCCCAAACTAAACAAATTCCTCCGGCAATGGCGCGATGTCGAACCGCGTGGCAACTTCGATGACAATGTGCTTCGGCGCATCCGTCAAGCGGAAGCAATTCCAGTGCGCAAAAGCTGGTTCGATTGGCTCCGGCAACCGGCCTTAGCGACAATCGCCGCGGTGGTAATTGGTTTGATGGCCGGAACGATTGGCGGATTACAATCGGCACCACGCCAAACTAGCGAACTCGAATTCATGGCGCCGACCACTTTGACCGGCGCGTACCTGACGATGAGGACAAAATGAACAAACAACTTTTGATTGGGATTGTGGTAGCGACAGCAGTCGCGACGGCGATTTCGTTTGGCACGACACGCTGGTGCTGCAACCGGCAAGCACCGGCAGGAATTCCAGATGCCACCTCGCTCCGGCACACGCTGCGATTAAGCGAGATGCAAGCGACGGAGATTGAAAAGTTAGACAAGAGCTATCGGAATCAATTAGCGAAGTATTGCGTCGCGCATTGTGCGGCACGGGCGGATTTGGCTACGGAACTTTGCCGTCCTATTCCTGATTCGAAACAGGCGGCGGCTTGTTGCCAACGGATGTGCGCGGTGCAAACCGATTCCGAGCGATTCACTCTCGAACATATTTTACAAGTGCGAGCGTTACTAACACCGGCGCAGCAGAAACAATATGCGACCTTGATTCAACAACAGCTTACCGGATCCTGCACAATGCAGGCGCAATAATTATGAAACCAACGCGATTCATTTTCTTACTGACTCTGTTGATGTTTACCGGCTGCGGGCGACCGGTAGCTCACGAGACGACGGCAACGACTCCGGCGGCACATTATGTTTGTCCGATGCATCCACGAGTCACCTCTGACAAACCGGGTTCTTGTCCAATCTGTGGAATGAATCTCGTTCCGATCCGGCAATCGTCATCCAGCAGTACCGTCATGATTTCTCCAGAAGCTCGGCAACGAATTGGGCTGACCCTCGGCATGGTCGAAAAACGTGAATTAATCCGCGAGCTTCGTGTACCGGCGCGAATTATGATTGATGAAACGAAGCTCTACCACGTCAACGTGAAAGTGGATGGCTGGGTCGAGAAATTATTTGTCGCCACCACTGGTCAGTTTGTTCATCAAGGCGAACCATTATTGAGCATCTACAGCCAAGATTTATTAAATGCCCAAGCCGAACATCTCAGCGTAAACGATGCCATGCGTCCATCAGCACGGCGCCGGTTGCAATTAATGGACATGACGGATGAAGAAATTCAACGTTTAGAACAAACCAAACAAATTAATAAAACGTTGACGCTGTATGCACCGGCGAGCGGTTATGTTATTGAGCGCGATATTGCCGCCGGTCACAAAGTAACCGCTGGTGAAATGGTATTAGTTCTTGCCGACTTATCCGATGTCTGGGCCGACGCCGATGTTTTCCAAAATGATGTCGCACTCGTGAAAACCGGCGCCACAGTTGAAGTCACTTTGGGAGATGAGACATTTACCGGTCGAGTCAGCTTCATTGCACCGACTGTTGACGCTGAGACACGCACTGTAAAAGTCCGTATGGAGATTCCAAACCCGGACGCGAAGCTCAAACCAGAAATGTGGGCAACCGCCCGGTTGAAAATAAATCTCGGCGAACGTCTCGCAATCCCCGATGTCGCCGTGATGCGTACCGGCGAACGCGTGTACACCTTCCGCGATACCGGTGATGGCAAACTGGAGCCGGTCGAACTCAAACTCGGCGCACGTGCCGACAACTGGTTTGAGGTGTTGGCTGGTCTGGCAGCCGGTGACAAGGTCGTCACGTCGGCAAACTTCCTCGTGGACAGCGAGAGCCAGTTGAAAGCCGCGCTGGCCGGGATGAAGTAGCATGATCAAACGCCTGATCCATTTCAGCGCACACAACCGGCTCCTTGTCATCATGCTGACGGCAGCAGCGGTGGCGTTTTCGTTTTACACGATGAAAAACATCAGGTTGGACGCGATACCGGATTTGTCCGACACGCAGGTCATCGTGTTCACGAAGTGGGACCGGTCGTCGGACATCGTTGAGGATCAGGTGACCTACCCGATCATCTCCGCGCTGCTCGGCGCGCCGAAGGTGAAAGCGATCCGTGGATTCAGCGATTTCGGGTTCAGCTACGTCTACGTCATCTTCCAAGACGGAACTGACATCTACTGGGCGCGAAGCCGGGTCATCGAATATCTGTCGAAACTCCAAGGCCAGTTACCGGCAGGAGTGGCGCCAGAACTCGGGCCGGATGCGACGGGCGTGGGTTGGGTTTTTCAGTACGCTCTCGTGGACAAGTCCGGCAAGCATTCGCTCGCTGACTTGCGGAGTTATCAGGATTGGAACCTCCGGTATGCGTTGCAGAGCGTGCCCGGCGTGTCGGAAGTGGCCGGGCTGGGCGGGTTTCAGAAGCAGTATCAGGTAACGGTTGACCCGGTCAAACTCCAGACCTACGGCCTCGGCATGATGGAGATCGCCGACGCCATCAAACACAGCAACAACGAAGTCGGAGGCCGTCTCATCGAGTGGAGCGGACGGGAGTTCATGGTGCGCGGACGCGGCTACGTCACGGCGACCGACGATCTCGGCAAGGTTGTCGTGAAAGTGAGCAAGACCGGAACACCGGTATTGCTGCGCGATGTGGCGGAGATTGCGCTTGGACCGCAGATGCGTCGCGGCGTCGCGGACTTCAATGGCGAAGGCGACATCGTCGGCGGTATCGTCGTGATGCGGCACGGCGAGAACGCGCTCAACGTCATCGAAGCGGTGAAGACGAAGCTGGCGGAGTTGAAGCCGTCGCTGCCGGAGGGCGTGGAGGTTGTGGCGACGTATGACCGGTCGGAGTTGATCAAGGAATCCATTCACAACCTAAAGCACGACCTCATCGTCGAAATGATCATCGTCAGTCTCGTGATTCTGTTTTTCCTCTGGCACATCCCGTCGGCGCTTGTACCAATCATCACGATACCGGTATCGGTGGCGCTGGCATTCATCCCGATGTACTTCATGGGCATCACGTCGAACATCATGTCGCTGGCCGGTATCGCCATCTCGATCGGCGTGCTGGTTGACGGCGCGATTGTCGAGGTCGAGAACGCCTACAAAAAACTTGAACGCTGGCAGGAGGATGGCGGTAAAGGCGATTTCCACGCGATCCGGCTGGAGGCGTTGATGGAGGTTGGTCCGAGTGTGTTCTTCTCGCTGCTGGTGATCGCGGTGGCGTTTCTGCCGGTGTTCACGCTCGTGGATCAGGAAGGCCGGTTGTTCAAGCCGCTCGCGTACACGAAGACGCTGGCGATGGCGCTGGCGGCGTTGCTCGCCATCACGCTCGACCCGGCGGTGCGGATGCTGTTCACGCGAATGAAGCCGTTGAAGAACCGGCTGCTGAATGCCTTCGTCGTGGGCCGGTATTATCCGGAGGAGAAACATCCGGTAAGCCGGGTGTTGTTCTGGCTGTACGAGAAGCCCTGCCGGCTGGTGTTGCGCTGGCCGAAGACCGTGATTGTGCTCGCGGTACTCGTCGTGGTTTCGACGGTACCGGTGTATTTAAAACTCGGCCACGAATTCATGCCGCCGCTCAACGAGGGCACGATCTTGTACATGCCGACGACCTTACCGGGCATCTCGGTCACGGAAGCGGCGCGGTTGATGCAGATTCAGGATCGCACGCTAAAATCGTTTCCCGAAGTTGCCAGTGTCCACGGCAAGGCCGGGCGCGCCGATACGGCGACCGACCCGGCGCCGTTCTCGATGATGGAGACGGTCGTGCAACTCAAACCGAAGTCGCAATGGCGTCCCGGTATGACTTGGGAAAAACTGATCGCCGAGATGGACTCTGCTCTCCAAATTCCCGGCACCGTCAACGCTTGGACGATGCCCATCAAAGGGCGCATTGATATGCTGACCACCGGTGTGCGCACGCCGGTCGGCATCAAGATTCTCGGCGCGAACCTCGACGAGATTCAGCGTATCGGCGAGAAACTCGAAGCCGCGCTGCGCAACGTACCCGGCACGCGTAGCGTTTTTGCCGAACGTGCCGCGGGCGGGTTCTTCGTGGACATCGTACCGAAACGCGAGGCGCTGGCCCGGTATGGGTTGACGATTGACGAAGTGCACGGCGTGTTGATGAGCGCCATCGGCGGCGAAACGGTGGCGACGACCATCGAAGGCCGGGAACGCTATTCCATCAACCTCCGGTATCCGCGCGACTTGCGCGCGGAGTTAGACCAGTTAGAGCGGGTGTTGGTGAAAACGATGATGGGCCGGCAAGTGCCGCTCGTCGAGGTGGCCGACATCAAACTCACCACCGGTCCGTCGATGATTCGCGACGAGAACGGGAAGCTGGCCGGTTACGTTTACGTGGATGTGACTGGGCGCGACATCGGCGGTTACGTCGAGGATGCAAAGAAAGCGGTGGCCGGTGTGGAGCGGCAGGGCTACGACCTTGTCTGGAGCGGTCAATACGAGAACATGATTCGCGTCCGGGAACGGTTGAAGATTGTGGTGCCGGTGACGATTGCGCTCATTTTCCTGTTGTTGTTCATGAACACGAAGTCGGCGTTCAAAACGCTGGTGGTGATGCTGGCAGTGCCGTTCAGCTTGGTCGGCGCGGTGTGGTTGTTGTTCGCGCTCGGCTACAACGTCAGCATCGCGGTGTGGGTCGGCATGATTGCGTTGATGGGGCTGGATGCGGAGACCGGGGTGTTCATGCTCCTGTTCCTCGACTTGAGCTACGACGAAGCGAAACGTGCCGGCAAGCTGCGCGACCGGGCGGAGTTGGAGGAAGCCATCATCCACGGTGCGGTGAAACGGATTCGCCCGAAGCTGATGACGGTGGCGGCGGCGATGATGGGGTTGATGCCGATCATGTGGAGCGTCGGAGCCGGCGCCGACATGATGAAACGCATCGCCGCGCCGATGGTCGGCGGATTAGCGACATCGTTCGCGATGGAGTTACTCGTGTACCCGGCAATCTACTTACTTTGGAAACGCCGGTCACTTGACAAAAACATCAAACCAACCGAGGTTCTGATAATCTCAACCAAGGAAATAAAATGAAAATACGATTGAAAATAATGATTATAATTGCGGCGCTTTGCGTCGTCCGTGGAGCTTTATTGGCTGACGAACAGTCGCCGGTTTCCGGTATGGTAACAGTGACCGGGGAAGTGTTGGATATGGCATGTTACATCGACCACGGCGCGCACGGCGAGAAACATGCCGGTTGCGCGAAGAGTTGTATTGAGAGTGGACTACCGGTGGGGATTAAGAGCAGTGACGGGAAAGTGTATCTGATTATCGGCGAACACAAGCCGGTGAATAAGGAATTGGCTCAGTATGCGGCAAAAACGATTACCGTCAAAGGCAAGCTTGTCACCCGCGATGGCATCAGCATGATTGCGAATGCAGAGATTGTGAAATAGCCGCCAGTGAACGACTTCATCCAGACGCTTAAACAGCCGGAGTATATTCACATCCTACTCAACCCATTGCCAGTTTATGCAACGGCGATGGGTATAGTTGGATTGCTGATCGCGTTGCTATTGCGGAGCCGGGCGGCACACGGTGTGGCGCTTGGGATTGTCCTGATTGGCTGCTTGTCGATCTGGCCAGTCATGGAATACGGCGACCGAGCGGCGGATCGCGTGAAAGCAATGTCCAATGCCGACGGGCAAAAGTGGTTACACGAACATGACAAACGCGCTGATGTCGCACCGTGGGTATTTTATCCGACCGGCGCGCTTGCCGTCGCTGCCATTATCGCGTTGTGGAAATTTCCGAAACCGGCGCGCTGGCTGACATTATTGGCGTTAGTCGGAGCAATTACCGGTCTTGGAGTCGGCGGTTGGATCAGTCAGGCTGGTGGAAAAATCCGCCACACGGAATTTCGTAACGGTCCACCACCGGAAGAAATTGCGCCGCACGACTGAATTATTTTTTACCGGTCGCCGGTGTCAGCCGGGCGCGGAGATCGCGAAGCTGGTCCCGAAATTGAGCGGCGCGCTCGAAAGATTGTGATTCGATGGCAGTGCGAAGCTGTTTCTCAAGTTGCTCGATTTCGGAGAGTGGCCGGGATTTTTCGATTTGAGTGATCGTCTCGCGCAAAGCTTGCGCAGCCCGGTCGCGTTCGGTGTTGAAAGTCTGATTGTCAATTTCCGTTAACGCCTCAATCTGTTCAATGCCATCTCGCAAAATCCGGAGGGCGCGGTCGTAGGCGTGTTCCTCGGCTTCCACCATGGCGCGAGCGGTGGTATTCATCCGGAGAATATACGGACGCCATTGTTCAAGATGCTGCCGGTCTTCCTTGCGTTGGGCGTACCGGTGGACAAAATCGAAAACGCGGAGATTCCGAGTCGTATCGCGTACGGTGAGCGTCCATTCTTTTAACTGAAACAGATGGAGGTACCGGAAGTAATACAGCACGCCTTCCTCGAACAACTCGACGCATTCCGCGTGATTCAGGCGAAATTCATCTTCTTCACCGGCGACTTTCAAACGGTCGAGCCGCGCGTGGTAAAATGCAAAAGCGGATTCGGCATTGTGCGGACGCAATCCATCCGGGCGACCTTCGAGTTCGTATTGTTCAATTCCCACCGGCGTGCGCACCTGCAACACGTCGCGGCCATCGGCGCATGGCACGATACGCACCGCGTTGTCAGCGTCATACGGCCACTCGCGCAATAGCTCACGGATGTCAGGAGTTTTCTTCATCGCAATTTAACGTGTAATTTTCGGTGGTGCATTGGTACCGGATTTTGTCACTGGGAAAGCGCCGCGCAAAAGCCAATGTTTTTTCAAACCTTGCACCAGATTGTCGGTGTCCACAACAAGCCGAGAGATACCGGCGAGCATTTGGTCGTTGGATTGAACCTGCGAACTCAGACTACCGGTCATCGCTGCAAGATTGATCAACGTCTCATTCAAGCCGGTAGTCAAAACGACGAGCGATGAGTTGAGATTGGTGTGCAAGTCCACCGGTAACACCCATTCGCCGAGCGAACCGTGCGGGTCGCGCAGGTTACCGGTAATAACGACGGCATTACTAATGGCCGGCGCAAGTTGGGTGACGGTCTGGTTCAGATTCACTACAAGCGCGGTGCTATTGGTGATTAAAATGTCAGCGTGGTCGAGAACAACATTCAAGCGATTAGTGATGGCGAGAATGTTTGGCAGCGCGACTTCAATTTGATCCAGTAACCGTTGCGCGCGCTCAGTGACCGACGGATCTTCATGTGGCCGTAAAAACACACCCTTCGGCGCTTTCGCAAATGGAATCCGTTGACCGCGATGCAGCACTTCGGTAATCGCACCATTCGTCTCGTAAATGGTCGGCACCCCAGTCAATCCGGGCGCAACTTCCAGACGCCGGCTACCGAGAAATCCTGACATAGTGATGCTAACATGCGAATCGGACAAGATATAACCGTAGTACGGTTTCCGAATTTCAAACGCGACGTACACCCGGTTTGATCCGCCGGGGGATTGCGCGGTGATCCCGGTAATCGCGCCGACATTAAATCCCATCAATGTAACTGGGTCGCCAATATTCAAACCGTCACCGGTCATCACATAGGTAAAATATGGCGCATGCGGCACAAGCCAGCCCTTACGTTCCGCGGTGTGGTAAAGGTAGTAGGCAAAGCCGACGAGCAACAACAACACCGCTGCAACAACAAACACACCGACCCAGCGCTCAGTATTTCGCGATTTAATTTCTTCATTCATCGGAATAAATATCCTAGCAAAAATAGCGCATCGAGCAATACACAAGCTCCAAGCCCCTCGACCACCGCTCGTGTTGTCGCCGCCGGTAACTCTTCAATCCGAAGCATTCGTTCCAGTCCGTGATAACAACTCACCACCGCAATCACCATGCCGAACAGTGCCGCCTTCAGCGCAATCAACACAAAATCCAACCAGTGCATCGCCTCCGCTAATTGTCCAG
Source organism: uncultured Verrucomicrobiota bacterium (assembly GCA_903847335.1). Taxonomy (GTDB): domain Bacteria; phylum Verrucomicrobiota; class Verrucomicrobiia; order Palsa-1439; family Palsa-1439; genus CAINDI01. Next base: position 2,253 of record CAINDI010000128.1, on the reverse strand, counting down.
CATACTCCGTCAACCGCAATGGCACGCCTTGCACAAACGCCATCAGGTAGCCGCACGCCAGCGCCACGGCAATCAAATAAATCGTCAGACAAAATCCCGCGACCGCTAAACCTTTCACACGCGGTGCGACCAACTCCCGGAGCGAACGCAGATCGAGCCGGTCCACCTGCTCCACCTTACCGGCAAATTGCAACGCGCCCAACTCCACCACCGCCGCCGTTCCCGGTCGCGCCGCCACCAGAAATGCCGTCAACAACGGCCCCAACTCCCGGAGCACCACCGTCACCATCACCGTTCCCATGTACCGTTGCGCGCTGACTTGTTGCAACAACGACACCGCTTGCCCAATCACCAACACACCGAGCGCCAATCCTACAAAACTCACCAACGGTAATTGTCGAATGCCGCACCGCCAAATTTGCATCGCCGTCGCCGACCGCAACGCCGCGCGTTCCACCTTCGGCACATGGTACGTCGCCGCAATCGCCGCACGACCAAATTGCACCCGGCTCCAAAATCCCGCCGGCGAGCGCAACGCCCGCTCTCCGACATTATCAATCCACGTTTCCATGTTCAGCTCAGTAACGCACCATACCGGAGATTGCGCGTGCTGACAGTTAAATTTGTCGCGCCGAGCATTTCCATTGCAAACATCAAGACCGCGCCGCCGGCGACGATAATATCCGCCCGGTCCGGTGGCAAACCGGGAATTTTACGACGCTCAGCAAGCGGCAACGCATTCAGTCGCGCGACCAAACTGCTGACTTCCGCAAACGTCAATCCGGCATGATCCGCCTCACCGGTGGCGATGCGCCCCAGCGTCGTCGTCGCACCACCGGTGGCGATGAATTGACGGCCTTTCACCTCGTAATCGGCCAACGCCGACCATAAAGTCATCCGCAAATATTCTACCAACTCCGCAAATGAACGGTCACGGAATTGTTCCGTCAACCGCACCGCACCGAGCGGCAAACTTTGCCAGCGTTCAATCTTACCGGAGGTACCTTGAATGAATTCCGCACTGCCACCGCCGATATCCAGTACGAGCAACCGGTGTTGCGCCCAAACCGAATCACTGGACACGCCGCGAAAAATTAATTCCGCCTCGCGTTCGCCGGTTAGAACTTCGACTTCCAATCCACATTGCTGGCGCACGGCATCGAGGAAATCTTGTTGATTGACGGCATCGCGCGCGGCGCTGGTGGTAAAGGCGATGAGATTTGTCGCTTCCAGTTCATGCACGTCGGCGACGTAACTGGTAATCGCCGCGACAGTGCGAGCGATGGCGGCGGGATTGAGTCGGCGCGTGGCGTCCACTCCTTCGCCGAGACGAGTGGTCTGGTCTTTAGAAACCACCGGTACAACTTGCCCGTCGCGAATCTCGGCGACGAGAAGTTTGACGGTGTTGGTTCCAATATCAATCACGGCGTGACGCATGGGAAATTGTTACCGGTTCAGAGGACGCAGCGCAAGATTGTAAATTTTTTCCCGTTTGTGATACTTTGAAAGTAATCGTTAATGAAATTCGCTTTATCACCAACCGGAGTCAGACAAACACAGCGCACCTTTTGGATTATCGCGGCCATCGCGATTATTGCGTGGGGATGTAGCACGGTGTATCGCGCCGGGCCGTACACATTAGGCACGCACACTTGGGGCTCGAAAATTCATCGAACCGATTTCACGGTTTACACCGGAGCCGCTCAGGCGGTGCTGAATAACACCGACATCTATGCAGTGCGAAATCCGCGTGGTTGGGCCTATGTTTATCCGCCGCCATTTGCGATTTTAATGGTGCCCTTTGCTTGGCTGCCGTTGTTTTGGAGCGCAATGCTTTGGTATGCGATCTCGGTTGCCTTCCTCGTAAGCGCAGTGGTGATGTGTCTACGATTAGCGATGGAAACAACACCGGAGGCTAATGCAACGAGACGGATAATTTTAGTGGCTGCGCCGCTGATTGTATTGAGTGTGTGGTTTATGCCGGGTTTAGCACGTGGACAGGTGAATGCGTTATTGTTGTGGCTGACGGTGGGCGCGGTGTATTGGCAGCGCAAAGAGAAAAACTGGCGCGCCGGTAGTTGTTTAGCCGGTGCGACATTGCTAAAGGTTTTCCCGATTGTCTTGCTCGGATATTTTATCTGGCGGAAACACTGGAATTTAGCACTGGCAACGGTGGTGATGTTGACAGTTTTGACATTCGGAGCGCCGGCGCTGGTATTCGGATGGCAAAAGAATATCGATTATTTAACCGAG
>CAINDI010000127.1 GCA_903847335.1 uncultured Verrucomicrobiota bacterium | reverse complement strand
CCGCGCAATTCGTTAACGCCGCGCGACACGATTTTCAACGCATCAATGTCGAGTCCGGAGTCCGTCTCGTCCATCACCGCGAATTCCGGTTCGAGCATCATCATCTGTAAAATCTCGTGACGTTTCTTTTCGCCACCGGAGAAACCTTCGTTGAGGTAGCGCTTCATAAACGCGTCATCAATGTCGAGGAACTTCATTTTCTTTTCGAGCTTGTCGTAAAACTCCATCACTTCCAGCTCATGACCGGCACGCGCATTGCAGGCTTGCCGGAGGAAATTACTCATTCGCACCCCCGGCACCTCGCATGGATATTGAAACGCCAGAAACAATCCGCGTCGAGCGCGTTCGTCCACTTCTAAATTGAGGAGACTTTTCCCCTTCATCAAAATCTGTCCGCCGGTGACGGTGTATTTCGGATTGCCGGCGATGGTATTGGCGAGCGTGCTCTTGCCGGAGCCGTTCGGTCCCATGATGGCGTGAACTTCGCCTTTACGAATGGTCAGGCTCAAGCCTTTGAGGATTTCGCGCTCCTCAATCTTGGCGTGCAGGTCAATGATTTCCAGCGAATCAGTCATTTTCATTCCTCGTGAATTAAACAAGACAATTATTGTCCGATTTCCGCTTCACTATACCGACTCGCCGATTTCTGTCAAGTTCACTTCAACTAACTCTTACCTCAGGGATGAGGTTATTTGATAAGCCTGTTGCAGCAGTGCGCAATCGGCAAGAATCAGCGCGGTCATGGCTTCGACAATAGGCACGGCCCTCGGAACGACACACGGGTCGTGCCGGCCTTTAGCCTCAAGCCGGACGGCTTGGCCTGAATAATCAACTGTATCCTGCGCTTTCCCAATCGTTGCCGGCGGTTTGAAGGCGACTCGGAAGATGATCGGTGTGCCATTTGAAATGCCGCCCTGGACTCCGCCGCTCTGGTTGGTTGCGGTCGTGAGCTTTGTGCGCTGAGCCACAAAGAGGTCATTGTGTTGTGACCCGCGCAGAGCAGTGCCGGCAAACCCGGAACCAATCTCGAAACCTTTGGTAGCTGGCAGCGAAAGCATCGCCTGCGCCAAACGCGCTTCCAGCTTATCGAAGACCGGATCGCCCCAACCAGCCGGTGCGCCTCGAATGACACAGGTAATAATGCCGCCGACCGAATCCTTCTCATCCCGAACGGCGGCTACCAAGGTAGCCATTTTTTCTGCCGCCCCGTGATCCGGACAGCGGATGAGGGTCGCGTCAACTTCCGGGCGCGTAATCGATTCAAAGTTAACCGGGCCGGCTGTAATTGTTCCGACGCTGCTGACGTATGCAATAATCTCAACACCGTACCGGTGTTGTAAAAACTTTTCAGCAATGGCACCGGCCGCCACCCGTCCAATTGTTTCCCGTGCGCTCGCTCGTCCGCCACCGCTGGCGGTGGTGATTCCATATTTGACGCGATATGTGTAGTCGGCATGGGAGGGACGGGGAATGTCCGCCATCGCTTGGTAATCCTTCGGACGCTGGTCTTGGTTTGGAACGAACAAGCCAATCGGAGTGCCCAGTGTTTTCCCGTTTTCGATGCCGGACAAGATGGTCACGGTGTCGGATTCCTGGCGCGGTGTCGTCAGTTTATTCTGGCCCGGCCGCCGGCGATCCAGTTGCGGTTGGAGATCCGCTTCCGTGAGTTCCAACTGCGCCGGGCAGCCATCCACGATCGCGCCGACTCCTTTGCCGTGCGATTCACCGAATGTGCTGACTTTGAATAGCGTTCCGATTGTGCTGCTCATAGTAGATTGCCGTCTCTGCTGTTATCGTATCAACATCTTTCCCTGTTGTCTCGATTATACCATTTGCCAGCGCCGTGTAAATCTCATGTCGCTCGCACCAAAAGTCTAAAAAGTTCTTCCCGGTCGGGTCATCCCATAAATAGGCAGGTATGCCCTTGGTTTGCATGCGCTCCACTAATGCTTCGGGAGACGCCTGCAGATATAGGATAAGCCCCAGAGTTCTCAGGCGTGCCTGATTACGGATCTGCAATGGTGCACCGCCGCCAGTCGCCAAGACGACCCGTTGGACTGTGAGACGCGCGAGGGCGTCGGCTTCGAGATCGCGAAACCGATCTTTCCCATAAGTGGTGTAGATTTGCCGGCATGATAGGGCTTGACTTTCAGTCTCCTGAAATCGGGTTTCGATCTGCTGGTCCAAATCGTAAAACTCCAATTTTAACCGGGTCGCGACGTGCCAGCCAATAGTGCTTTTCCCGCACGACGCAAATCCAATCAATATTAAATTGTCGCGCATGTTCAACATTGCTAGTCGCCGCGCTGACCGCGAATCGGGTCAGTGTGCAACGAGTTGTCGTAGTACGAATGGCAAGATACCGCCGTGCCGGTAATACTCAACTTCGATAGCGGTATCAATCCGGCAGATGACCGGGATGCGTTGCGTGCCGTTGATCACCAGCGTCAATTCTTGCCGGGGCTTAACGGTTTCGCCGAGGCCGAGAATATCGAAGGTTTCACCACCGGTGAGTCCGAGCGTCTGCGCCGTTGTGCCTTCCTTAAATTGGCACGGCAACACGCCCATGCCGACGAGATTCGACCGGTGAATTCGCTCGAAGCTTTGCGCAATGACCACCTTTACGCCGAGCAAGCGCGTGCCTTTCGCCGCCCAATCGCGGGAGCTGCCGGTGCCGTACTCTTGGCCGGCAAAAATCACCAACGGTGTACCGGCTTGCTGGTGTTTCATGGCTGCATCGTAAATCGGGAGCGTTTCCGCGCCAAATTTCGTCACTCCACCTTCGACGCCGGGGACCATTAGATTTTTAATGCGGACATTTGCAAAAGTTCCGCGCGTCATCACTCGGTCGTTGCCGCGTCGCGCGCCGTAGCTGTTGAAGTCAGTTGATTGAACGCCGTTGGCGATGAGGAATTTACCGGCGGGTGAATCTTTTTTGATGTTACCGGCGGGGCTGATGTGGTCGGTGGTCACGCTGTCGCCGAAAATTCCGAGCGCCTTTGCGCCTTTGATTTCGGTAATCGTTCCGGCATTCATTCCGAAGTCGGTGAAGAATGGTGGTTCCTGAATGTAAGTGCTCTGTTCGTCCCACCGGTAGGCCGCGCCGACGGTAGAAGGAATTTCGTTCCATGCCGGATTGGTCGTCGCGAAATCTTTGTAGAGCGACCGGAAGACTTCCGGCTTAAGCGCCGACTGCATTGCGGTGCGGATTTCAGCCAGCGTCGGCCAAATGTCTTTGAGGAAAACATTCTTAGCAATTGGCTCAGTGCTCAGATCAATGTCAACTCGTCCGGCGAGCGCGAACGCCACCACCAATGGCGGTGACATTAGGAAGTTGGCTTTCACGTTTTGATGAACGCGCGCCTCGAAATTCCGGTTGCCGGAAAGCACGCTGGCGGCCACGATGTCATTCTTGACGATAGCTTCTTCGACCGGCGCGGGTAGTGGGCCGGAGTTGCCGATACAGGTGGTACAGCCATAACCAACGATGTTAAAGCCGAGCGCATTGAGTGCCGGTTGTAGACCGGTTTTTGCAAGGTAATCGGTGACGACTCGCGAGCCGGGAGCGAGCGAGGTTTTGACGTAGCTCGGAACCTTCAATCCTTTGGCGACCGCTTTCTGCGCCAGTAAACCGGCGGCGAGCATGACGGACGGATTGGAGGTATTGGTGCAACTGGTAATCGCGGCAATGACGACAGAGCCGTGGCTGAGTTCGCCGAATTTACTCGGTTGTTTGCCGTAGCCGTCCGGAACCGTCTTTTGGAGTAGCTCGTTGAATTTCGATTTCAGATTTTTTAATTCAATCCGGTCTTGCGGACGTTTCGGACCGGCAACGCTCGGCGTCACATCGGCGAGATTCACTTCAAGGTCGAGGCTGTAGTCAATTTGGCCTTGTTTCGGAATGCCCCACATGTCTTGGGCTTTGAAATAATTTCCGAACGCCACGACTTCTGCATTGGTGCGGCCGGTGGCGCGGAGATAATTGAGTGATTCGTCATCGACCGGGAAGAAACCCATCGTTGCGCCGTATTCGGGAGCCATGTTGGCGACGGTGGCGCGGTCGGCAACCGGTAAGCTTGCGGCACCGGTGCCGTAGAATTCCACAAACTTGCCGACGACTTTTGCTTTGCGGAGCAGTTGCGTGATGTGCAGCGCGAGATCGGTGGCGGTGACGCCTTCGCGGAGGCTACCGGTGAGATTGACGCCGACAACTTCCGGCGTGAGGAAATAAACCGGCTGTCCGAGCATTCCGGCTTCCGCTTCGATACCGCCGACGCCCCAGCCGACGATGCCGAGACCGTTAATCATCGTGGTGTGCGAGTCCGTGCCAACGAGCGTGTCGGGATAGTAAACGTCACCGGCGTGCAAGACGCCTTTGGCGAGATATTCCAGATTCACTTGGTGAACGATCCCGATGCCGGGTGGAACGACTTTGAAAGTCTTGAACGCTTGCTGACCCCATTTCAGAAGTTTGTAACGTTCGCGGTTTCGCTGAAATTCGAGGTCGAGATTCTTCTGCATCGCGTCGGCGCTACCGGCGAAGTCAACTTGCACAGAGTGATCCACGACGAGATCTACCGGCACGAGCGGTTCGATAATGGCCGGGTCTTTTCCAAGCCGGGTGACGGCGGAGCGCATCGCCGCTAAATCGACGAGCAGCGGCACGCCGGTGAAATCTTGGAGGACGATGCGGGCGACGATAAAGGGGATTTCCTCTTGCGCCGGTGATTTGGCGTTCCAGCCGGCCAGAGTGCGGACGTCGCGCTCGGTAACTTTCTTACCGTCCACATTGCGGAGGACGGATTCGAGCACGATGCGGATGCTGACCGGTAGGCGTGAAATCTTGCCGAGTCCAGCCGCTTCGAGCGCCGGGAGTGAGTAGAAGTTTCCCTTTCGACCTTCGCCGAGATCAAAAGACTGTAATGCGTTAAACGGGGTTGTCATGCGGGGGCGCATTATAGCGAGAGAAATTTGGAACGCAACTTTTCCGATGCGGTATTGTTCAATCTTTTCGGAACATGAAACCATTAACCAAAGGATCAAAGATGCGTAAGATACTCGTTAGTCTCGTTGCGGTCGCCGTGATGGTGCCGCTCATCTCGGTGTTTGCCCAGCAAAATCCGCCGGTCAGCAAGACGTTCAAAGTGGGTGCGGATTGTAAAATCATGCTCGAAGGTGATAAGGCCGGTGCGCTGACTGACTTAAAAGTCGGCGAAAAAGTTGGAATTGCCTATCACGAAGATGGCACGACATTGATAGCGGACAAGATTCATCAGCTGGGTGAACCAAAGACCGGCGACAAACCGGCTAAACCACCCGGTGGTTCGAAAAATGAGAGCGAAAAGCATGCACGCGGCAAAATCACTGCAGTGGATGCGAAGGCTGGAACGATAACGATTGCGGTGCATCACAAACCAGCACCCACAACGGCACCGGCGAATTAATCATCCTACTCATGGCAACGCCCGGTAATTCACAACGGATTGCCGGGCGTTGTCGTTTGCGAGATTTGACAGACAACAACTCCGGCGTATGATTGAATGGTTCGCTGGATGAGTTTATGCTCACTGATGACAAAGTAATCGAGCAGTTCGCCGTGAATCACGACCGGCTCTTTGCCGGTAAGTCGCCGCGTATCTCAACGAAAGCCGCGGCAGCCGCTCAACAATTTTTGAAAAAAGATGTGCTTTCGCATTTTGCCTATGAAGAACGGTATATTTTCCCGGGTTTACTGCGCGCCGGTCTCGGCGCTGAAGTCGCGAATGATGTGGCGGAAATCCGGAAAGATCATCGCGCTTTAATCAAGGAAATCAAAGAGCTAACCGCGTTGCTGGCGAAGGAAAAACTTACCAGTGAAGACGTGGTTGTTTTACGTGAAGCGATGCGCGCCTTCGGAAAGCATCTCCAGCGGCACGCCGTGAAGGAAAATAAACTCTTTCCATCACTCGTCTAAAATTTTCTTCAGCGATTAACGGATTTTGAGTTATCTTGGCCGAATGATTCGGCACGATACTG
>CAINDI010000126.1 GCA_903847335.1 uncultured Verrucomicrobiota bacterium | reverse complement strand
GTGCATATCTTGGAAGCCAACGGCGAGAGTTATCGTCTCCGTCAGGCCAAAGCCCGCCGCCGAAAATAATCAACCAGACCAGCCCGCGAAAAATTGCCCTCCCCCTCGGGGGAGGGCAAAGGGGGGCTCTTCCTCCACTCACGAGTCCTTGACCTCGTCCGCTGATTGCAGTATCAAACCCCCATGGGTGCTACACTATTGGACCGCCACCCGTTGCACTTTTCGACCGCCGTTTACAGTAAGTACTTTATTACAAACGCTATAAATGGTACGCCCGGAGGGATTTGAACCCACAACCCTTGGTTCCGAAGACCAATGCTCTATCCAATTGAGCTACGGGCGCACAAGCACTTACAACAAATCGTTGGCCACAAGTGGTAATAAGTGGCAATCTCAGGCAACATGAGTACGAAACGTGTTCCCACTAAATAACTCTGCGAAATCATCCTTAAAACCGACATAGCCAACGATAATACAGCGGAAGTATCCGACTGGCAATACCGCTTATCAGATCGAGGTGATGCTTGATGGTCAGCGGATTCGGGAGACATTTTGGACTAGGGATGAGGCTGAAGATCGGCACTGTAGATTCGGAAGATGACTCAACAGGAAGGGGTGGCAGCATTTTTATTACCGATGGAGAAAAGGGTGGAGGCCAGTAAGTGCTGACAAACTGTTCCAGCCATATAATTCCTCGCTCACCGAAGCGGTTGAATACTATGTGAAACATGTGCTCGTTTACCGCGGATCTCCGACCGTTAGCGAAATTGTTTAAAAGCTAATCAAAGAAAAAGAGCGCGGGAATCGACGGCCAACGACAATTCTGGAACTCAAACATCGATTGGGAAGATTTACGGAACAGTTAGGTAATCGGCGTTTGGGGGAAATTACTGGGGACGAACTGGCTAGATAATGCGTTGCGGCACGCGTTTGGCGATGAAATTAAGACAGCCAGACTGATGAGGCATCGAAATCCAGACATTCTGCATGCATATTATAAGGCGTTGGTCACCGAAGCAGCGGCTAAAATTCTGGGCATTACGGCCGACTGCAGCAACCAACATCATTCCGATTCGTGCTTCCGCCTGAGAATTATCCCCAAAGCAGTCTTGTAAACAAAGACGGGGGACAAGCTTGCGCCAATTCCCCGCCAATTTAATGCTCTAATTATGTTTTACTTGAATCGGATCATCCGACGCTTCCGATCTATGTGGGCTTGACAAATTAAAACAATCGTTCCAAACATATGTTTGAAAATGCGAACGAATCTAGAAACTCAGCAACGATTGCTCGAAGCCGCCGGTGAGATTTTTGCGACGCGCGGTTTTCGGGCGGCCACCGTCCGGGAAATTTGCCAGCGCGCCGGAGCCAATATCGCGGCGGTCAATTACCACTTCGGCGACAAAGAAGGACTGTACTTTGCGGTGTTGAAGTCCTGCTCGGAGGCGGCGTTAAAAAAATATCCACCGACGCTCGGCTTGAAACCAACTGCTACCGGCGAGGAGCGACTGCTCGCGTTTGTCCGGTCATTGTTGCTCCGAATTTTTGACGAAGGCCGGCCGTCGTGGCACAGCAAGTTAATCGCGCACGAAATGGCGGAGCCGACGAAAGCGCTCGCAGCGTTAATTGATAAAGTGTACGCGCCGGCGCTCAAACAACTTGAAATGATTGTGCGCGACTTAGCGAGTCGGCCGGCCTCGGTCGCGGTGGTCCGGCAATGTTTGTTCAGCATTTTGGGGCAATGCCTCTATTTTCAAAACTCGCGCCCGGCGATTCAACACATTCATCCGGAACAAGGTTTCGCACCGGCGGATCTCGAACGTTTAGCAAAGCACATCACGCAATTTTCGCTGGCCGGGATTCGGCAAGCGACCAAATAAAATTTATGACAACTCCAACCGAACCAACCACCAGTAACGGTCAGCGCAACCAAAACCTCCAGCGCATTGCACTGATTGTGCTCCCGGCGCTCGCCGTGCTCGCGGCGGCGTATTATTTCGCCGCTGTCCGGCCGTACGAGACGACGGACGACGCATTCATTGATGGCCGGGCGATTCAAATCAGTCCGAAAGTTTCCGGGCACGTGATGCAATTGCCGATTGCCGATAATCAACACGTGAAAAAAGGCGACTTGCTGGTGCAGATTGATTCGCGAGACCACGAGGTGAAACTCGAAGCGGCGCAGGCGAATTTAGCAGCGGCGCGCAGCCGGCAAGCGCAGGCACAGATTTTGGTAACGGTTGCGGAAGCGACGGCGGCGCAAGATCGCGCGGCGGTGGTGTCGGCGGCGGCGGAAGCCCGGCGCGCGCAGGCGGATTTGGAACGGTACCGGGCGATTGAGAGCCGGGCGATTTCGCAGCAGCAACTCGATGCGGCAGTGGCGACGGCGCAAGCCGCCGGTGCCGCATTGGAAGTGGCGCAGAAACGAACGGCAGTTTCCGAAGCGCAAATCGGTTTGGCGAAATCACAAATTGCCATCACGGAAACCGGCGTGGAACAAGCGGCCGTCGCGGTCCGACAAGCGGAGTTGGATTTGTCGTACACGAAAATTACGGCACCGGTGGATGGTTGGATAACGCATCGGGCGGTGGAAGTCGGTCAACTATTACAGCCGGGTCAAGGGTTGCTTGCGATTGTGGCGGAACACGAATGGGTGACGGCAAATTTCAAGGAAACGCAATTGGCGCAGATGAAACCGGGCCAGCTGGTCAGTATCAAAGTGGATGCGTTTTCGGATCGGGTATTCAAAGGTCACGTGGATAGTATTCAAGCCGGGACCGGAGCGCAATTCAGTTTGTTGCCGCCGGAAAATGCCGCCGGCAATTATGTCAAAGTAGTGCAGCGGGTGCCGGTGAAGATTTTGTTTGATGAAACCGATGTGCCGCGTTTTCCACTCGGCGCGTCGGTGGTGCCGGTCGTTAAAGTGCGATGAGCGAAGCCGCACCACAATTCCGGCACGACGAAGCGGTTTGGAAACCGAAGCACAGTCCGTGGTTGATTGCGTTGGTGGTGACGCTGGCGACGTTTATGGAAGTGCTCGACACCAGCGTGGCGAACGTTTCGCTGCCGCACATTGCCGGCAATTTGTCGGCGGGGTTGGACGAAAGCACGTGGGTGCTGACTTCGTATCTGGTGGCGAACGCGGTGATTTTGCCGTTGAGCGGTTGGTTTTCAGATCGAATTGGACGAAAACGATTTTATATGAGTTGCGTGACATTATTTACAGTGAGCTCGTTGCTCTGCGGACTCGCGCCGAGTCTGGGGTGGTTGGTGTTTTTCCGAATTTTACAAGGCATCGGCGGCGGTGGTTTGCAACCGAGTGAACAGGCCATTCTCGCCGACACTTTCCCGCCGGCGAAACGCGGCATGGCATTTGCGGTGTATGGCATGGCGGTGGTGGCAGCGCCGGCGTTGGGGCCGACGCTTGGCGGCTGGATCACGGATAATTTTAGTTGGCGGTGGATTTTTCTCATCAACATTCCGGTGGGCATCGTGTCACTTTGGCTAACCTACCGGATGATTGCCGATCCGCCGTATCTGAAAGAACGGCAGCAAGTCCGCCGGCGGGTGGATTACATCGGATTTGGCTTAATTGTCATCGGCTTAGCCTGTTTGCAAATCGTGCTCGATAAAGGCCAGCGCGAAGATTGGTTTGAGACGCCGTATATCGTGGTGCTGACGTGGATTTTCGTGGTGGCGCTGGTGGCGGCGGTGTTTTGGGAATTGCGCACGAAAGATCCGGTGGTGGACTTGCGGCTGTTCAAGCAACGGAATTTTGCGATGGCCACCATTTTGCTTTTTATCCTCGGTGTCGTCTTGTACGGAAGCACGGTGTTGCTGCCGCAGTTCACGCAGGAACTGATGGGCTACACGGCGATGCTTTCCGGGATGGTAATTACGCCGGGGGCGATTTTGATTATGTTCCTGATGCCGATTTCTGGATTTCTGGTCACGCATTTTGACGTGCGGAAAGTGCTCGCAGCCGGCTTCCTGGTGTTGGGTCTCTCGATGTTTTACATGTGCCGGTTCAATCTCGCGGTGGATTTTAATACGCTGATGTTGGCGCGCGTTTATCAGTCCGCCGCGCTGCCGTTTATCTTTCTGCCAGTAAATGTCGCGGCGTACGCATTTCTGGCGCGCGACAAAAATAACGCCGCTTCCGGACTCATCAATCTCGCTCGGAACATCGGCGGCAGCGTCGGCATTTCCATGGTCACCACGATTCTGGCGCGTCGGGAACAATTTCACCAGAACGTGCTCAGTAGTCATCTCACCACCGGTAACGCAACACTCCGAGCTGGCACGCACCAACTCACCGGCTGGCTGGTTCACGCCGGCAGTTCGGTGTGGACGGCGCAACAACAAGCCGTCGGTTTGATTGGCGCCGTCGTCGCTCGACAAGCCCGCTTGCTGGCGTATATCGACAACTTTTTTTTAATGGGCGTGCTGGTGCTGTTGTTTGTGCCATTGGCATTTCTGATGAAACGTAGCCGGCCCGGCGCGGTGAGCTTAGCGCATTGAACGAAAGAAAATTATGAAATTAAAACTTATACTTCTGTTGCCGCTCGTGACCGGCTGGCTGGCCGGCTGTGCGGTCGGACCGGATTACCATTCGCCGAAACCCAAAGCACCGGCGGCTTGGAACTCCAGCCAGACGAATAACGCGCCGCCGGTCAATGACTGGTGGAAAACTTTCAACGACCCATTGCTCAACTCGCTCATCAGCCGCGCCGTCACGAACAATCTCGATTTGCGCATCGCCGAAGGCCGGCTCCGGGAAGCGCGAGCGTTGCGGGCCGGTGCGTATTGGAATCTGGGGCCGACGATTACCGGTACCGGCAGTTATCGCGACCAGCAGACGGCGCGCAATGCTCAACTCGCCGCGCTGCCGCAATATCACACCGACCTTTACGACGGACATTTCGATGCGAGTTGGGAGATTGATATTTTTGGCGGTCTGCGCCGGGAAGTTCAAGAAGCGAATGCGTTGTTCCAAACTGTCGCCGAAGACCGGCGCGCGGTGCTCGTCAGCGTGCTGGCCGAAGTGGCGCGCAACTACATCGAAGTGCGCGGCTACAAACGCCGGTACCGAATTGCCACGGAAAATATCACAGCGCAAACCGAAGCGGTCAAAATTGCGCGCGCCCGGTTCAATGCCGGTCTCACCAGCGAACTCGACGTGAAACAAGCCGAAGCGTTGCTGGCCACCACGCGAGCGCAACTGCCGGCGCTTGAAACCGCGTTTCGTCACGGAGAAAACCAAATCGGCATTCTCACCGGTCGTGAGCCGGGTTCCGCGCCGCTGACGGAACTGGCGTGCGAAATGTCCGATCCGACCGTGCCACCGGTGGTGCCGCTCGGCATGCCATCGGAGTTATTACGACGGCGACCGGATGTGCGGCGCGCTGAACGGCAATTAGCTGCCGACACCGCTATTATCGGCGTGGCGACTGCGGAATTGTTTCCGAAATTTTCATTACTGGCCACCGGTGGATTACAGAGCTTGAGCGCCGGTAATTTTTTCGGCAGCGGCAGTAAATACTGGGCGGCGGGACCGATGTTGACGTGGCGGATTTTTGATATCGGCCATGTGCGCAGTCAGATTAAAGCGGCGAATGCGCACGCCGAACAGACGTTGGCGGCGTATGAAAAAACGGTGTTGGTGGCCTTTGCGGAAGTGGATGATTCGCTCATTGCTTACAACAGCGAAAAGGACCGGCAGCTCGCGCTGGCGGAGGCAGTGGCGGCGAACCGGCGCGCATTAGAATTAGCGAATGAACTTTACACAAAAGGTCTGGGTAATTTCTTGAACGTGCTGGATGCGGAACGGTCGCTTTACCAAACGGAAGACCAGCTCGCTGACAGTGAACGCGCGGTGTTGAGCAATCTAGTGGCGTTGTATAAAGCGCTCGGCGGTGGATGGGAGACTGCAAATGATAAAAAGAAATAGTTTTTGGTATGTGGTGATCGGCCTGATCGCGGCCGGTTGTTCGGGCGGAAATAAACCAGCGGCAACGCCGCCGCTACCGGAGGTCGCGGTGGTCACGGTAACTCCGCAACCACTGGTGCTGACGACAGAGTTGCCGGGACGCATCTCACCTTATCTCGTTGCGGAAATCCGGCCGCAAGTGAATGGCCTGATTCAGAAACGGCTCTTCACTGAGGGCGCGGATGTGCAGGTCGGGCAGGAACTTTATCAGATTGACCCCGCGCCGTTGCAAGCACTGTTCGATAAAGCGAAGGCGAATTTGACATCCATTCGATTGCGCGCGGAACGCATTCAATCGGCGCTGGGCTCGAAGGCGGTGAGTCAGCAGGATTTTGATGATGCGGATGCGGCTCTGAAACAGGCCGTAGCGGATTTGGAAACGGCGCGCCTCAATCTGGCATACACGAAAATCACGGCGCCGATTGCCGGGCGGATTGGGAAATCGAGCGTGACGGACGGCGCAATTGTGACAGCGTATCAACTGACACCACTGGCGACAATCCAACAATTGGATCCGGTGTATGTGGACGTGCCGCAATCCACTTCCGAATTGCTGCGGCTGCAGCGGGCACAGTTGAACCGCGCCGGGCACAATCAAAATGTAGTGCAGTTGATTCTCGAAGATGGCACGAAGTATCCGGAAGAAGGAACGTTCCAGTTCCGGGACGTCTCGGTTGATCCGACGACGGCCACGGTGACGTTGCGGATGATTTTTCCGAATCCTCACGGTGTGCTGTTGCCGGGAATGTTCGTGCGCACGGCAGTGAAAGAAGGCGTCAACGACACCGCCATTCTCATTCCTCAGCCGGCGGTGACGCGCGATCCGAAGGGAAATCCGCTGGTGCTGATTGTCAACGCCGCCGGTATCGTGGAAGTGCGAATGCTCACGCTCGACCGGGCGATTGGAGACAAATGGCTCGTCACCGGTGGTTTGGCCGCTGGCGAACGAGTGATTGTGGAAGGACTACAAAAAGCCCGGCCCGGCACGACTGTGAAAGTGGCACAATAGGAGCAACGCGATGTTATCCCGATTCTTCCTCGACCGGCCAGTGTTCGCTTGGGTTATCGCCATCCTCTTGATGGTCGTTGGCTGTCTGGCAATTTATAATCTACCCGTTTCGCAGTACCCGCCGATTGCACCGCCGGCGATTGCCATCGATTCCTTTTATCCGGGCGCGTCGGCAGAGACGGTGGAAAATAGCGTCACCCAAATCATCGAGTCAAAGATGACCGGTTTGGACGACATGCTGTACTTGTCGGCGACTAGCGACTCCGCCGGTGGTTCGCGTGTCGAACTGACTTTCAAAGCCGGGACCGATCCGAACTTGGCGTGGTCGAAAGTACAGAACAAACTCCAGCTCGCGATGGCCAGTTTGCCCAACGTGGTGCAGCAGCAAGGCGTCACGGTCAGCAAGTCCACCCGGAACTGGTTGCTCATCATCAGTCTCATTTCAGAAGACGGCAGCATGGATAGCAACGATCTTCAGGATTACGCGTATTCCAATTTGGAAAAAGTCCTCGCACGCATTCCGGGCGTCGGAGAAGTGCAGGAGTTCGGCGCACAATACGCGATGCGCGTCTGGCTGAACCCCGATAAGTTGACCGATTACCATCTGACGATTGACGAAGTGATTGCGGCCTTGCGCGCCTACAACGTCGAAGTCTCCGCCGGTCAGTTCGGCGGCGCGCCGGCGGTAAAAGGCCAACGGCTGAACGCCTCTATCATCGTGCAGAATCTCCTGAAAACGCCGGATGAATTCGCTAATATTCCGGTGCGCACCAACCCGGATGGCTCGGTCGTGCGCGTCAAAGACGTTGGCCGCACCGAACTTGGCACGGAAGCCTACGACATTTTCCGGTATTACAACGGGAAGCCAGCCGCCGCATTGGCCATCCGGCAAGAGCCAGGCGCCAATGCATTGGCGACCGCCGATGCAGTGAGAAAAAAGATGGAGGAGATGGGCCGGTATTTCCCGAAGGGGATGAAACTGGTTTATCCGTATGACACGACGCCGTTTGTGCGCGTGGCGATTCACGAAGTGGTGAAAACGTTGTTCGAGGCGGTGTTGTTGGTGTTCCTCGTGATGTGGCTGTTCATGGGGAACCTGCGCGCAACGTTGATTCCGACGATTGCGGTACCGGTGGTGTTGCTCGGCACGTTTGCGGCGCTCGGTGCGTTTGGTTTTTCGATCAACATGCTGACAATGTTTGCGATGGTGCTGGCGATTGGCTTGCTCGTGGACGACGCCATCGTGGTCGTCGAAAATGTCGAGCGGATTATGGCCGAGGAAGGTCTGTCGCCGCGCGACGCCACGCTCAAATCGATGGGGCAAATTACCAGTGCGCTAATCGGCATCGGGCTGGTGTTGTCGGCGGTGTTTGGACCGATGGCGTTTTTCCCCGGCTCGACCGGCGTGATTTACCGGCAATTTTCCATCACGATTATCGCGGCAATGTTGTTATCGGTGCTGGTCGCGTTGATTCTCACGCCGGTGCTCTGTGCGGGTCTGCTCAAACCGGTCGTGAAAGGTCACGAGCCGGCGGAGAATGCGATTTGGTTTTTGCGTCCGTTTTTCCTGTGGTTCGACCGAATCTTTTTCTGGGTGCGCGACCGGTATGTTCGTCTCGTCGGCCATTCCTTAGCAAAGAAGACGCGGTATTTGGTGGCGTACGTTTTGATCGTAGTCGTGATTGGCTTCCTATTCCTCCGGTTGCCAAAAGCCTACTTGCCAGATGAAGATCAAGGAATTCTGTACGCGCAAATCCTCATGCCTACGGGTAGCACGCTGGAACAGTCGCACAGCGTGGCGAATCAAGTCCGGCAATACTTGGAGGAAAAAGAAAAAGATGCCGTGGAGGCGGTCCTGACGATTACCGGCACCGGTTTCTCCGGGCGCGTTCAAAACACCGCGTTGGTCTTCATCAAACTCCGGGACTGGAAACTCCGGGACCGGCCCGAACTGCGCGCGCAAGCGGTCGCGAGCCGCACGGTCATGGCATTTTCGCAGCTCCGCGGCGCGATGGTATTCGCATTCGCACCACCGGCGGTGCTGGAGTTGGGGAACGCCCGCGGTGTGGATTTTCAATTGTTGGATCGTGGTGGCGTCGGGCATGAGGCGTTGATGAACGCACGCAACCAACTCCTCGGCATGGTCGCGCAAGACCCACGTCTCGCAAAAGTTCGGCCCAATGGCATGGAAGACGTTTCACAGTACCGGATCGATGTGGATTGGGATAAAGCCGGCGCGCTTGGTGTGCCCATTACAG
Organism: uncultured Verrucomicrobiota bacterium; assembly: GCA_903847335.1. GTDB lineage: Bacteria > Verrucomicrobiota > Verrucomicrobiia > Palsa-1439 > Palsa-1439 > CAINDI01. Next base: position 54,388 of record CAINDI010000126.1, on the reverse strand, counting down.
ATATTCACGATACCATCGGCGCGGCATTCGGCAGTGCGTATGTGAATGATTTCGTTTTGGCCGGTCGCGTCAAACGCGTGTACGCCCAAGCCGACGCGCCGTACCGGATGTTGCCGAGTGATTTAGAAAAACTCTATGTGCGGAACACCGCCGGTAAAATGGTGCCGTTCACATCGTTTTCAAAAACTCGCTGGACGACCGGCTCGCCGCGGCTCGAACGTTTCAACGGACTGTCGTCCGTGAATATCTGGGGTGAACCCGGTCCCGGCAAAAGCTCCGGCGAAGCAATGCAAGCGATGGAAGAACTCTGCGCAAAACTACCGACGGGTATCGGCTTCGACTGGAACGGATTATCGTATCAGGAACGGATCGCGACGGCGCAAGGCCCGCTCCTCTACGCCTTCTCGATTCTAGTGATTTTTCTCTGCGTCGCGGCATTGTATGAAAGCTGGACGATTCCGTTTGTGAATTTGCTGATGCTGCCGCTCGGCGTCTTCGGCGCCATCGTCGCGACTTCCATGCGCCACATGCACAACGACGTTTATTTCCAGATCGGTTTCCTCACCACGATGGGGCTTTCGACGAAAAATGCCATCTTGATTATCCAGTTTATCAAAGAACAGATGCACCAAGGAATGGGGCTGAAAGAGGCGACTCTGGCAGCTGTAAAAATCCGGTTCCGCCCGGTCATTATGACATCGCTGGCATTTTTCTTCGGCACCTTGCCTCTGGCGCTTGCCACCGGTGCTGGCGCCGGTGCGATGAACGCCATCGGCACGGCGGTCACCGGCGGTATGCTCTCCGCCACGTTCATTGACTTGGTCTTCATCCCGCTGTTCTTCGTGGTGATTTCCAATTTCTTCACGCCAAAGCCGCCGACCGGCCGCTTTGAAGTTGCACGCACACCACAGCTTCGCTAGAGTCAATCGGGCATGGCAAAAAAATCTTCTGACATTACTCATCTGACGCGACACAATCCATTTCACCTCTTGGAACCCGGCACCCACGCGCCGCAGGAAGTCCACGCGTTTATCGAGTGTCCGATGCGCTCAAAAATCAAATACGAACTCGATAAAGCCACCGGTATTCTCCACATCAGCCGGATGTTGCATAGCTCGGTGCATTATCCGAGCAACTACGGATTCATTCCGCAAACTTACTGCCGCGACCACGATCCGCTCGATATTCTGGTGTTATCGCAAGAGCCGGTAATTCCCGGCTGCGTGATGCAAGCCCGACCGATTGGTTTGTTGCCGATGCACGATTCCGGGCAGGAAGATTTCAAAATTATTGCCGTTCACGCCAATGACCCGATTTACGCCAGCTACACCGACATCTCGCAATTGCCGCCGCACACGCTCCGCGAAATTCGGCACTTCTTCGAGATTTACAAGGAACTCGAAAAAGCGGGTCAGGTAAAAGTTGAAGATTTTCGTGGGCGAATTGATGCCTACAGCTGCGTTCGCGAAGCAATGAAAGCCTACACGAAATTCCGCGCGAAATTGCTCCAGTGCCGGTATCCAGATTACTGACGCTAGTCCTTGTGGAAACCGGACGAACTTCTGCTATAGTTTGCCTATGAGAAATTCATCCGGATTCCGGTGGTTGTTGGCGCTTGCCGCACTCATTCCGCAACTGGCCAGTGCGCAAGAACCATCCCACAGCATTTATCTGAACACCGGCCGACTCGACACCAGCGCGCCAGTCGCACTTCGTCAAGCGGCAGCGTTTACCGGTCAGCAGGCGTACTTGATTCAATTTACCGGCCCGATTCAAACCGAATGGCACACGGCATTGCGCCAGACCGGTGTGCGAGTGTTGAGTTACTTGCCGGACAATGCATATCTAATTTACGGCGATGCTGCGGCCATTGCCCGGGCGCAAAGTTTGGCACCGGTACGGTGGCACGGTGCATATCAAGTCGCGCACAAAGTTCATCCGAAAGCGCGGCAAAATCTGAGCGCCGAGTTTGCGATTCAGCTGGTGGACGATGCCGGTGCCAATGCCGCGACCTTCGCCTTACTCGAGCAATTGAAATTGGCACCGCTTCACCGGCAAACCAAAAGCGGTGCGTTCATTCATCTGGTGGCGCAGTTGTGGCCGGCAGATTTGGACACACTCGCCGCGCAGCCGGATGTGATTTCCGTGCGACCGTTTTTTGCGCCGCAAAAACACGATGAACGCCAAAGCCAAATCATCGCCGGCAATCTGACCGGCTCTGTGCCGAGTGGTCCCGGTTATCTCGCATGGTTGGCCAGCAAAGGTTTCACGCAATCGCAATTCGATACCTCCGGTTTTGTCGTCGATCTCAGCGATAGCGGAGTTGATAATGGCACCGCGCAACCGGGACATTTTGGGTTGTATCCCGCCGGTAACATTAACGCCACCAGCCGTGTCGCTTATAACCGGCTCGAAGGTTCGCCGAATCCTTCCAGCACGCTGGCTGGCTGCGATGGCCACGGTAATTTGAACACTCACATCGTCGCCGGTTATGACAATCAGAGCAGCTATCTGCACCGCGATGCTGCCGGCTATTCGTATGGCTTAGGTGTGTGCCCGTTTGTCCATGTCGGTTCGTCGGTGGTTTTTGATCCGGACAATTGGACTTATCCAGATGTGCCGACGTTAATTTCGGATGCGTATCAGTCTGGTGCCCGAATCAGCAATAACAGTTGGGGCGACACCGGGAGCGGTGGCGATTATAATTCCGATTCACAATTGTACGACAGCATGGTACGCGGTCTTGCCAATCAAGAAATGATTCTCGTTTTTTCCGCCGGCAATGATGGCCCGACGACCTTCACCATCACGCCGCCCGGCACCGCGAAAAATGTCATCACCGTCGGCGCATCCGAAAATGTCCGGTCGCTTTCCACCGCCAATGGCGGCAATAATACTGCCGGTCAAGATGGTTGCACGACCTATGACACCGATGCCAATAGTGCGAATGATGTTGTCGATTTTTCCAGTCGTGGGCCGTGTAACGATGGCCGGTTCAAACCAGACCTCGTCGCTCCCGGAACGCACATCATTGCCGGCGCACCGCAATCATCTCCGCCACCGACACCGAGTGGCACCGGTGCCGCGCTCTCCTGTTTTCTGGCGAACGGCGACGGCGTTTGCGGTTTGCTCACGAGTCGCAATGTCGGCGGCGTCAGCAATTTCTTTCCCATCGGCCAACAATTTTTTGTGGAATCTTCCGGGACGAGTCACTCGGCACCGGCGGTATCGGGAGCGTGTGCGTTGCTCCGGCAATATTTCATTAACCAAGCGTTAACGCCGCCAAGTCCGGCGATGACGAAAGCGTATTTAATTAATTCGGCCCGGTATCTCACCGGTGTTTATGCGAACGACACGCTGCCGTCGCCGAGTCAAGGCATGGGCGAGTTGAATCTCGGGATGGCGTTTGATGGCACAGTGCGACTGTTACGCGACCAAGTGCCGGTGGATAAATTTACCGCGACCGGTCAGACGCGCACTTTCACCGGCGCGATTTTGGATGCCACCAAACCATTCCGCGTCACACTGGCGTGGACCGATGCACCCGGCAGTACGATGACTGGTAAAGCGTTGAACAATGATCTCGATCTGACCGTGACCATCGGTGGTCAAACTTATTACGGCAATGTTTTCGTTGGCGCGAATTCCACCACCGGCGGTAGTGCCGACCGTCTGAATAATGTCGAAAGCATTTTTTTACCGGCGGGCACCACCGGTAGTTTCACCGTGACGGTGACTGCGCACAATATCAACTCCGCGGCGATTCCTGACGATAGCAATCCGCTCAATCAAGATTTTGCGCTGGTCGTGTACAACGCCGGTAACGCTGGGTTGGCCATTGCGACACCGAGTCCGTTGCCCGCCGGCGAAATCGGCGTGGCGTACAGCGGTGCGTTGAACGGCAGTGGCGGCACGCCACCGTACACTTGGACGCTAATCAGTGGAAATCCACCGGCCGGTTTGACGTTGAATAGCGATGGCACGCTGACCGGCACACCCACTGCCGACGGCACGAGCACGTTCACCGTCCGCGTCACGGATAATGTGGCGGCCACTGCGACCGGTAATTTTAGCCTGACGATTCAACCGCCGCCGGTCATCACGACCGCGAGTGTTTTGCCAGCCGGTGAAATTGGCGCGGCGTATGTCGGCACATTTACCGGAAGTGATGGCACGCCGCCGTACACTTGGAAGCTCATCGCCGGTAACTTGCCAGCCGGTTTGGCATTGAATAAAAACGGCATCATTTACGGCACGCCGACGGCAGTTACCAATACCAGTTTCACCGTGCAAGTGACCGATAGTTTCGCCGTGACAGGAAGTAACACATTCAGTCTCACGATTCAGGCCGGCCCGACTATCACGACCACTAATCCCTTACCGGACGGTGCGCTACGTACGGTTTACAGCACAACCTTGCAAGCCACGAGCGGCACGGCGCCTTACACTTGGAAAATCACCGCCGGAACTTTGCCATCCGGTTTGCGGTTGAGCAGCGCCGGAGTCATAACCGGCACGCCGAGCACCATCGGCACCAATCGTTTCACGGTGCAAGTGACGGACCGCACCGGCGCCACCGCAACGGCAATTTTCAATATTACCGTCAACACTGGTCTCACTGTTGCTACGCCGAGAATCTCGCCGGCCGGCGGCACGAATCCGGATTATGTGAAAGTTACTCTGAGTTGTTCGACCAGCCAATCGGTACTCCGGTATACGTTAGACGGCAGCACGCCCACCGCGATCTCGACGAAATACACAGCTGCGTTGACGTTATCGAATTCCGTTACGCTCAAAACAAAAGCCTTTCGTGCGTTTTATACCGACAGTGCAATCGCCGCTGCCAGCTTCCTCATCACCACGCCGGTCATTACCACCGCCAGCATGTTGCCGAGTGGTAGCACGACGCAAAATTACTCAAAAACATTGCAAGCCACCGGTGGCGCGACGCCGTATCAGTGGAAGTTGCTCAGCGGTTCGTTGCCCGCCGGCATGCGGCTCAGTAGCGGCGGCGCTCTTTCCGGTAAACCCACCGCGACCGGAATTTTCAACTTCACCATCCAAGTTACGGACAATCGGAAAGGCACCGGCCAACAGGCTTTCAGTTTGCAGGTGAATTGAACCGCCATTCCCGGTAAGATGCCGGGGCTATGAAAGAGTTTTTTATCGGCTTGATTGTCGGTGCGGTTTTAACGGCGGCGACCGGCTGGTATTTCGTTACCGCGCGGCATTCACCGGCGGTGCGCCACGTTCAAGATTCTGCCGCCACCACTTTCCGCCAGACGGCAGACACGATTGAAGCAAAACTAACCGCGTGGCATTTGACCGGCGCCGATATCGAGGAAGAATTAACCAAGACTGGCAAAGTCGTCCGCCGGCAAATGCGCGAGTTCGGCGCCACCGTCGCCGACGCGACCGCCGATGCACGCATCTCGGCGCAAATCAAAACCAAGCTCGCACTCAACAAAGAGCTGTCCGTGAAATCTATCGCAGTCAGCACCACCGATGGTCGCGTCACACTCTCCGGCAATGTTGCCAACTCGAAACTCATCGGCAAAGCGGTGGCGCTCGCGCTGGAAACCGACGGCGTTCGCGAAGTGGCGTCCACGTTGAAAGTGAAATAGCCGATGAACCGCCAGCAAATCGCCGGCACGCTCGCGGAGGTCGCCACGTTGCTGGAATTGCGCGGCGACAATCCGTTTCGTGTCCGGGCTTATGCCAACGCCGCGCGAATCGTCGAAAGTTTGCAGGAAGATTTGGCCACGCTCGCCGCTGAAAATCGACTCACCGAAATCAAAGGTATCGGCACCGACCTCGCCGCAAAAATCGCCGAGATGCTGACAACGGACCGGCTCCGGTTTCACGATGAATTAAAAGCTTCATTTCCACCGGGCTTGCTCGACCTGCTCCGAATTCCCGGCTTCGGCCCGAAGAAAACCAAAGCGGTGTACGACCAACTGCAAGTGGACTCACTCGAAAAACTTGAAGCCGCTTGCCAAGCCGGTCGAGTCGCGAAATTGGCCGGCTTCGGCGAAAAATCGCAGCAGAAAATTTTGGAAGGCATCGCGTTGCTCCGGCAGTTCAGTGGCCGGCATCATTATCACACGGCGGTTGCCGCGGCGGAACCGGTGTTGGAAGCGTTGCGGTCGCACGACGGCGTGATTCGATGCAGCGTGGCCGGCAGTTTGCGCCGGTGCCGCGAAACGATTGGCGATGTGGATTTTTTGGTCAGCGCAAAACCGGTGGACGCGCCCGGCATCATTGCGGATTTCGTCGGGATGGCCGGCGTGCGTGCCGTGAGCGCGCAAGGCGAAACGAAAGCCAGTGTGGTGCTGGCCGGCGGTATCCAAGCCGATTTGCGCGTGGTGAGCGACGAACAGTTTGCATTTGCGCTAAATTATTTTACCGGTAGCAAGGAACACAATATCGCCATGCGGAGCCGGGCGTTGAAGCTGAAAAATCTGTCGCTGAACGAATACGGTTTTTCGCCGGCGGCAGAAAAAGAAAAGAGTGCGAAGGAACTCGGCAGTAGCATTCCATGCCGGACCGAGGAAGAAATCTACGCGGCGCTCGACCTCGAATATGTTCCACCGGAACTCCGCGAAGATATGGGGGAACTCGCCGGTACGTTGCCGCAGCTAATCGTGAAGGAAAATCTTCGCGGCGTGTTCCACGTTCATTCGACTTGGAGTGACGGCGTCGAAAGTATTGAAGCGATGGCCAACGCTGCGCGGGACCTCGGTCTGGAATACATCGGCATTTCCGATCACAGCAAAGGCCAGCGCCAAGCCAACGGTCTCGACGAAACTCGGCTCCGGCAACAAGCAGTCGAAGTAAAAAAACTCAACGCGAAATTTGCGAATCAGGATTTCCGGATTTTTTTTGGCACCGAAGTTGACATCTTGCCGGACGGCACGCTGGATTTTGATGACGCGACGCTGGCGCAGTGCGATTTTGTTATTGCCGCTGTGCATTCCAGTTTCACTTTACCGGTGGACGCGCAAACCGAACGCATTTGCCGGGCGCTGGCGAATCCGAAAGTGACGATGCTCGCGCATCCGACCGGCCGGTTGCTACTCGAACGCGAAGGTTACGCCGTCAACATGCCGGAAGTGATTGCGGCGGCGGCGGAGCACCGGAAGATTATCGAGATTAATGCGCATCCGTACCGGCTCGACATGGATTGGCGGTTGTGGAAGCGCGCGAAGGAACTCGGCGTGAAATGTTCAATCAACTCCGACGCACACAGTATTGAAGACTACCAGTATCTCGCCATCGGTGCCGCCATCGCTCGGAAAGGTTGGCTGGAAAAAAACGACGTGATCAATTGTCTACCACTGAAGGAAATCGAAAAGGTGCTGAAGCGCGGCTAACGGTAAAAGTAAGTGACGCGGGCGGTAGCCCGTATTCGCATGCACTGCATGTAGCTAGGTGGCTCCATACTCATTTGGTGACTGGAACTGGAATCTGACTGCCGTCTGGATCAATCCAAACGGCTGATACCGTCTGCGTGCCAACCGATGCCGGAAGCCGAACCACAAACTCTCGGCTCTGCTCTGACATCGTGTGATACCCGACAACATAAACAGTTTGACCATCAACTCTCGCCTTGGGACGAGCATAGAATGCCGAATTTGCTAAATCACTGCCAATGTGAATCGTGACCTTGTTGCCGGAGATGGTGGCATGGGTAGGTGGGCGCAAATCAGAGTACTTTGCGTCTGGCTTGGCGCAGCCAGCCAAAATCAAAACGAAGATGGCGAAGAATCTATTCATACGCCCATCATAGCTAATGGGACAAGGTTTCCAGCAAAAGACAAACTGCATCGTTCTAGTCTTTCGTTTGTGAAGGTAAACAACGAGAAATAAGCTATCAAACACATCTGCAAATGGTCGCGCTATGGACTTAGATAAGTTCGCAGCAGTTGTTCTTGCTGGAAGAAATCGTGGGGGATATTTTTGTACGGTACTTTGAAAAACATGCTCAGCCACGTTTGCGCGCCGGTGGCACCACGCCGGTGGGCGAGCTCCATGAATCGGCAGAGGTCGAGACACATCGGTGCGGCGAGGATGGAATCCCGGTATTGGCCGCTGATCCGCAGTTGCATCGGTTGACCGAGAAAACCTTTAATGTCGATGTAGTCCCAGCTTTCCTTTGTGTCGCCGCGCGGCGGGAAATAATTAATTTGCACGAGGTGATACGGCTCGTAGCCGAGCATTGGGCCGAGCAGTTTTGATTTGTCGCGGATTTTTTGCCGGCCTTTCACGGGATCGCCGACAATTTTCCCGTCTTCGTTGCCGAGGAGATTGGTGGAATACCAACCGGTGACTTCGAGTTGCCTGGCGCGCAATGCCGGAGCGAGCACGGACTTAAACCAAGTCTGGCCGGTTTTCCCGTCACGACCGCAAAACGGAATCGTTGCGGATTCCGCGCAATCGTTCGGCGTGAAGTTGATAAACGGACAGCCGTGTTTAGCGGCGAGTCGGGCATATTTTTTTGACGCGGCGTTTTCGCCGGTGGGCAAGAGGTTGAGAATGACGACGGTGTTGAGCCGGTGTTGACGGCGGAAGGCGGTGATTTTATCGGTACCGGCTGGCCACGGTTTGATGCCGGTGAGTTCGCGAGCGATAGGCCGGAGTCGTTCCGGTTCGAGAACGCGATTGCGGAGCGCGGCTTGGTAAAGATTTTCGCCCCGATTGTCCCAGCCGCCGATGACGAGTTCGTTGAAGCCGGCGAGCTGGTGAGATTGCACATACGCTTCGGAAATCAACGCGGTCGGTTTTGCCAAGCGCCGGCATAGGAGCGCAATGCCGGAGGTAAGTGTGGAGGCAACCGCACCGTCGAGACCTGCAATGAGAATTCCGAGTCGGTTCATGTTTGAGCGGAAGTAGTGAAAGCCGGCGGTGCCAGAGATGCAAGCTTTTTAGAGCGGCGGCAATTCATTTGACACCCCACGAGCGACACGGCATCGTGACCGGTATGTATCCAGTTCTGATTCGGTTCGGTGCGTTGGAGATTCACACGTACGGCGTGCTGGTGGCAGCGGGTTTTATGACCGGAATTTTCACGGCGCAACGGCGCGCGCGGCTGAGCGGTCTCGTGCCGGAGCGCATCAGCGATCTCGGAGTCTGGCTGATTGTCGCGGCGATGCTCGGCGCCAAAATTTTTCACATCATTTTTTTCTGGAATGATTTTATCGAGGGCTGGCGCGAAAACGGCCTCGTTTCCCTTCGTGCCGGTTTTGTTTTTTACGGCGGTTTCCTTGGTGCGACAGTTGGCGTTGTGACATATGCCCGGTTGAAGAAGCTCCCGATTTGGCAGTTGGTGGATATTCTCGCACCATCCGCTGCGCTCGGGCATGCATTTGGCCGGCTCGGTTGTTTTTTTGAAGGCTGTTGCTATGGCAAGGCGTGTGCGCAACCTTGGGCGGTGCACCTACCGGGACACAGCGGTGCAATTCATCCGACGCAACTTTATGAAGCCGCCGGTAATCTTGCGATCTTTGCCGGGTTGAGCGCGTTTTACCGGCACCGGCGGTTCGACGGGCAAGTTTGTTGGTTCTACGTGTTGAGCTACGGTGCCCTCCGGTTTGGTGTGGAATTTTTCCGAGGCGATTACGCGGTGCATTACTTTGGCATTTTCACCAGTGCACAAATTATGGCCGGCGCACTGATTGCAGTCGCGGCAGTGGCACTTATTTTGTGTGGAAAATTTGGCGGGCGACCAGTAAATTCCTCGCACCATGCCACTCATTGATAAACCATTAGCCGAACTCCGTACCTACACCGGTCGTAATCCGCGACCGGCTGACTTTGATTCATTTTGGGACAAGAGTCTCGCGGAGATGAAAGCGCTTGATGCAAAAGTCGAACTCATCCCGGCAAAATTCACTGCGTCTGGTGTCGACTGTTTTAACTTATATTTTACCGGTGTTGGTGGTTCGCGGATTCACGCTAAATATCTCCGGCCCAAATCCGGGCCAAAGCCCCATCCGGCTATCGTCCTTTTTCACGGGTATACCAGCAATTGCGGCGACTGGTTTGACAAGCTTGCCTGGACGTCGCTTGGTTTTTCGGTATTAGCACTCGATTGTCGCGGTCAGGGCGGTCTCTCACAAGATCGCGGCGGTGTGACTGGGACCACCATGAATGGCCACATCGTTCGCGGTCTCGATGACGCGCCGCAGCAAATGTTATTTCGGCAAATCTTCCTGGACACTGCGCAACTCGCCGGTATTGCGATGCAACTACCGGAGGTTGATCCGCAGCGCGTCGGTGCCGCTGGCGGTTCGCAAGGTGGCGGCCTTACACTTGCGTGCGCCGCACTCGAACCGCGCATCAAACTTGCCGCTCCGTTTTTCCCATTTCTCTGTGATTACCAACGCGTCTGGGAAATGGATTTGGCGACGAATGCCTATACCGAATTGCGCACCTATTTCCGGCAGTTCGATCCTCGGCACGAACGCGAACAAGAAATTTTCACCAAGCTCGGCTACATCGACTGCCAACATCTCGCTCCGCGAATTCGTGGAGAAGTTTTAATGCAAACCGGTTTGATGGATCAAATCTGTCCACCCTCGACACAATTCGCCGCGTACAACAAAATTACTGCGAAGAAAAATATGGTGATTTATCCCGACTACGGCCACGAAGGATTGCCGGGTGCGAGCGACACCATCAGCGCGTTCATGGCTGGGCTGTGACGCAGACTGTTACCGGAGATGCGGCCGGTCAGCGCTTGGATCAATTTCTACACGGCGCGGCACCAGAGCATTCCCGGTCGTTCCTGCAAAAACTGATTACCACTGGCGATGTGCGTGTCAACGGTCAGCCGGTCAAGCCGAGTTACCGGGTGCGTGCTGGTGATGTGATTTCCATTGAAGTTCCGGCACCGAAACCGCTCGCGGCGTTACCGGAGGAAATTCCACTCGCCGTTTTATACGAAGATGCCGATTTGATTGTGCTGAACAAAGCCGCTGGTATCGTGGTACATCCGGCGGCCGGTAATTTCGAGCACACGCTCGTCAATGCGCTATTGCATCATTGCCGGGGACAACTCGCCGGTATCGGTGGCGTCATGCGACCCGGTATCGTTCACCGGCTCGACAAAGGGACGAGCGGTTGTCTCGTCGTTGCGAAGACGGATGCGGCGCATCAAAGTTTGGTGGCGCAATTCAAAGCGCGGCAAGTGCAAAAGATTTACCAGGCGGTTTGTTCTGGAATTTTTCAGCAAAAGACCGGCCGGATTGAAACGGAGATTGGCCGGAGTTCGCGGGACCGGAAAAAAATGTCGGCGCAACCGGCTCGTGGCCGGCCGGCGTTGACGGAATACCGAGTGCTCCGGCAGCATGCTGATTGCGCGTTGGTGGAAGTTGCGTTGCACACCGGGCGCACGCATCAGATTCGCGTTCACATGGCGCACATCGGTCACGGATTGATTGGCGATGCGACGTATGGCCGGCGTGACGCGAAGATTGCGGTTGAGCGGCCGCTGTTGCACGCGTATAAGCTGGCGTTCACGCATCCGCGCACCGGTAAGCGAATGGAATTTTCGGCGCCGATTCCGGAGGATATGAGTCGGTATGAATAAATTGCGAGAAATCGTTGACGATACAATTCAAGTTTTGGAGCACATGAAAAAATCCGGAACCACGCATGTCGAAGTTTCAAAACAAACGCTCGATGAATTGAACAAAGCGCCGGTGGTGGTCAAGCCGAAGGCATCACAACCGACCGGTGATTTTGCGGCGTTGGCGACAAAGGTGAAGGCGTGCACGAAATGCTCGGAGTTGGCGCGGTGCCGGACGAATGTCGTGTTTGGCGTCGGCAACATTCACGCGGAATTAATGTTTGTCGGCGAAGCGCCGGGAGCGGACGAAGACGAGCAAGGCGAACCATTTGTCGGACGGGCCGGTCAGTTGCTCACGAAAATTATCGAGGCGATGGGTTTGCAACGGTCAGATGTTTACATCGCGAATGTTTTGAAATGCCGGCCACCGCAGAATCGCACGCCGTTGCCGGAGGAGATGAATAATTGCCGGCCATATCTGCTGGAACAAATTGATGCGATTCAACCGAAAGTAATTGTTGCGCTTGGCGCGACGGCGGTGCGGGCGTTGCTTGATGTGGAAATCGGCATCACGAAGATGCGAGGCAATTGGTACACGTTCCACAACACGCCGATCATGCCGACGTTTCACCCGGCGTATTTGCTGCGCAATCCACCGGCGAAACGCGAGGTTTGGGAAGACATGAAAACTGTTCTCACAAAACTCAGCCGGCCAATTCCGAAAATGAAATGAAACGGATTCTCATTACCGGTGGTGCGGGATTTATCGGGTCACACCTGGCGGAAGTGTTAGTGGCAGAAGGTAAGGAGGTCGTTGTGATTGACGATCTCTCCACCGGTTCGCTCACAAATATCAGCGGGCTCCGGCAGCGAGCGAACTTCTATTTTATTCATGCTTCGATTCGCGATACCGATGCGCTGCTGCGGGCGATGGAATCGGTGGATTTTGTTTATCATCTGGCGGCGGCGGTTGGGGTGGAGTTGGTGGTGAAAAGTCCGGTGTATACCATCGAAGATAATGTGCGCGGAACCGAAGATGTGCTTGCGGCAGCGGCGCGCACCGGGAGTGGCGTGCTGTTGACTTCGACTTCGGAAGTGTACGGTAAGAGTGAGCGCGAATGTTTTCGGGAAGACGACGATTTACTCATCGGGCCGCCGACGTTTGGCCGGTGGAGTTATGCGTGCTCGAAGTTGCTCGATGAATTTTTGGCATTGGCGTATTACCGTGAGAAAAAGCTACCGGTGACTGTGGTGCGATTATTCAACACGGTTGGACAACGCCAGACTGGCCGATATGGAATGGTGGTGCCGCGTTTTGTGCAGGCGGCAGTACGCGGTGAGCCGATTACGATTTATGGTGATGGCCGGCAAAGCCGGTGTTTCTGCCATGTGAGCGATGTGGTGCGGGCGTTGGTCGAATTGCCCCGGCAACCGCAGGCGGCGGGACAGATTTTTAATATCGGCAGCACGGAAGAAGTTTCCATTCGGGAATTAGCGGAGCGCGTCAAGAAATTGAGCGCGAGTCAGTCGGAACTCCGGTGCCTGCCCTATGAGGAAGCGTATGCGAAAGGCTTTGAGGATATGCGCCGGCGTGTGCCAAGCATTGCGAAAATTCGACAACTCATCGATTGGGAGCCGACGAAAAATTTGGATGAGATTTTGCGGCTTGTCATCGCCGAGCAGTGCAAAAGTATTGCAATGGCCAAGTAGTTAAGGTAGGCTAAATCGAATTGAGGTAGGACTGTGACCGAGAAACGCGAAATCAACGCCGACTCAAAAAGCATGGTGATGAATTCTGCCCTGTACCGCGAATTTTTGGCGGAGCGTGACGAGATTCTCAAACATAAATGGATTGAGAGTGAAAAGGCGGGGTTTGATGTCGGATTTGAGCGCGCGTTGCTGGATTGGATTGTGAAACATCGGTCGAATTGGCGCAAGGCGCGCCGGCAAGCACCGTCCTAATCGAACACGAAAAGAACAGCACCTTTAAGCCGGCCCGGCGAGGACGGCAAGGAGCAATGAAAACGAATCATCAATTGAGAGACTGGCTGTCAGCCCACCACGGGCCGGCGGCCATTTTTGTGTCATGAGCCAAGTTATTCTCATGGACGCAACAGCGATTGAGCGAGCGCTGACACGAATGGCGCATGAGATTGTTGAGCGCAATTCCAATCAGGACGGTTTGGCAATCATCGGGATCCGAACTCATGGCGTGCCGTTGGCGCAACGACTAACCGGAATCGTCGCCGGTATTTTGAAACGCGAGATTCCGATTGGCGAAATTGATATTTCAATGCACCGCGACGATATTGGAACGCGTGGCGCATCGGTAATTGGCGCAACGCACATTACCTTTGATGTTACCGGTAAGACGATTGTGTTGGTGGACGATGTGCTTTTTACTGGTCGCAGCATCCGGGCGGCGCTAGATGAAATTGCAGATTTCGGCCGGCCGCAACGCATTCAAGTTGCGGTGCTCGTGGACCGCGGCCACCGTGAATTACCAATCCGTGCCGACTTCGTCGGCAAAAACACACCGACCGCGCTACAGGAGCGAGTGATGGTTCGGTTGGTGGAAGTGGATGGTAAAGATGAGGTGGTGATCGAACGATGAAACGTTGGCAACGCAAAGATTTACTTGGCATCCAAGAGTTGTCCGTCGCCGAAATTAATTTTTTACTGAACAGCGCGCAAGCGTTTAAGCAAGTTGGCAAACGGTCGGTGAAAAAAGTTCCGTCGCTGCGCGGCAAGACGGTTGTGAATTTATTTATCGAGCCATCCACGCGGACGCGGACGAGTTTTGAATTGGCGGCGACACGACTGTCGGCCGACGTGATTAACATTACTGCCAACGCCTCGAGTTTAGTGAAAGGCGAGACGTTGAAAGATACCGCGCTGAATCTGCAAGCGTTGCATGCTGATGTCATTATCATCCGACATAGCGCCGCCGGTGCACCGCATTTCCTTGCGCCACTGCTCAAGGCTAGCGTCATTAACGCCGGTGATGGTGCCCATGAACATCCGACTCAGGCGCTGCTCGACGCATTTACCATTCTTGAGAAAAAAGGAAAAATCGCTGGATTGAACATCACGATTCTCGGCGATATTCTTTTCTCTCGCGTCGCTCGCTCCAACATTTGGCTGCTAACCAAGCTCGGTGCCAACGTGACACTCGCCGGTCCTTCCACGCTTGTGCCGCGCGTGTTTGAACAGTTTGGCTGCCGCGTGACGCATAATATTGACGATGCGCTTCGCGATGCAGATGTGGTGAACCTCCTCCGGATTCAGCACGAACGGCAGCGGCAAACATTATTCCCGAGCATTGGTGAGTACACGACGATGTTCGGGTTAAATAAGGAACGTTTTGCGCGCCTTAAACCTGATGCGATGATTATGCATCCAGGTCCAATTAATCGCGGTGTGGAAATTGATAGCGAGGTTGCCGACTGTGAGCGCTCGGTGATTCTCGAACAAGTTACCAACGGTCTGGCCGTCCGCATGGCTGTACTCTTCCTATGCTCCGGTGGACAGGCGGTGGAATCATGAATTCACTTATCATCAAACACGGTCGCGTGATTGATCCCGCCAATCGCGTGGATGAAGTTCGCGATTTATTTATTACCGGTGGTAAAATTGCCGGCGCAGCGTCCAGCAAAGCGGATGTAATTGATGCCACTGGTAAAATTATCACGCCGGGACTGATTGACATTCACGTTCATCTCCGCGAACCCGGTCGGAGTGACAAGGAAAGCATTGAAACCGGTACGCGTTGCGCCGCGCGCGGCGGATTCACCAGTATCGTTGCGATGCCTAATACTACACCGGCCGCCGATAATACCGGCACGATTGCATTCATCAAACAGCGCGCCGCCGAAGTCGCCTGTGTGAATGTGTTCCCCGCCGGCGCAATTACGAAGGAACTCAAAGGCGAAGAACTCGCACCGATTGGCTCACTCAAACGCGCCGGTGTTGTCGCGATTACCGATGATGGTCGCTGTGTGCAAAATAATGAACTCATGCGCCGCGCAGTCGAGTACGCAAAGATGTTTGATTTACCGGTGATGGATCATTGTCAGGATTACAACGTGGCCGCCGATGGCGTAATGCACGAAGGGTATTGGAGCGCCGCGCTCGGCCTTCGCGGTTGGCCGGCGGTTGCTGAAGAAATTATTGTCGCTCGCAATATTTTGCTCGCCGAAATAACCGACTGGCACATTCACTGTCAGCATTTATCGTCGGCCCGGTCAGTTGAATTGGTGCGCGCCGCGAAAAAACGCGGTGTAAAAATTTCCGCTGAAGCTTGTCCGCATCATTTCACACTGACTGATGAGAGTGTGAAAGAGTACGACACGAATCTGAAAATGAATCCGCCGTTGCGCACCGAAGCGGACCGGCAAGCATTACTCGCCGGTCTGGCTGACGGCACAATTGACATTATCGCCAGTGATCATGCGCCACATTGTACGTATGAAAAACAAGTTGAATTTGATGTTGCACCATTTGGAATTATTGGCTTGGAGACGGAACTGGCATTGTCGCTCGCACTCGTACATCAAAAAGTTTTGACGCTGCCGCAGCTGATTGAAAAATTTACTATCAACCCGGCGAAATTATTGCGCCTATCCAAGGGAACTCTTAGCACCGGTGCAGATGCCGATGTGACCGTGATTGACCCGGTTGCAGAATGGACTTACGATGTTGAGCAGTCGGCGAGCAAAGCGCGGAATTCGCCTTTCCATAACTGGAATCTTAAAGGGCGAGCTATGATAACTATCGTCGGTGGAAAAATCGCATGGCAACTGGAATGAACGGAATTTTCGCACTCGAAGACGGAACAGTCTTTCGCGGTATCGGTTTTGGCGCAAAAACCACAGCTTGTGGTGAGGCAGTTTTCAATACTTCCATGACTGGTTATCAGGAGATCATCACCGATCCTTCCTATAAAGGTCAAATCGTGGCCATGACTTATCCGGAAATTGGTAACTACGGAATCAATTCGGTCGATGTTGAAAGTTGGAAGCCACACGTGGCAGGATTCCTTGTGCGCGAACTTTCAGCGATTCCATCCAGCTGGCGCAGTGAACAATCTTTACCAGATTATCTCAATCAAAACGGGATTGCTGGTGTTCAAGGAATCGATACAAGAACCCTTACAAAGATTCTACGCATCAAAGGCGCAATGAAATCTTGTATTTCTACCGCCGGCATTAGTGATAAGGAGGCTGTCCAGCGTGCAAAAGAATGGCGAGGAATTGTGGGGGTTGATCTTGTCAAGGAGGTTGCCCACCCGAAACCATTCGTTTGGGATCCAGACAATAAGCTCAGTCGCAACTGGAAGATCGAACGAAATGCAGTTGGTCAGATGGAATATGCTGATGAATTGCGTCCAGCTGATGTTCCAATCGTCGCATTTGATTTTGGTGTAAAATATAATATTCTCCGGCGGTTAAGGCAGTGCGGATTTCATATTCAAGTTGTTCCACCGCAAACAACTGCATCAGAAGTAATGTCGTATAAACCGCGAGGAGTTTTTCTCTCGAATGGCCCCGGAGATCCAGATCCGATCGATTACGCTCACAATACGGTTCGTGAACTTATCGGGCACATCCCAATTTTTGGAATTTGCTTAGGTTTGGAGATTTTAGGTTTTTCGTTTGGCGGTCGCTGTTTCAAATTAAAATTTGGACACCGCGGCGCTAATCAACCGGTTAAAAACTTAGACGATGGTAACGTTGCCATTACTTCTCAAAATCATGGTTTTGCCGTGGATGTGGAGAGCATGCGAAACCCAGATGTAGAAATTTCACAGATAAACCTTAATGATCAGACGATCGAAGGGTTGCGACACAAGAAGCATCCTGTATTTGGTGTGCAGTATCATCCAGAGGCCTCACCAGGACCTCACGATGCGAGCGGTTTATTTGATCAATTCAGACAGTTAGTTGAGTCTCACAAATCTTGATTCGTTTCGGCTTTCTTCAGCCAAATCAATAGAAGCGTTACATCCGATGGAGTAACCCCGGAAATTCTCGATGCTTGTCCAATAGAGTCCGGTCTGTAGCGAATTAATTTTTGACGCGATTCAAATCGCAATGAAGGAATTTTTTCGTAATCAATCCAAGACGGTATTTGTTTTTCTTCTAATTGTGTAAAGCGTTGAATCTGTTCAAGATCTCTAGAAATATAGCCAGCATATTTGATCTGGATTTCAACTTGTTCTTGCACATCAATCGGTAGGCTTAAGTTTGCCTTTGGCAATGATTGATAACTTACCTCCGGACGCCGTAATAATTCGGAATATGTCAATGAATCCTCTCGTAAATGAAGCAGGCGAGCAGTTTCTTCTGCAATTAACTGCTTGCGTTTAGAAAATAAATTCCATTGCGTGTCATTTACCAATCCAACTTCTCTCCCGATTTTAGTTAAACGAATATCTGCATTATCTTGACGAAGTTGAAGACGATATTCAGCACGCGATGTAAACATGCGATAAGGCTCTTCAGTGCTTTTTGTGATTAAATCGTCGATTAAAACTCCAATATAACTATCGGCTCTGGTAAATTTTATTTGTTTTTTTGATTTAATCTTTAGTGCGGCATTAATACCGGCAACTATACCTTGAGCACCAGCTTCTTCGTAACCAGATGTTCCATTGAGTTGTCCGGCGAAGTATAGACCTTCAATTAACTTTGTTTCGAGAGTAGCATGCAGTTGGTGAGGTAAGCTATAATCATACTCAATCGCATAAGCCGGTCGCATTATTTCCGCATTTTCAAGACCAATGATACTATGCACGACGTCGAGTTGAATATCTTCCGGTAGACTCGATGATGCGCCATTGAGGTAAAATTCATCGGTAAGTCTTCCTTCTGGTTCTAAAAAGATTTGATGGCGCTCTTTTTCTGCGAATTTTACAATTTTATCTTCAATCGATGGACAATATCGAGGTCCAATCCCTTGAATATTTCCAGAATATAAAGGGGATCTATGGAGATTTTTTGTAATAATTGTTTTAGTTTTTTCCGTTGTATAAGTGATATAACAAGGTAGTTGTTCCACATGGAACATTGGTGTGGTTCGAAAAGAAAAGTAAGAAGGCTTTTTATCTCCTATTTGAATATCCATCTTTGAAAAGTCAATAGATCTCCGATTTAACCTCGGAGGGGTTCCGGTTTTTAATCTTCCAAGTTCAAAACCTAACTTTTTTAAATTTACAGACATTCCTATTGATGCCGGTTCAGCAGAACGACCAGCTTCGATTTTCGATTCTCCAATGTGAATCAATCCTCTGAGAAAAGTTCCGGTGGTGATAATAATTGCATCCGCATCATAGCGCATGCCGATGCTTGTAATTACTCCATATATTTTGTCTTGTTCGATTACTAATTCTTCAATCATTGCTTGTTTTACGTCTAATAAATATTGGGATTCAACTATTAGCTTCATCCGAAGCTGATAAGCCTTTTTGTCACATTGGGCACGTGGCGCCCGAACTGCAGGTCCATTTTTAGTGTTAAGCATACGGAACTGAATGCCAGTTTTGTCGGTGTTTAATCCCATTTCACCACCCAAAGCATCAATTTCTCTGGCGATTTGCCCTTTAGATTGACCGCCAATCGCTGGATTACATGACATTTGTGCTATTGTATCGAGGTTGGATGTCAACAATAGTGTTGAGCATCCAATTCGAGCAGAGGCTAGCGCAGCTTCAGTTCCGGCGTGTCCAGCACCAACAACAATTACATGATATTTTTTTGGATAAATTAGCAATGTTATCACTTTCCAATACAGAACTTACTAAAAATTTTCTCCATCAAATCTTCAGTTGTTGTTTTACCAACAATTTCTCCAATTATGGAAAATCCAATCCGAATTTGCTGAGATATTACTTCAATGCTGGCGTTTTTCTGCATGTCGGATAAGGCAAGTTTCAATGCCTTGATTGCTCGCTGTAATGCTTCAGAGTGGCGTTCATTAATTAAAACTTCAAAATCAAATGACACCGGTGAATTGTTTAACGATATTTTTTCTATCCGATCTTTCAGAACCTCAATTCCGTAACCTGTCATAGTAGATATTTTTAATGCGTCAATATGTTGTATGTTTGTTGGGAGTATTAACTTATGAGGTAGATCGTATTTATTCAAAACATAGATGACATTTTTTTTATAAAAACGTTTTAAAAGATTAAAATCAGTTTTAGAAAACAGCCTTGATATGTCTAATACATGTATACATAAGTCGCTTTCAATAAAAGCATTATGGCTTTTATTTATTCCAATTTCTTCAGCTTTTCCGCGTGCCTTACGAATACCTGCCGTGTCGATAAATTTTACTGGAATTCCACGAATATTGGCGGATTCTTCGATTGTGTCGCGAGTGGTTCCGGGGGTGGCGGTCACAATGGAGCGTTCGGTTCCAAGTAGTGCATTCATTAAACTAGACTTGCCAACATTTGGACGACCAACAATCGCCACCGAAATACCTTCCCGCAAAATTTTTCCTTCTTTGCTGGTTGCTAATAATTGTTCAAGAGATGCAATGATGCTGGTGAGTTCAATTTCTAACTCACCGGAGATGGCGGGTGAAATATCTTCTTCGGGAAAGTCAATGTGCGCTTCGACATGGGCGAGAATAGAAAGCAATTGTTGGCGGAGTTTTTCGACTTTGCGAGAGAGGCTGCCTTCGAGAGCCTGTTCTGCCGCCATATGGGCGCGATCTGTTTTGGCAGAAATTACATCCATAACGGCTTCAGCTTGAGTCAGGTCAATGCGGCCATTAAGAAAGGCGCGTTTGGTAAATTCGCCGGGTTCAGCGAGACGAGCTCCTCGCTGGAGACATTCCGCTAGAACGGTGCGGGCAATCTGTCGACCGCCATGGCAATTAATTTCCACCGTGTCTTCCGTTGTATAAGTGTAGGGATGGCGTAGGACGGTGAGCAGAACTTCGTCAAGCGGCTGTCGACTCTCGTTAATAACTCGTCCAAGGTGAATTGTGTGGCTTCGGTAGGTTGACGGTAAACCTTTTGTAGAAACAAACATGGTATCAGCAATTGCTAATGCCTGTGAGCCAGAAATGCGAATAATTGCAATGCCGCCTTCGCCAATTGGTGTGGAAATTGCAGCAATAGTATCTTCCATAGTGTCAATAATCGCAACTGCACGGAAGTATATCAGAAGACTGCGGAGGGGCAACTATGCGGATGAAAGAATCCGACGGTTTTCATCCAGAAAAATACCGCGGAGATTCATTTTCAATGCATCAGGATTTGTTGCCTTCGATAAGGCTTCAGCTTCAGTAATCAGTTTCGCTTTGGCAAGCTTCAAAAGCGCTTGATTGAATGACTGCATTCCATCTTCACCGCCGGTTTCAATTGCTGCAGAAAGTTTATCGAGGCGATTTTCTTCGATGAATTTACGAACGATTGGCGTGTTGATTAAAATCTCAACCGCCGGGACAACGCCTCCCGAAACTGCCGGGACAAGACGTTGGCAGATAATCGCTCGCAAATTAATCGCAAGTTGACGGCGGATTTGATCGCCTTCATCGGCGGGGAAAAAATCAAGAATCCGCCCAATTGCTGAGGAAGCATTAATTGTATGGAGTGTAGTTAAAACCAAGTGGCCGGTATCAGCGGCAGCTAATGCGGCCATAAAAGATTGGCTGTCGCGCATTTCTCCGACCATGATGACATCCGGATCTTGACGCATGACATGAACCAGCGCGCTGGCAAAGCTCGTCGTATCGAGGCCGATTTCCCGCTGCTCGATTACGGATTGTTTGTCTTCGAAAACGTATTCGATGGGATCTTCCAGAGTGATGATGTGACTTTTTTCAGTGAGATTAATTGACTCAAGCATGGCCGCTAACGTACTTGATTTACCGCTACCGGTCACACCGGTCACAAACACAATCCCGTTTTCAGAAGCCGCAATTTTCCCGAGTTGCTCCGGCATATGCAAATCTGCAAACGATGGAATTTTGTTTTTAACTGAGCGCATGGCGATGCAGAAATTTCCGCGTTGAGAAAATATATTTACGCGGAAGCGCCAGCGATTATCATGGAAGTAAGAAAAATCTACTTCCTTTTCATGATTCAGTCGCTCGACCAAATGTGCCGGCAGAATACTTTTGACGATTCCAGCGACAGATTCCTTATTCGGAATGTCCACCGGCGCTGAAATGAGCGCACTGTTAACTCGAAACGTCACGCGATGATCTGGTTTGACATGAATATCCGACGCGCCTTGATCCACCGCTACTTGCAGTAAGTTATGAAGATAATTCATGTGCTCACCACTGAATGACGCAGGAAGCCCATGTTAAGCCGCTGCCAAAAACTACGAGCAGGATTAAATCGCCACGTTGGAAACGACCTTCGCGCGCCGCTTCATCCAGTGCAATCGCAACTGAAGCAGCAGAAACATTGCCATAGCGTTGCAAGTTCATGTAAATTTTTTCCATCGGCGCGCCGAGCCGATCCGCGATCGCTTCAATAATCCGGGAATTCGCCTGATGCGGAATCACACATTTGATGTCGTTAATCGTCAGATTGCATTTCCGCAACGCTTCTTCAGCGGCAGTTTGCATGGCGATCACAGCTTGCTTATAAACTTCCTTGCCGGACATTTTTAGGTGATGCATTCCGGCGCTCACCGATTCTTTTGACGCCGGAAACTTTGAGCCACCCGCCGGCATCATCAAAATATCCGCTTGAGAACCGTCGGCGCCCATACACGTTGTTAAAATGCCATGTTCCTCGCCGCGACTGCGCAAAATTGCAGCACCGGCACCGTCACCAAATAGCACGCAAGTGCTCCGGTCTTGCCAGTCCACAATGGTCGAAAGTTTTTCCGCACCGATAACCAGCACCGTATCGTAGGTACCGGAGGTGATGAATTGTTGACCGACTTCCAAGCCGTACAAGAATCCGGAGCACGCAGCTTCCAAATCAAAAGCTGCGGCCCGTTTTGCGCCGATTTTATTTTGGATGACACACGCCGTAGCCGGAAATGGCATATCCGGTGTGATCGTCGCGCAAATAATTAAATCAATTTCTTCGGCACGAATTCCAGCTTGGTCCATCGCGCGCCGGGCGGCTTCCGTGGCCATGTCCGACGTGCAAATATAATCCGGCGCGATGCGCCGTTCTTTGATGCCGGAGCGTGTGGTAATCCACTCGTCGGTGGTGTCCACAATTTTTTCCAAGTCGGCATTGGTCAAAATTCGGTCTGGCACGTACGAGCCGGTGCCGACGATGTGAACCGGCCGCAGCGGACGTTTAGACCGTGGGTTGCGCAATGGGGATTTGTTGGAGTTTGGCATTCGACCTCTTGATTTCTTCAACGATTCTGTCGTTGAAATGGCTTTCGACAAATTCAGTCGCGATGCGAATCGCGCTCTTGACGGCTTTCGCAGAACTCGCGCCATGCGCTTTGATGCAAATCCCATTAATCCCAAGCAGCACCGCGCCGCCGTATTCGTCTGGGTCAGCTTTTCGGCGCAACGCTTTGAACGCCCCTTTGGCTAGCAATGCGCCCAGCATCCGGAGCGGATTTTTTCGCAATTCATCTTTCAACCACCGGCCCATCACGCGCAGAGAACTTTCACAGGCTTTTAACACCGCATTACCAACAAACGCATCGGTCACGATGACATCGGCGACATTGCTAAATAAATCGTGGCCATCCACGTTGCCGATGAAATTCAAATCGGTTTGCTTAATCCGCCGGTAAGCTTCGAGCGTCAACTCATTCCCTTTCATCTCCTCAGTGCCGATGGAAAAAACACCGACACGCGGATTCTGATAACCGAGAATTTGTTTGGAATACAAACTACCCATCACGGCGTATTGCACCAAAATACCGGGCGACGGTTCCAGATTCGCGCCGACATCCATCAAGACGAAAATATTCTCCGGTGCCGGAATGATACACGCCAATCCCGGTCGCTCCACGCCGGCGAGAGTGCGCAATTTCAAATGCGCTGCCGTGAGCAAAGCACCGGTATTACCGGCAGAAACAATCGCGTCCGCTTCGCCTTGTTTGACTAGTTCGATGGCGCGGCACATCGAACTATCTTTTTTGCGCCGGACCGATTGCACCGGTGGATCGTCCATGGCAATGACTTCACTGGCGTGAACGACTTGGAGACGCGGGTCGCTGAAATTAAGTTTTTTCAGTTCCGCTTCGACGCGCGTGGTATCGCCAACGAGAAAAAGCTTGGTAATCTTGCCGTTGCTTCGGAGCGCATCTGCCGCTCCCGCCACTATATTTTGTGGGGCGAAATCGCCCCCCATGGCATCAACGGCAATCCTCATCGTCGGAGCTAAGCGGTCTTCACGGTGACGACCTGCTTGCCTTTATAAAACCCACACGCCGGGCAAACCCGGTGCGACAACACGTGTGCGCCGCATTGCGGGCACAGCGCGAGCTGCGGGGCTTTGGCCCGATTGGCTGCCTTGCGAGTGCGCAACCGCATTTTCGACATCCGTCTTTTTGGAACGCCCATAAAACTCCCTTACTTTAGTTTAATCTGATCCAGCGCCTGCCATCGCAGATCGCCCTGCGCCGACTGACACTGACAAACACCTTCGTTTAAATCCTTGCCGCAAACCGGGCACAAACCTTGGCAGTCTGTCTGACAAAGCGCCCGTTGTGGAAGGGCTAAGATAATATCTTCCCGGAGATTCTCCGTCAAGTCCACGAAGTCCTCGCCCGCCAACTCCCGATGCACCACAAAATCATCCACCCGCACCGGCCACTGGAAGATTTTTAAGCACCGGCTGCATCGCAACGTCGCCGGCGTCCGCAATTTACCGGTGACCAATAGCGCCTGCTCTTGGATTTGCGCGTGCAGATTATAGGCAATCGCATGCTCAAATCGAATATCCGGTCCATCCAACTCCACAATGGACGCCGGCTCACTTCCCTGCAACATCTCCCCGCCATCCGGAATATTCTGCACATTAATTTTCATCAGTCCCTCCTGCAGGACGCGCGTCAGCCCGCCGCAATTTTTGCTTTCAACGCCTTTTGGACAACCACCGGCACAAAATCACTCACATTCCCGCCCAGCATCGCGACCTCTTTCACCAACCGGGAACTAATAAACGTGTACTCATCTTTCGGCATCAGAAAAATCGTCTCCACCCTCGCCGCCAGCTTCCGATTCATCAACGCCATCTGAAATTCATACTCAAAATCCGACACCGCCCGCAACCCGCGCACCAACACCTGCGCCTTCTTCCGCTGGGCATAATCCACCAACAACCCATCAAATTCCTCCACCGACGCCCGCCGGATTCCCTTAATCGCCGCGCGCGTCAATGCCAACCGCTCCGGCGTCGTGAACAACGGATGCTTCTCCGCATTCGGCGCGATGCCCACAATCACATGGTCAAACATACTCGTCGCACGACGCAGTACGTCGAGATGACCATTGGTAATCGGATCAAAACTGCCTGGATAAATAGCAACCGTTTTCATAAAGCCACCGTAACCACCGGCACGATAAACTTCCGCACCGGTAACTGCAATCTTTTCCGCCGTTAGACCCGCTTGCTTGCCCAGTTGCCGGCAAAAACTGCGCCGAGAGTTAGCAGCGCCACCATCAACCACCGGAAGACTCCTGGTGGCGCATCGATTTTCAACCACGCCGGCCAAATCACCCACAACAAAGCCGCTGCGCCGAGAAACGCCACGCCAATCCAGCCTAAAAACTCAAACGTCCGGCGTTCCTCCACCAATTCGCCGCGCAACCGGTGAATCGTTTCCTTATCGACCTTCAATTTCTGCGCCGCCGCTTCCACCAAAACCGAGTCATCCGTGGCTGCCGACAAAAACTCCGCGATTAATTCTTTCGCCCGCGTCGCCTCCGGTGCGAGCACGAACAAGCCAAACGCCTCGTCGCTATTGCGCAGCAGTTCCTTCATATCAAACGACACATTCGGGTCGCCTTGAAACGCGGTCTGAATGCCGTTGTCGCGCAGGTAACTGGTCAGCAACGTGCCTTCCCAAGTATCGCGCGCCTTATGCACCTCCACCAGATTTGAGTTGGGTTGGTTCATGCCGGTAATCTAGTCCTACCGGCGGTTGCTTTCCACAACAATTCCGCTATTCTCCCGTTTCGTGAAATCACATTTTCACGATCAAGTCGTCATCGTCACCGGTGCCTCCAGCGGCATCGGCAAAGAAACCGCGCTCGCCTTCGGTCGCGCCGGCGCGCGCGTCGTCATCGTTGCCCGACGCGGTGAAGTCCTCCGGCAAATCGCTGCCGAAAACCCACAACTCCGATTACTTCCCATTCCTGCCGACATTACCGACTCCGCCGCCATCAACGGAGTCATCGAAACCGCACTCTGCGAATTTGGACGCATTGACATCCTCGTCAACAATGCCGGTATCGGTCTTCGCGCTACCGTCGCCGAAACAAAAATCGAAGATGCCCGGCGACTGATGGAAATTAATTTCTTCGCGCTCCTCCAATTTACTCAAGCCGTATTACCGGTGATGCGCCAGCAGGAGCGTGGTCAGATTGTCAACGTCAGCAGCATCCTCGGCGTTATCGCTACGAAGCAACATTCAATTTATTCCGCCAGCAAATTTGCCGTCCGCGCCTTCAGCGATTCACTGCGGCTAGAGGAAAAACGCCACGGCATCGCTGTCGTCTCCATTCTCCCCGGTTACACCGAAACGCCATTTTTCAAAAATCAAATCCACTACGGCGAACTCGGTCGCCGCGCGTTGCCGTTCCCTGGTCAATCCCCGGCGCACGTCGCCAAAGTCATCCTCCGCGCCTGCCGACATCGCCGGCGCGAAGTCACGCTCACCGCCATCTGCAACGCCGGTCACTGGGCGAAACGCTTTTTCCCCGGTTTTGTGGACTGGTGTCTCAGTAAACAATAATTTTATGAATCCAAAACCGATTTTTGTCGCTGATTGGACCATGCAACAAGCTTGGCGCACTGAACCGGAGCCGGACTTCCTGCCGGCACGTGTCCGCGTCGGTTGGAGTCCGGATGCAATGCTTGTCGAGGCGGAGTTGCCCGACCGCGATATTTTTAATCCGGTCAAAGAATTTAATCAGGCGGCGTTCACCTCCGGCGATGTCTTTGAGATTTTTCTGCGCCCGGAATGGCAAGAGCCATATTTTGAATTTCATATCACGCCAGACAATCAGCTTTTTCAGTTGCGCTTTACCAATGCACAACACCGGTTCCATCTTCCAGCAACCGGAACACTAGACGAACAGTTAGCTGAATTAAAAATTTGGAAATCAAAAATCACCACCACCACTCGCGTGGATACAGCCGCGCAACGTTGGTTTGTGAGCGCGACCGTTCCATTTGCAATGATTGTCGAAACCGGCGTGATGAAACCCGGTGCGCGCTGGCTCAGTTCTTTTTGCCGGTACGATTATACTCGTGGTCGGTCCGAGCCGATTTTGTCCTCCACCTCGCCCCACGCCAAATGCAGCTTTCACCGGCAAGAGGAGTGGCAACCGGTTGAATTTCCCGGCGGCTAATCAGCGCACACGACGATAGTGCGTCTTACTCAGTTCTAGGCCGAACCAATTTTCGAGCTTCAACATCAGACGGTGTTTTTTTTCTCGCTTCGTCAAGACGTGAGACGGGTTTGCACGAAACAGACCATCGGCTTCCGGTAGCCAGTTCTGCATCACAGTTGGATGGGTTCCGCTAAACAGTCGCAAAATCTGTTGGTCAATCTCTAGGTATTGCTTGTCTTGAGGCTTATCCTGCCAAAACTTCCCGACCTCTTTGAGTTTTAGATTCATTTGTTCTTCGCTGCGCACCCAGCCGTAATGGTAAATCTTGGCATCAATGCGTGCGGCGTATGGATAGCGGCCATGCTTATGGTCGGTGAGCACCGTAAAAAAAAGTCCCTTCGGCGCCCAAGCCGGAATGTTGTTGCGCAGAATGCGCGGCGCAGTGCGATACCAGCCCGGCGACCAAGCATAGGTGTTTTTATTCCCGTAAAAATGCAGATAGTCGAATACCAACGCCTCCACTCGTGGATTGTCCAAATGCGATTGCATGGCCGCTTGAATCTTGGGTAGATCGTTCTCATGAATCACTTCATCCGCTTCCAGATAAAATGCCCAATCGCCGGTGCAGTTGAAAAGCGCGATAGATTTTTGCTGGCCGTAGGCAAAACCTTTCAGCTTCAAATCGTTTCGCATCCGTTCGTTCCACGTCGTGTGAATGATGCGAATCTTGGGGTCGCCAATGGCCTTGAGCATTTCCCCTGTCTGATCATCGCACGGCCCCAGCGCAATAATGAATTCATCAACAATCGGCAAAACCGAACGAATCGACTCAATGAACGGATAGCCCAGCTTGTGAGGATTACGCAAAAAGGTGAAGCCACTAACTTTCATAGTGGCGTTACTCTAGCGTGCCCGGTTCTCCGGTTCAAGCTTAACTTAACAAAAGCAAACGGAGCGAACAAAAGCGTTCGCTCCGTTGCCGAACTAATTTACCGGTGAGTTACTTCACCAATTCTTGTTTGGTGGCCTGAACGTGCAGTATGCCATTCTGTTCCGTTACCGTACCGGTCACTTGCGCCGGCACAGCATCTTCGCGCGCGGCCATGACCGCCGGCGTCGCGTTATCAATCACATAGATTTTGCCGTCGGCAGTTTTCAACGCCGCCGCGCAACTGCTAGTCTTGTGAAACGCACAATGTCCACAACCCAGCGTGCCTTTCAATTCAACCGTAGTCGGTTTCTGCGCTTCATCCGCCCACACGAACGAACTTGCCACCACAACCGCCGCAATCAATGCCAATAATTTCTTCATTTGAATTCCTTTCAAGGTTTAGGTTGCGCCAACTTACGCCAGCAATTCCACTGGCGCAAGTGACGGCGATTCTCACTTTAGAAATTCGCGCGGATCCGTAATCTTTCCGGTCAATGCACTCGCCGCTACTGTCGCCGGTGACGCGAGAAACACTTGCGATTCGAGGTGTCCCATCCGCCCCGGAAAATTCCGGTTCGTGGTCGAAATACATTTCTGCGGCTTATTCATCCGACCAAACGTGTCCACTGGACCGCCGAGACATGCGGCGCAACCGGCGTTCTCCGTCAGTTGCACACCGGCATCCGCGAGCGCTTGCCAGACTTTCCGCTGTTGTAACTCCAGCATAATCTCCGGTGTCGCCGGCACGCCGAATGTATCGATTTTCACTTTGCGGCCAGTCACGATTTCGGCAAACGCCAGGAAATCGCTGAGCTTGCCGCCGGTGCAAGAACCGATGTACGCCCGGTCGAGTGAGATATTGCCAAGCTCTTTCGCAAGTTTGCGATTGCCGGGATTCGGATGACAGGCAACTGTCGGTTCGAGTTTGCTCAAATCAAATTTATTTTCGTAAACAAATTTCTGATCCGCATCGCAGAAAAGCGGATCGTAGTTTGCCTTTGTACCATTTGCTTCAATGCGCTCGTTTACATAGGCGAAAGTTTTTTCATCCGGCTCGAAGATGCCGTTCTTGCCACCGGCCTCAATCGCCATATTCGCAATTGTCATCCGGTCATCCATTCCCAACGCCTTCGCGCCGGGGCCATCGAACTGCATTGCCCGGTACGTCGCGCCGTCAAAACCAATTTCGCCGATGATGTGCAGAATAATATCTTTGCCCATCACGCCGCGTTGGAGTTGACCGTCAAACCAGAAGCGCATCGTCTCCGGTACCTTCAAGAGCAACTTGCCAGTGCCGAAGACAAAGCCGGCATCCGTGTTGCCGATGCCAGTGGCAAATTCACCAAACGCGCCCGCCATGCAAGTATGTGAATCGGTGCCGAGTAAGATTTCACCAGGCCGAGTGTGCCCACGTGCCGCCAATGCTGCATGGCAAACACCGGCAAAGTTATTACCAAACTGACGTCCGTAATTTCCTTTGTGGGTGTCGAAAACCCATTTGCCGGCCGGATCGTCAATCACGTCATAAAAATATTTGATATGCTGTTCGCCGACGAATTCACGGAGAATATCCACATTGCGATTCGACAGCGAGTCGCCGGTGAAAATGTAATGATCCGGGATGATGACGATTTTTTCGCGATCCCAAACTTTCGCCGTCTTGCCAAACTCGCGTTTGAACACGCCGATTGTCCCCGGTCCACACACGTCGTGGGTCATTAGCACATCGACATTCACCCAGACGTTGTCGCCGGGTCGCACCGTTGCCTTGCCCGCTGCGCGAGCCATAATTTTTTCAGTAAGAGTCACGCCTCAAACAATACGCAGCCGGCGCGACAGGCGCAACCGTGAAATTTTGACAGCGTCATGCTAAACTCTGCCAATGGAAGTTTGGGACTATCTCCACTCACCGGCGGCTGACGCCGCGACGAACATGGCGGTGGATCACGCGCTGCTGCGATTTGCCGCCACGCGTGGACGACCGTTACTCCGGCTTTACTCTTGGCAACAACCGGCAGTTTCCTATGGTTATTTCCAAAAATTCCCCGCGCAATTTTCCGGTCACTATGAAATCGTTCGCCGCCCCACCGGTGGCGGTCTCGTCTATCACGTCAATGATACGACTTACACCGTTGTCATTCCACCCAGCCACGCGCTCTACCGGTTGAGCACCGCCGATGCGTATCAAGCGATTCACCGCGCCGTGGCTGCCGCACTCACCGCGCAAACCGAACTGCTCCGGCAAGCGAAAGCGCCGCGCGGCCAGTACGAATGTTTTCAAAATCCGGTCGCCGGTGATGTTGTTACCGGTAATCAAAAACTGGCCGGCGGAGCGCAACGCCGTGGACGCGACGGTGTGTTGCATCAAGGTTCCATCGCTGGTCGCGTGGACGCGAATCGTCTGCTAGCCGGATTTCGTCAGGAATTTCAAATCAAATTTGCGCCGTATGAATTGACCGCTGCCGAGCAAACCGAAGCCGACCGGTTGCGTCGCGGAAAATATGTGCGCTAGGAATTTGCCGGCGGCAGCGCCGCCGGTTGTTCAATCTGACTGAGCTTGGCGTCGAGTTTGGTCAACGTCTTTTCGGTTTCAGCGTAACTACCGGTGGCGTTGGTGAGATGTTTGCCGACAAGACGGAAATTTTCCGCGAGCCGGTCGAAGTCGCCGCGCAAGCGTTGCAAACTGGCGAGAATTTCTTGGGCACGCACTTCCACCTGCATTCCTTTCAAGCCGAGCAAAACAGTTTGCAGATAAGCGTAAAACGAATTCGGCGAGACCGGGATGACATGTTTTTGGAGCGCGTAGCCGAGCAGTTCGTGCTCCTCGCCCGCATCTTGTTTGATGATGGTTTCGTAGTACACATTTTCCGCCGGTACATACATCAACGCGAAATCGTAGGTGTTTTCATCCGGTAAAATATATTTGTCAGCAATTGCATCCACGTGTTTGCGGACGTCCCGGAGAAATTGTTTGCGTGCCGCTTGCCGGTCCGCATCGGTTCCGGCGTCGATGACGCGCCGGAAATTTTCGTACGGAAATTTTGCGTCCACCGGCACGAGTCGCTGACCGACTTGGATGACGGCGTCCACTTTTTCGCCGCTCTGGAAGGTGTGCTGGAGTCGGTAATGTTCCGGCGGTAAAATCTGCGCGAGCAAATCGCCGAGGAACAATTCACCCATACCGCCGCGTAGTTTCGGTGCGCGGAGAATGTTGACGAGTTCCGCCGCCGCTTTTCCGACTTCGTGAATCTGGCCGACTTTTTCGCGGAGATCGCCGACAACTTTCGCGGCGTTGTCCAGCCGGGTGTTCATTGAGGCGGTGGATTGCTGGAGATTTTCCGCGACGGTTTGGCCGAAGGCGTCGAGCCGTTGTTGGAGTGCGCCGAGCTGTTGTTGCATCATCAACAGCGATTGGTCCGGTGCTTGCGGTTTGTTCCGCTCGCGCAGGAAGACCACCAGCACCACGACAACCGCGGCGAGCGTGAATAAACTTAGAATGACAGCCAGCGTTTCCACACGGCGAATCCTACCACTGGCGTTGGCTGCCGGCAACGTTGCGTTGCTGGGCGGTCAGGCTTTTTTGACGTTCTGGGCTTTGGCGCCCTTGGCGTCCTGCACCACGTCGAACTCGACGGGTTGCCCTTCCGTCAGTGTTTTGAATCCCTCGCCTTGCAGCGCGGAGAAGTGAACGAACACATCCGGTCCGCCGCCCTCCTGCTCGAGGAATCCGAACCCTTTTTTCTCATTGAACCATTTGACGCGACCTTTTGCCATAACATGACCTCCTGCGAACGTTGCGCTTTCCCTAGCAAACCTGCCGCAGGTAGGCAATCAAAATTCCACGGAGATAAATATTGGAGATGAACCAATGTGAAAAGTGTAGTGCCGATTGACACAACCAATTATGAGTTGTATGTAGGCTGTCAGGATATGAAAAACACCACCTCGATTGAGATAGATGTGGAGCGGTTTCCGATTTTTGATGCGCACACACATTTTTCGCAAGCGTACCTCGACCAAGTCATGGCCTGTTACACGCGCTGCGGCGTCACTGCCGGCGTAGTAATTCAAGGCTATAATGACCATGCGCTTTCCTTCGAGGAATTCCTCATCGCAATGCAACAGCGTGACCTATTGAAACGCTGGGCACCATGCTACTGGCCTAATTGGGCTGAATTTGGATGGCAGCCGGAGGCATTTGTTGAGCGTTTGGTCGGCGATTTGCACCGGTTTTCCGCGATGGGCTGTCGGGCGTTAAAGGTGTGGAAAGATTTAGGGATGTTCATTGTGCATCCCGATGGTTTTCCGGCCACAATGGATGATCCTCGTCTACGTCCGATCTGGGACACCGTGGCAAAACTTGGTCTCGCGGTGTGGGTTCATCAAGCGGATCCGAGTAACCATTTTGTCACGCGAACCGGTCTGTCGCGCGAGGAACTATACGAACGGCGGAACCGTGTCATCGCCGCGTACCCACACATTCGCTTCGTCCTCTGTCACAATGGTAATGACATCGAAAGTGTGGCGAAATTTAGTGCGGTGTTCGACCGTTTCCCTAATACCATGAGTGATATTAATCGCGATTTTCTGCTACATGATTCACTCGAAGATACTCGGAACTTCATCACGCGCTATGCTGACCGGTTAATGTTTGGCCCAGATAATACCATGCCGAATAACCGCCCACCCGACGTGCCTTGGTCGTGGAATGACCTTTACCTGCCGTGGCGAAAGAAAATTGTTTCGTGGGGATTGGATCCGGAAACTTTCCACAAATTTACCTGGGCGACAGGCGCGAATTTCTTTTCGAAATAAGACGAATCTTATTTACGCGCCCACCGGAGCTTGGCGGAACTCGCCGCCGGTCAAGCTTGCGGAGATACCGATGGCGAGGCATACTCGCCCGGCATGAAGAAGCGCGTGACGATGCCGGTCGCTCTCACCATTGCCGGTTCCGACAGCGGCGGTGGCGCCGGGATTCAGGCGGACTTAAAAACTTTTCAAGCGCTCGGCGTTTTCGGCACCAGCGCCATCACCGCCATTACCTGCCAAAATCCCGCCGGCATCAGTGCGGTGCAGTCGGTGAATCCGCGCATCGTTGCCGAACAAATCGCCCAAGTCTGTAAAGCGTTACCGGTGCGCGCAGCGAAAACCGGAATGCTTTATGACACCAAAATTATTCGTGCCGTCGCCGGTAGTGTGCAATGTCGGCTGGTGGTTGACCCGGTGCTGGTGGCGACGAGCGGCGCGCGGTTGTTGAAGCCGGAGGCGATTCGTGTTTTGCAAACGATTTTGTTTCCGGCGGCGACGGTGGTCACGCCGAATTTAGCGGAGGCGGAAGTTTTGCTGGGGTGCCGGATTCGCACGGTGGCGGAGTTACGAATGGCGGCGCGGACATTGGCGAAGCGGTTCGGTGTGGCGTTTCTGGTGAAAGGCGGCCATCTCGCCGGTGATGCAGTGGATGTGTTGTGCACCGGTAATCGGATTTATGAATTTGATATGCCGCACATTGCCGGTGTGAAAACGCACGGGACCGGTTGTGTTTTCTCGGCGGCGTTGACGGCGCATCTGGCACTGGGTTGTGAACTTGCTGAGGCGGCCGGTCGCGCAAAACTTTTTGTGACGCATGCGATCCGTGATGCCGTGAAAATCGGCCGGTATCACGCGTTGAAAATATGAAACGACCGGCCGTTGGGCTGGCCATTGTGTTCGCCGCCGGGATTTGGCTCGGCGCGCAGGTGAATTGGTCACCGGTCTGGTTGGCCGGTGGCGCGCTTTTATTTTTGCTGGCGTGGCGAATTCGGCCGGCAACTCTGACAATCTTTTTCGCGGTGGCGTGCGCCGGGATGTTTCATTACCGGCAGGCAGTGACGAACTTCGCGCCGAACGCCATTTCCAATTTACTGGAACACCGCGACCAGAATGCGGCGTTGCGCGGCGTAATTGTGAGCGCGCCGGATTTCCGCGACGACCGGTGCAGTTTCAAATTGGAATTGTCGGCGCTCCGGCGTGGTGCAGATTGGGAATTAGCCACCGGTCGAGTGTTTGTGTTTTCCAGCGAGCCGGTGGCGCTCCGGTACGGCGACGAGATTGAGTGCGTGGCGATTTTGCGAGTGCCGTCACCGGCGCGAAATCCGGGAACGTTCGACATGCGGCAATGGTTGACGCAACAAAATATTCCGTTCACCGCGACGATTCTGAAAGGTGACCGGTGTGAGGTGTTGGCGCGCAATCGTGGCCGGCCGGTGACGGCATTGGCGCTCCGGCTCCGGGAGCGAATGTTTCAAGCGTTGCGGTTGGGATTGGAAAATGAGCCGGCGATTGCCGGTGCGTTAACGGCAGTGGTGATTGGTGAGCGTTCCGAAATTCCGCCGGATACGTACGCGGATTTTCAGCAGACCGGTGTGTTTCATGTTTTTGCGATTAATGGTTTGCATGTCGGGTTGGTGACGATGGTGGCGGTGCTGTTGTTGCGACTGCTGCGCGTGCCGCGCCGGTGGACGGCGGTGCCGGCGATTCCGCTGCTGGTGTTGTACGTGTTTGCGACGGGCGCGCATCCGGGGGCAGTGCGGGCGTTGGTGATGGTGAGTGTGTGGTTAATCGGTGGAATGCTGGTGCGGCCGGTGGATTTGTTGAGCGACTTGGCAACGGCGGCGATTGTGATTTTGGTTTGGAGTCCGGTGCAATTATTCGATGGCGGATTTGTGTTGTCGTTTGCGGTGGTGACCGCGTTGGCGACGCTGACGGACAAATCGGCGTGGTGGAAATTATTTTTGAATCCCGATCCGACGGAGGCGGCACCGGTGTGGTTTGGTTGGTTGCGGCCGGATCCGCTGATACCTCGGGAGTTGGTGCCGAGATGGAGGACGGCGGTGACGCGAGTGGTGATGCGACTGGCGGTGTTGGGTAGCGGTTCACTGGCGGCGTGGTTGGGGTTGGTGCCGTTGATGGCGGTGTATTTTCATTTGTTCACGCCGGTGAGTATCGTGGCGAATTTGTTGGTGATTCCGTTGTTGGGCAGCGTGCTTGCGCTGGGATTGGCGAGTGTGGTGGCGCACGCGATTTGGCCGGGGCTGGCGCTGATTTTTAATAACGCGAATTTCTTGGTGCTCGGCGGAATGTTGCGCGGAGTGAACTGGTTGAGCCGGTGGCCATGGGGACATTGGTTTGTGCAAACGCCGCCGATCTGGTTGACGGTGAGTTATTACGCGGTGTTGCTGATGTGGATGAGCCGGCAGGTGTCGCGTCGAGTGAAGTTATGGGTTACCGGCGGCGCGATGGTCGTGGCAACGGTGATTTTGGTGGCGCAACACGAGGAAGCGGTTGAAATCACGGTGTTGGATTTGCGCGATGGGATGGCGGTGTTTGTGAACTTGCCGGGCGAGCAACACGATTTTTTGGTGGATGGCGGCGGAAGCTGGAGCGGTGAACATGCGGTGGTGCCGTTTTTGCGTGGGCAAGGCGTGGACCGGTTGGAGTCGATAGTTTTGACACGCGGCGACAAGGCGCATGCGGCTGGTTTAATGCCGGTGGTAAAACAAATTCCTGTCCGGCGGGCGATTTATGCAGGGACGAATTCGCGGTCAGAATATTTTTGGAATTGGATTGCGGAAGCGCGCCGACAACGAATTGAGCTGGTGACGATGCGCGCCGGTGAGGATTGGCAAGTGGTCGGTAAGTTTCGCTGGCGGGTTTTGAATCCACCGGTGGGTGTGAACTATCGGCGGAGCGACGATAATTCGCTGGTGTTGTTGCTGGAGTATGGCGCGACGCGAGTGTTGTTGACGTCGGACATCGGGCAGTCGGTTGAACGCCGGCTGGTGGCCGGTGGAGCTGATTTGCGAGCGCAGATTCTGGTGAAAGGCCGGCATGGTTTGGAGTCGTCGGGGACGGATGAATTTTTGGATGCGGTTCAACCGGTAGAAGTAGTGCAGGCGGTTGGCGCAGAGCCGAAACGGTATTTGGAACCGGATTTGCGGGAGCGGTTGCGCCGGCGCGGAATCCGGCTTTATCGGACGGACGAGACCGGGGCGGTGACGATTCGGTTGAGGGAAACTGGGTATGAGATTCAGACTTATCTTGGAGCGTTTGTATTGCCGGAGAAGAAAAATGGTGTATAGTAAAAGCCGCTGTTAATGGCTAATTGTGTGGTTGTTAGACGATGATTAACGGACAAGAAAACGAGCAAACACAATCCGTCGACGTCAAAGAGTATCTCGCGATTCTCTGGCGGCGAAAATGGTTGGTAGTTTTTTGCTGCCTCATAAGCCTTGGTGGGATGACCGCGTATCTTTTTTCGCGGCAATCGATTTGGCGGGTGAATGCCAAGCTCTTGATTACACAGATTGGCTCTGGTGTGACGGCGTCGGAGGTTGTTCATGAAGATGAGCAACGGTTTGTTTCTACACAGATTGAAGTAATGCTCGGGCCAACCATTATGCGGCGCATCCAACAACGGATGAAAAAGACGCCGGACCAGATTCAGGACAATATTAAAAGTTTTAAAGTTGAAAAAGCGGGAGCGACAGACATCCTTATAATTACGGTAGATAGTCCGGCGCCAGAATTTGCGCGGGAATTCATCAATGTTCTCGTGGATGAATATTTGAAGTTTCGCGAGAAACAGCGCGTCGCCTCGGCGG
Organism: uncultured Verrucomicrobiota bacterium; assembly: GCA_903847335.1. Lineage (GTDB taxonomy): Bacteria > Verrucomicrobiota > Verrucomicrobiia > Palsa-1439 > Palsa-1439 > CAINDI01. The sequence goes on along the minus strand of CAINDI010000126.1, from coordinate 17,739 downwards.
AATCCGCAGTGCAAATGCTGACGCGTGAAATTGATCGGTTGGGTGTGGAGTTAAAGTCGGCCAACCAAAAACTTTTTAATTTTACAAAAGAACACAATGTTGCTGACGAGCTGATTATCAGCGCAACCAGCGGTGGGTCGAGTGGTCGTGGGAATGGTTATGGTAGTGGTACAGACTTTTTTGAGCGTTGGCGGCATCACGCATGGACAATCATGCGCGCGGGTGAAGATTTGGCAGACGCGATTGCCCGGAAGCAGCTTTTAGATGCAAGACCGAATGCGGCGGCTGTTTTGGCGTTACTGGCTGACGAGCGTGCGGCAGCCGCCGAAGCGCGGGCGGCGGAATCGGTAACCACCGGTGAAATCAAAGTCGGACAAATGGTGAATATTAGCATTCCGCAATCCAAGATGTTGAGTGGCCGGGTGGTGGTTTCGCCAGAATGGATTATTGAATACTCGCCGTTGGGGAAAATTAGTGTCAAAGGATTCACCACCGATATGTTGGCGGCGAAAATTCAACAAGATTTGGTGGCGGCGAGTGTAATTAAATCCGCGGCTGCCAATGAAACGACGGTGCGCGTCACTCTGAGTAGTGGAGAAAGTGATGTGGGAAATAATCCGCTCAGTGCAAATGTTTTTGGCTCTTCCGTTACGCGTACCACCATGGGAGCCTTGAAAGATTCAGAGATTGATAAGCTTTTTGCTTTAGATCGACGACGGATGACAGCTCAAGCAAAAGTGGATAATTTGCGTAGGATTTATCGGGCGAAACACCCGGCGTTGATACCGGCGGAGCAGGAGCTGACGACCGCTACGGATGACGAAGAGGCCACGGTGACATTTTACCGGCAAAAAGCCGACGCCGAAGTGTTGATCGCAGAGCGTAAGTACAACTCGCTTCAAGAGGCTGGTAAGCAGTTGGAGTCCGAAGCACTTCTCAAGGGCGTTCAATTGCAGGAAGTTCGACTATTGCGTGAAGATGCTGATCGTATTCGCGAGTTGTACAATACGATGCTTGGGCAATTGACGAAGTTGGACGTTTCTCAAGGCTTTAAGTCGCGGACGGTTTCAATACTGGAAGCTCCGTATGTCGAGCCGGAGCCAATCTATCCGAAAAAAGGGAAGCTGATGCTGATGGCTGGATTTTTAGGGCTTGGCCTCGGTGGCGCGCTAGCGTTTTTCCTGGTTTACATTGACGATCCAGTGAAGCTCGCCGAATCGTTCGAACGCGAACTCCAGCTGCCTTTCCTTGGAATGATTCCTTTTGCTTCATGGAGTGTGGATGATCTCACATTTCACCGGCTGGATCGCTACAGTCAACAAAGCGTCACCACCGAAGCCTACGGCGTCATTCGCTCTGCCCTCATGGGGGCTATTCCAAAAGAGAAATTGCATGCAATTCTCATTTCCAGTACCGCGCCGGGCGAAGGCAAAACCACCACCGCGGTCAACCTTGCGATCAGCTTTGCGCACATTGATGAACGCGTTCTTCTGATTGACGCTGACCTCCGGCGTGGCGAAATCCACAAATTCTTCGACTTTGACCAAGGCCGCGGGTTGACCGAAATTCTCAACGGTGAATCGCAACCGGAGGAAGTCCGGCGCCACACCGACATTCACAAACTTGATGTCATCACCACCGGTGCCTATCCGCCCAATCCAGCGGAATTACTTCTCAGCCATCGCCTCCGAGAATTCCTCAACTGGGCGCGCCAGAATTACGACCGGATTCTGATTGATGGTCCACCCATTACCGGCGTCGCCGACAGCGCCATTCTGAATACCGTTTGCGACGACGTTTTGTTCATCGTCCGGCCGGGGCGCACTTTGCGTAATTACGTCCGGCAGGCCAAAATGACTGCAGTTTCGCGCGGCGCAAATTTCTGCGGCTTCATCCTGAACGATCTCCATCCCGGCACCTATCCGATGAAACGTTTAGAGGACGACGTGCCTGAGTTGCCGGCAAAGGAAGTCAAAAAAATTGCAGTGCCGGCTCCATCGGCGGCGCCTGCTCCGGTGCCCGAAAAAAAATCAGATAACAGCCGGCCCGGCGGAATTTTCTAAGCCTGCGCCAACCGAAATCCGAGTGCCGTAAACTTCGTCTGCAAACCGGCGGACGCATTGATCAACTCTAGCGCGGTGTTAAAAAACTCACGGCGCACCGGATATTCATTTCGGAGTTTTTCAAACTGCCGGAATCCGGCGCGCAAGCGCGCGTCATCACCGGTGATGTCATAGATTTGCCGGATTGTTCGGCGCAAAACATCTTCGTCATCTTCACCGGTGGTGACAGTTACACTCAAGCGCGGCACCGGTGGCACCGGTAAAACCGGCTGCCAAGTTACCGGTAAACCGAAATGCCGGCACGCAGCTTCATAAATCATCCGCGCACCTTTCACTTTGCCTTCGAAACTGTAGCCGGCAATGTGCGGCGTGCCGAGGTCAACCTGGCCGAGTAATTCGGCTGAAATATTCGGTTCGTTTTCCCAAACATCGAGCACCAGTCCGGCGAGTTTTGCAGTCAACAAGTACCGGTTGTCGAGCACCGCGCCACGCGAGGAATTGAAGACGATGCCACGCTGCGGTTCTAGCAAATGGAGCGTTTTGTCGGGTCCAGTTTTTTTGAGCGGAACGTGCAATGTCAGAATGTCGGCTTCCGCAATCAGCCGGTCGAGACTGATAAAATCCGGTAGTTTTTCAGTTCGTTGCCGGGGCGGATCGTTTTGCAAAACGCGGAGGCCGAGCGCACGAGCGGACCGGACCACTTTGGTGCCGACATTCCCAATGCCGACGACGCCGAGAGTTTTGGTGCGGAGCCGGAAGTTTTTCCGGTAGGCAAGTTCGAGCATCGCGGCGATGATGTATTCGGCGACGGAATTCGCATTGCTGCCGGCGGCGGTGGCGAAGCCGATATTGTGTTCGGCAAGATAGGCCACGTCCACGTGATCAAAACCGATGGTGGCGGTGGCGACGAATTTCACGCGGGAACCGTCGAGGAGCGCGGCATTGACCGGAGTAACGGAGCGGACGAGTAAGAGGTTGGCATCGCGAACGTGCGCGGCGGTGATTTGACGGCCGGGGACAAGTGTGATTTCACCGAGTCCGGCGAATGCTTCGCGGACGTACGGAATATTTGGGTCGGCAACGATTTTCATCTTGGTCCGGTAGTGTAGCAAGTCACCGGCAAAAGCAAAACAGGGAATCCGTTACCGGATTCCCTGTTGATTTGAAGTTGTGTCTGAATTACTTAGTTGCGGCGGCCGGCTTCTCTTCCGTCTTCGCGGAAGTAATCTTGGTGGCCGTGAGAGTGCCAGCAATATCGGTGTAAGCGACTTTCACTTTGTCGCCAACTTTGAAGCTCGCCAATTTTTCGACGGCTTTGCCAGTCACGGTGAAAGTTTTTTCACCGTCGTGATTTTTGATTGTGAGTGAAGCTTTGACCGCATCAATCGCGGTAATAGCACCAATGCTGTGTTTGGTTTTGGCTTCATCAGCGGCGAACGACGGCAAGGCGAATACTAAGGTGGCGGCGATAGCGGCAACGGCGAGTACGATTTTCTTCATAGGATTCCTCGGGTTAAGTTTAAACTAAGTTCGGAACAACGCGGAAGATAGAACGAAAATGAGCAGCGATTGTCAATTCAAAACAGCCGCGCCAGTACACCGGAATTAACTTCGGCGACGGTGGTCGGGCCGCACAGAATCTCGACAAGCTTGAAGGCAAATTCCATCGCGGCGCCGGGCGATTGGCCGGTGATAATTTTGCCATCCACCACCACGCGAGCGTTGCTGACTTGACCGGCTTGTGTGGCCAATTCAGTGTGGACACTCGGATGACCGGTCACAGTGCGGCCGGTTAATACGCCGGCATCGCCGAGAACAGTCGGCGCGGCGCAAATGGCGGCGAGTAGACATTGACGCGAATTCAGGTTCTGAATAATTTGGCGGAGGCGCGGATCGCGCCGGAGGTTGTCGGTACCGGGTTGACCACCGGGGAGTACGAGGATATAAAAATCTTCGGCGCGAATTTCGTCGAGCGTGCAGTCCGGTAGGTGTTTGGTTTTCCGGGAAGCTTCAATGGGGCCGGGTTGGGTGCCGGCAACCGTCACGTTGACGCCGGCGCGCCGGAGAATGTCGATGATGGTGATGGCTTCGATTTCTTCAAAGCCGGGCGCGAGTGGGACGAGGGCGTGTTTCATGGTGCTTCCGGTGGTGTGATTTTGAGACGGCGAATGATGGCTTGACCGGTGGTGTTGGTAAAGTAATTCAGCTTTACCGGGTCGCCAACTTTGAGTTTGTCAAAAGTTGTTTTGGCACCGTTAGCGATGAGGTAGGTGGTGTTGGTCACGGCAAACGACCGGCTACTAATGGTGATTTGTTTGGCGACCGGGTCGAGTGCTTCGATTTTGCCACCGGCAAATGGATAATGGTTGCCGCTGTCTTGCGACCAAGCTGAACCGCTGAATAATGGGCAGATTACGACAAAGAGCGACAGCCAGAGAGATTTCACACGTTGGCCGGGGTTTGGACCGGTAAAGTAGTTGCGGCGGTAGCAGAGTGGAAAGAGTGACGAGATGCAGCCGATGTCGTGGAAACTTGGAGGAGGAGCGCGTTACCGGTAATCGAATCAATTTCAAATATGAGAACAGCATTTCCAAGCTGAATTTTATCACCGGTGGCTAAATGGCATTCATACACTCGCTCGCCGTTTTTATAGGTTCCATTTGCCGAGCTTAAGTCTTTGATGATAAATGTATTATTGGAGTGGATAATGCTGGCATGACTCCGTGAAATAAAGGTGTCGCGCACATGAATATCCGATTCCGGTAGCCGCCCAATCACTAATGGCCGGTCGCTGAGCTCGCAAAGTTTTTGCGTTCCGTCAGCGCGTTTATGGATGAGAGCAGCCATTAGCGAAATAATAGCGCATTTAGGCCGATGTGTCCAGTTCCCGCTTGCGTTTTGGAGCGTTTTAGTGAAAATGATTCCGCTATGACCGATACAAATAAGCCCGTTATTGAATTTTTGGAAAAATTTGAGCCAGAAGTTTTTTGGCACCAACATGGCCGGAAGATTATTTGGGGTGCAATCGCTGTGCTAGCCGGCGGCGTGATTTACGTGCAAATGCAACGGCAGGCCGGCGAACGCGAAACCGAAGCCGCCACACGTCTCGCGCAAGCGACTGAGCCGGGATTGATCGTGCCGTTAGTGAAAGAATTTTCAGGTAAAAACATCGGTGCGCAGGCTTTGCTACGGTTGGCAGAACTGCATTCTCAAGCCGGCCGGCTACCGGAAGCCTTGGCTGCCTATCAGGAATTTTTGACCACCTATCCACAGCATCCGTTAGTCGATTCCGCTCAACTTGGTCAGGCGGCATCGCTTGAAACCGCCGGTAAGCTGGAAGATGCCAAAGCCCGATACATCCAATTATCTTCCAAATTTAGCGGCTATACCGCTGTAGCGGCCAAGCTCGGCGCGGCGCGTTGTGCTGAGGTGCTTGGTCAAACAAAAGAAGCCCGGCAGTATTATGAAGAATTGGCACCGGTGATTGCCGGCAGTCCGTGGGCGTTGACCACTGCCATCCGGTTAGACGTTTTGAACCGAACTCCAGAAGCCCCGGTTACGGGAATTGCGCCGTTACCGCTTAGTTCTGAAATAGTCAAATAATTGTAAGTAATTGAAGTTAAGCATAATCCAATTGAAGATTTCCGCTTGACTGTTACCTTTGGTTTCAAGATACTGTTCGGCAGTTCAGAGGAGTAGAGTCGTGATTGGGGTGGGGAGATATTTCACCACAGGCACGGCAGAGTAGTCATAAGTAAGTCAACAAACAAACAGGAGGAAACACAGTGAAGAAAGTACTATTAGCAGTTGCTCTCACCGCCTTGTGCGGTTTGACCGCCAGCACCTATGCTGACGTGCAGAACATCCGTATTAGTGGTGATATCCGAGTGATTGGATATTATCTCGCCAATGTTGGTTATTCCGGTGGTGCCCAGGCAGAAGGTAACGTGAATCTGTTTGAACAACAGACGCGCGTTAAGATCGAAGCCGACCTTGAAGATCACGTCTTGGTCGTTGTCGGACTCAAAGCCGATGGCCTCTGGGGTAACACCGATGCTTGGAACCAAGCACATAACAGTGCTAAAACGTGGTTTGTTGGTCTCGACGAAGCCTATGTTCAACTCCGCGAGCTGTTCTACAGCCCAGCGACGTTGACGCTCGGTCGCCAATACTTGAACTACGGCAGCGGCTTGATTATCAGCAGCTTTGATAAAGCTTATAACTTCGACGCCGCCCGGTTGGTGTTGGATTATCATCCCTTGACCATTGACGTGGTTGCTGCACAGTGGAACAATGACCAGGGATACGTTGGCTATAATGTATCTGGCACAGCCGCTATTCCTCAGACAGATTTGCTCTTCGTCAATGCAAAATATGAAGTGAATGGCTCGATGGTAAAAACTGTCGAAGGTTACTTCGGTTGGATGGCGCAGTCTGGCAACAATTCACAAGCTCCAATGATTGTCGGATTGCGTACGGACTTAACTCCTTGCGAAAATCTTACGGCATCTGTGGAAGGCGCATATGAATTCGCCAATGGTGGCGGAAATGAAATCAGTGCCTTTATCGCGAAAGTGAATGCCAAATACACCTTCAAAGGTGTGACTTGGACGCCAGCAGTGAACGCTTCCTACACTTACGCTTCCGGTGGTGGTGAAAGTCAAGCTTACTTCCGTCCATGGTTTAATATGGCCGATGGCTACAATGGCTATGTGCTTGCACCGGCGCTGTCGAATATCCAAATTATTAATTTGGGCATTTCCGCTCAGCCAGCCAAGAACACCTCCTTGTCCCTGCAGGGGTATTACTATCTGAAAGCCGACAGAAACGGTTTTGTGTATAGCGACCGGAATGCAGATCTTGGTGGTAATCCAGCTACTGTCGTATCCCGTTTCAGTAGCTCACGGGATATCGGTGGCGAAGTGGACGCGATTGTCGGCTATGATTATAGCAAAGACGTCCGTTGCCAATTGGTCTACGGTATGATGTTCCCAGGCGATGTCTTTGATGGTGTCGCGAATAGAGTCGCAAATGAAGTTCGTGGCGAAATCAACGTCAAATTCTAAGCTAGCTTAGAACCAGACTTACCGGAAGGCCCCCGAGCAATCGGGGGCCTTCTTTTTTCTAAAATGTCAGAGGAAATTTTCGATATTGTCGACCCGTATGACCAAGTGATTGGCCAAGCCACGCGGAGTGTGGTTCACGCTACCGGATTGCGGCACCGGGCAGTGCATATTCTCCTGTTCAATCGCCGTGGTGAATTGCTCGTCCAAAAACGCGCCACCACCAAAGACACATTCCCCGGTTGCTTTGACTCCAGCGCCTCCGGTCACCTCTCTGCCGGTGAAGATTACGATACCGCTGCTTATCGAGAGGTGAGCGAAGAGCTTGGTATAAGCTTGCCAGAAGATACTATCCTAAAGTGTTTTAAGATAGATGCTTGTAACGAAACAGGACAAGAATTTGTTTGGGTTTATACTGCGCAAAGTGATGCAGCAGTTAAACCTGATATTTCAGAAGTGGAATCCGTTACTGCGATGAGTTGCGCACAAGTAGAAAACCTATTGAATACGCAATCGTCAACCTGCGCACCGGCGTTCCGGCGGGTCTTTAGAGAATTCTGCAAGCGTGGTTTTGCCGACCTAAAAAGAAACGCGCCGGTCTGAATCCAGACCGGCGCGTTCTGTAAAACAACGTCGCGTTATCGCGCTGGGGCTGCCGGCGCGTTTGGTTGAGCTTGGCGAGTGGCGGCGGCTTGCGCGTCTTGCGCCTGCTTCACCATGCTGGAGAACACTTGTTGCCAGGTTTCCGGTGGATAGGTAATCCGCGGGATGTCGCTCCAGAATCCGTTAAACGCTGGCGTGCCAGGTGTGGGTGGACGATAAATCCAGGTGCCGCCATCGCGTGAATCGAGCAAGAACAACACGGTACCGGCGGTTCCTTCATTCCCAATCACGATTTGATACCGGCCATTGTCGGTCCGGGTGGCTGGCTGCGCAGCTGGAGCGGCGGCGGGTGTGGTTGCCTGTTGGCAAGAAACACCGGCGAGCGTTGCGGCGACAGCGAGACTAAGAACAGTGCATTTTACTCGGTTGTTCATTCGAATCCTTTCATGGATGGTTGCTTCCAAGTATTTAAACCAATAGCAGGACAATTCCTCAGCGTCAAGCGGATGATTTAAACAAAAAAGTTCGCGATGAATCCAGTCGCTGTGTTATTGAATATCGCATGTACGGTTCCCTGCACGAGTTCGTGGAAAAATTGGACGCGGCCGGCGAATTGAAACGCATTCGCACCGCGGTTGATCCGGTTCTAGAAATCACCACTATTGCCGATCAGGAAATGAAAGCGCCGAGCGGCGGCCAAGCATTACTTTTTGAAAATTGCCGAGGCGCGAAATTTCCACTGCTCATCAATGCCTATGGTTCGCACCGGCGGATCGCGCTAGCGCTCGGCGTGCCGGATGTCGCGACGATTGCCAAAGAACTCCACGGAATTCTGACTGCGAAACCACCCGCGTCCTTCAAGGAAGCGCTGGCGTTGTTGGGAACCGCAATGGATTTGCGCCACACAAAACCGAGTACCGGTAAAGTTTGTGCGGCAACGGAAGAATTACCGGGCTTAAGTGCTTTGCCGATTCAGCAATGTTGGCCCAAAGATGCCGGAAGATTTCTCACGTTACCGATGGTGATTACACGCGATCCAGATACCGGCGCACGGAATGTCGGCATGTACCGGATGCAAGTGATTGACGAGCGGACGACATTTTTGCATTGGCAACTTCATAAAACCGGGGCGCGACACTGGCGCCGGTATTGCGAACTGCAAAAACGGATGCCAGTCACTGTGGCGCTGGGGGGCGATCCGGTTTTAGCCTTTTGCGCGACGGCACCGTTACCAGATGGAATTGATGAATTCATGCTGGCTGGTTATTTGCGGAAAAAATCTGTGGAGCTGGCGAAATGTCAGACGAACGATTTAGAAGTACCGGCGAATTCGGATTTCGTTTTAGAAGGTTACGTGGACCCGCAAGAACCCTTGGCGATGGAAGGACCGTTTGGCGATCACACCGGCTACTACACGCTACCGGAGCCGTATCCGAAATTTCATATTGAACGGATTACGGCGCGGTGTGATGCAATTTATCCGAGTACGATTGTGGGTATTCCGCCGATGGAAGATTTTTATATTGGCAGTGCGAGTGTGCAGATTTTTCTGCCGGTATTCAAAATGACTTTCCCGGAAATTGTCGACATTGCGTTACCGGCGGAAGGCGTCTTTCATAATCTGGTGGTCGTTTCTATTCGGAAGCAATTTCCCTATCACGCGATGAAAGTAATGCACGGATTGTGGGGCATGGGACAGATGATGTTCACAAAAATGATTGTCGTGGTGGACGAAGATGTGAACGTACATGACACCCGGGAAGTTCTGTTCCGGTTGTGCGCGAATATCGATCCGCAGCGCGATCTTATTTTTAGTAAAGGGCCAGCCGATGTGCTCGACCATGCGACACCGGTGGTGGGATTCGGAAGTAAGCTTGGCATTGATGCGACCCACAAACTTTCTGGTGAAGCGAATTGCCGGACTTGGCCGCCGCTGATTCAAATGGACGCTACCGGCGCGAAAGCTGCGGGATGAAGCGCGCTGATTTTGTTCATCTGCATTTGCATACGGAGTACAGTATGCTCGACGGAGCGTGCCGGGTGGACGATGTCATTGAAAAAGCCCACGCCTGTCAGATGCCCGCCATTGCGATTACCGATCACGGCGGAATGTTTGGCGCGGTAGAATTTTTCAAGGCGGCCACCGAAAAAGGAATCAAGCCCATCATCGGTTGCGAGGTTTATATTGCACCGGGGTCACGCAAAGAAAAGAAAGCTGCCAGCGCACGGGATGCCGCGTATCATTTAATTCTGCTGGCGAAAGATGAGATTGGTTACAAAAATCTCATCCAGCTTGTTACCGAAGCGCAACTGACCGGTTTCTATTACAAACCCCGGATCGACAAGGAACTGCTCGCGGAACATGCGAAAGGTTTGATTGGCCTAACCGCTTGTTTGAAAGGCGAAGTGCCATACAAGCTCGTCAATGCGGGAATTGACCAAGCCAAAGCGGCGCTGGATGAGTACCGGCAGATTTTTGCGCCGGGCGATTTCTATCTCGAACTTCAAGACCACGGCATTGCCGCTCAGCGCCAAGTCAACCGGCAATTCGTACAATGGGCCAAAGAATTTAAGCTGCCACTTGTGGCGACGAATGACGTGCATTACGTCGAGCGCCAAGATTGGGAAGCGCACGATTGTTTGATTTGTCTCCAGACGCAAGCGCAGGTGAGTGAAGAAAAGCGGATGCGGTATGAGCCGGAGCAATTTTTTCTGCGGACGCCGGCGGAAATGCACGAATTGTTTGCAGAAGTACCGGAGGCGATTCAGAACACGCTCGAAGTTGCGGAGAAATGCAGTTTCAAATTTGAGTTTGGGAAATTACGTTTTCCAGTTTATCACCCACCGGAGAATATCCCGCGCGAAAAATATATCCGGCAATTAGTGGATGCCGGTATTCGCGACCGGTATGGCGATGCGCCGACGGCGGAGGTTCTCACGCGCGTCGAGCATGAATTGCAGATTATCGCGAAGCAGGGTTTTGTCAGCTATATCCTAATTGTCTGGGATTTTGTTCACTTTGCGAAAAGTCATGGCATTCCAGTCGGACCGGGCCGTGGTAGTGCCGCCGGTAGCTTGGTGGCGTATGCGTTGAAAATTACCGACATTGATCCGCTCCGGTACGGGTTATTCTTCGAACGATTTTTGAATCCCGAACGCGTGTCACCGCCGGATATCGATATGGATTTCTGTTACAACCGGCGACCGGAAGTCATCGAGTATGTCCGGCAGAAATACGGCACGGATCACGTGGCGCAAATCATCACCTTTGGTACGCTCGGCGCGAAGATGGTGGTGCGCGATGTCGGCCGGGTGTTGGGTTTTAGCTATGGCGATTGCGACCGGATTGCCAAGATGATTCCGCCAGATTTGAATATGACGCTCGACCGGGCGCTGGAGATGAACCCGGAATTAAAAACCGCGTATCAAACGGAAGAGCCGGTTCAGCGCATTATTAATCTCGGCAAAACGCTGGAAGGAATTGCCCGCAATGCTTCGACGCATGCCGCCGGCGTTGTGATTAGCGATGGGCCGCTGACCAGCATTGTTCCGCTGACCACCGGGACAAATCCCAGCGATATCGTTACGCAATATTCGATGAATCCGCTCGGCGATCTCGGTGTGCTGAAGATGGATTTTCTTGGATTGAAGACGTTGACGGTCATCAAAGATTGTCTCGATCTCATTCAGGACACCACCGGTCAGCAGATTGATATTAATCAGATTCCGGTCGATGATCAGAAGACTTTCGACATGCTGATGAAGGCCAATACCATCGGCCTCTTCCAGTTGGAATCCGGTGGAATGCGCGATTTGTGCCGGCGCATCGGCATTGATTCGATTGAAGTAATCAACGCCCTCATCGCGCTGTACCGGCCCGGTCCGATGCAGTTCATCGATGATTACATCGCGCGGAAACACGGCAAGGTGAAAGTGGAATACGACCACCCGGCGTTAGAGCCGATTCTGAAAGAGACCTACGGGATTTTTGTCTACCAAGAGCAAGTTATGCAGGCGGCGAATGTTTTAGCCGGTTATACACTTGGTGGTGCCGATTTGCTGCGCCGGGCGATGGGTAAGAAAAAGCCGGAAGAAATGGAAAAACAGCGCGTCACCTTTGTCAAAGGTTGCGCGGACACGCACAAAATTCCGAAGGCAAAAGCCGAAAAGATTTTTGACACGCTGGCGAAGTTTGCCGGCTATGGTTTTAACAAAGCCCACAGCGCCGCCTACGCTGTCGTCGCCTACCAGACGGCTTATTTGAAGGCGCACTTCCCAGTCGAGTTCATGGCCGCACTGTTGTCGAACGAATTGGCGAACACCGATAAAATTCAGCTCTTCATCAACGAGTGCCGGCACATGAAGATTGAAGTGCTGCCGCCGGATGTGAACGAAAGCGGTGTGCGTTTCACGGTGGATCAAGGCCGAATCCGCTTCGGGATGGCCGCGATTAAAAATGTCGGTGAGATTGCCGTCCAAAATATTATTACGGTTCGGAAAGCTGCCGGTCCGTTTCAATCGTTGGCGAATTTCTGCGACCGGATTGATGCACGAGTTGTGAACCGGAAGGTTGTCGAATGTCTCATCAAGTGCGGCGCATTCGATGTGATCAATCCGTCTCGCGCTCAGGTTTGGGCGGACATGAATTACCAATTGGATCGAGCGGCAACTGCCCAACGCGATCGGGAAAGCGGCCAGAATGCGCTCTTTGATGTCGCACCAGTTAATACCCGCAAAACATCTGGGCAGTCACCGGCGGTTGTTTGGAGCCAAAGCGACCTGCTTGGTTTTGAAAAAGAATTACTTGGCTTCTACGTGACCGGCCATCCGTTGACGAAATTTGCCGAGATTCTCCGGCGGTACGAGCTGGCTTCCACCGCGCAACTCGCCCAACTACCGGATGGCCAAGCCATCCGTCTCGGCGGTCTCATCGGTAAATTGCAGCCAAAGTTGACGAAGCAAAACAAGCCGATGGCAATTTTGTCGATTGAAGATCTCGACGGCATAGTCGAAGTGTTGGTTTTTCCGGAAGCCTATGCCAAATGCAGCAGCATCTTGACAGCCGATGCGGCCGTTTTCATCACCGGTACCGTCAGCCTGAAGGAAGACAAACCCAAAATTTACGCCGACCAAATTATTCCGCTGACCGAGGTGCCGAAGCGGTTCACGAAAGCGGTGCACATCCGGCTCGCGACCAATACCGCCAATGAAGAAATCTTAACTCGCATCCAAACCGTTCTCCGCGCACACACCGGTCCGGTACCGGTGATGTTCTGTTTCATTTATCCCGAAGGAAAATTAGTTTTTCTGGAAGCGCACGAGCATTTTTCGGTTACGCCGGAATCAGCACTTGTGGAAGAGTTGGAAGCAATTCTCGGTGAAGATTCAGTATGGTTGAAAGTGGATGCCGAAAAGCTCGCCGCAAAAACCGCCAGTCCTCGGCAAAACTGGAGTAGCGAACGAAAAACTAGCGCACCGCAGAAAAACATCTTCTGGGACACCGGTCGTCCAGAAAAAGTGTAAGCCGATTTATTTCGGAAGCGAAAGCTTCTGGCCAACCTTGATATCGGTCCCGGTGAGATTATTGGCTTTTTTCAAATCCGCCACGGTGATGCCGTAAGTTTTGGCAATGGAGCTGAGCGTTTCACCTTTTGCGACGATGTGTTCTTTCCCATCGCCGATTGCCGGTGATTTACCGGTACCAGAAAGTTCTTTGGCTAACTGCTCAATAATGGCTTGCCGGTCTTTTTGCCGGGCGGCATCGACGGCTGCAATCCGGTCTTCCAACATTTTTAACTCTGCCGGTGACGTGCCACCGGCGGCGGCAACAGCCTGACGCAGCTGAGTAAGATCGGCTTGAATCTTCTCGAGAGTTTTTTGAAGTTGCTGGTACCGGAACTGTAAATCTTCCGCTTGGGCGGTGAGTTTACTGACCTTTTCGTCCAACACACCCAGGGCTTGATCTTCGGCTATGAGATGCGAAGTAAAAAAAGTTGTGGCGGCAAAAAGTATAATGGCAAAGCGAATTTTCATATCCGAAGTTTAAGCAAAGTGCCGTACCGGCGCAAGCTCTCACGCCGGGAGTTCTAAAATCTGACGGATCATCGTCATGAGCGGTCGCAATGTTGCCGCGCTGAAATCGAATCGGCAACCGGCTGCGGCAAACAATTCCGGCAAAGGTCGTGAGCCGCCGAGTGCCAAGGCGCGCCGGTAGGCGGCGAGTGCGCCTGATTTTTCGCGGCGGGAGTTAGCCCAGATTTGGAGTGCGCCGAGTTGAGCGATGCCATATTCGATGTAGTACAGCGGATGTAGAAAAATGTGGAGCTGCCGGTGCCAGAGATTGGCGCGAGCGTCTTCATAACCAGTCCAATCCACATCGCCGCCAAAGCGTTTCCGTAAGTTTACCCAAGCGGCGGCGCGTTCAGTAGGCGCATGATTCGGATGCGTGTAAAGCCAATGCTGAAAAGCGTCCACCGTCGCAATCCAAGCGAGAATCGTGACGATTTGTTCGAGGTGTGTTCGCCGGGCGCGGTTCGCGTCCTCGGGATTGTAAAACACATCGAGATGCTCGCCGCCGAGTAGCTCCATACTCATCGAAGCGACTTCAGCAAATTCAATCGGCACACCGTCCCGGTACGCCAGCAAATCTTCTTCGCGCCTCGCCAACGCATGGAATGCATGGCCGCCTTCGTGAAGCAATGTCTCCACGTCGCGCTGAACGCCAACGGCATTCATAAAAATAAACGGCACGCGCGCTTCGTTCAAGGTGCACTGATAGCCGCCGGGAGCTTTGCCTTTCCGATTTTCCAAATCAAGCAGTTGTTGCTCGCGCATCAACCGGTAATCTACGCCGAGGTCCGGATGCACGCGCTGGAAAATCTCTTGAGCACCGGTGGATAATTGTTCCACCGTAGAAAATGGGCGTAGCGGCGGCTGGTTCAGAGGATCGACCACTAAATCCCACGGACGCAACGCCGGTAAGTTGAGTTGCCGGCGGCGATTCGCTTGCAGTTGACGGAGGAGTGGCATGACTTCCGATTCGACGGCATCGTGAAACTGACGGCAATCCGTCGCGGTGTAATCAAACCGCCGGCGCGCCCGAAAAATGTACGCCAGATAATCATCAAATCCAGCGTTGTGCGCAATCTGGCAGCGGAGCTGGCGAAGCTGGTCAAACTGCGCGTCAAAATTTTCTCGCTCTTGTAACCACCGGCGGGTTACGAGTTCCCACGCTTCTTGCCGGAGCGCCCGGTCGGGTTCTTCAAGGTTCCGGCTCATTTGGGTGAGCGTTTTTTCTTCGCCACGAAATTGGACGGTGAGGCTGCCGGCGAGTTTTTGATACTGCTGACCGAGTTTGGATTCTTCGGTTTCAATCGGAACATTTTCAGACCGGTAAAGTTTGATGGTGACGGCGATGTCGCGATTGAAAACTTCATACCGGGGTGTCGTCAACGGTTGCGCGACGTAGCGTTGGCTCAGTGCAAACTGCCGGGGTTTGAGTTGCGGTTCGATGAATTCAACAAATTGCAGATACGCTTTTTCTGCGGCGGCATCATCGGTGTGACAAGTCATGGTGATGTACCGGCGGGAAGATTCTTCGTCAAGCGCGGCACTGAGTTCGCTCCAGTCGCGCAGCCACTGTTCGCGGTCGGCGTCGTTGGCTAACACGCGTTGATCGAGGGCGTCAAAGAGCGGCGCAATTTGTGACCAGTCGCCCCAGTTGATGGTGGCCGGTACGAAAGTACGCAGCCGGTACGGAGTAAGTTTTTCAAACGGAAGATTATTCATTGGTGGTTGTTGGTGATACACAGGATAATAACACAAACCCCCTGACGACCGAAGTCGGCAAGGGGTTATGGTGTCAGCGAAGTTGGTTACTTCACGATGACGTTGCTAGCTTTCGGGCCCTTAGGAGAATCAACCAGTTCAAACTCCACGGTCTGGCCTTCTTCCAGGTTTTTGAACCCGTCGCCGGTGACTGACGAGTAGTGCACGAACACGTCCGCGCCGCCTTCTTGTTGGATGAATCCAAAACCCTTTTTCGTATCGAACCACTTCACTTTTCCAGTTGCCATAACAATACTCCATTACCTTTCTTCGTTTAAGTCCGTGTGCACAAAAAACCGCTTCGAGTACTTCGAAGCGGCCGCGCACTTCTAAAGACTACCGGCGCGGATTTTATAAAAATGTTCCGGCTTGTCAACCCCGGTCTTCGCCGCGCACTAAATCCGCCAACGTTTCTCGCCGGCGCACACACGTGGCCCGCCGGCCGTTCACCAACACTTCCGCCGGCCGCGGCCGGGAATTATAATTCGATGCCATCCCCATGCCATAGGCACCGGCGCTCATGACGGAGAGTAAATCACCGGCGTTCACCTCCGGTAGTGGACGGTCTTTCGCAAAAAAGTCGCCGGATTCGCAGACCGGCCCGACGACATCCACTTTTCGCTTCCGACTGCGCGATTGTCGCACCGGCAGAATTTCGTGATAGCTGTCGTACAAGACCGGCCGAATCAAATCGTTCATCGCGGCATCCGTGATGACAAAGGTCTTCACCGGTGTTTTCTTGATATAAACTACGCGGGTGATCAGCGAACCACCGTTACCGACGATAAACCGGCCCGGTTCTATCAACAATCGTAGCCCGGTGTTTTTCACCAACGGCAGCACCTTCGCCGCAAACTGCTGCGCCGTTGGCGGAGTTTGGTCTTTGTAACAAATGCCCAGTCCGCCGCCGATGTCGAACGACTGCAATGTCGCCGGCGCGAGTGCGCGAACCTGCGCCATCAACTTGAGTAATTTCCGGGTGGCCTGCACGAACGGTGTGACGCGAGTGATTTGTGAGCCGATATGCATTTGCACGCCGCGAATTTCGATGCCCGGTAACCGGCTAGCTTCCTGGTAGACCGCGAGTGCGCGTTCGATGGAAATGCCGAACTTACTTTCTTTCTTACCGGTGGCAATATGATGATGCGTGTCTGGATCCACATGCGGATTTACGCGCAACGCAATTGGCGCGCGCCGGCGCAGCCGTTGACCGACTGCGGAAAGCTGTCGGAGTTCCGCTTCACTTTCGACATTGAAAATGTAAATCCCAAGCTTGAGGGCATATTCAATTTCTTCGCGCGTCTTCCCGACACCGGAGAAAACACACTTCGTCGGGTCGCCGCCGGCGTGGATAACGCGGTAAAGCTCACCGGCGCTGACGATATCAAATCCCGCGCCCGCCTTGGCCAGTGCGCTCAGAATCGCAAGGTTGCTATTGGCTTTGACGGCATAGCAAACCGTATGCTCGACTGACTGAAGCGCTTGGTCCAGCGCCGTGAACTGGCCGACGATATGGTTACGGCTGTAGACGTACAACGGAGTGCCGAATTTTTCCGCCAACTGCTGCACCGGTACTTGCTCACAGCACAATTCACCACGCCGATATTGGAATGTATTCATAGAATATCCGTAATTTAGCAAATCACCGCCCCGCCGGCAATGCCATGCCGAAGATGCGCTTGACTCATCGTCCTTGTCTTATAGAGTCGCGCTAGAACTTCAAGCCAAACGGAAAGGGACGACGATGAACACAGCGGAAATGGCCATGCGGATTCTGCACTATCAACCGGTCGAGCGTGTGCCGGTCGTTCACTTTGGGTATTGGAATGAGACGTTGCAAAAATGGGCGACGGAAGGACACCTTAGCAAAGAATTAGCGCGCGTTTGGGGCGACGGCAATCCGGCGGATGCCGAAATCAATACGAAGTTAGGTTTTGATTTTGATTGGTACTCGGCGTTTCATCCGAATTGTTCGCTGAAGCCGGAGTTTGAACCACGTGTAGTTCAAGAATTCCCAGATGGTTCCAAGCATGTGTTGAATAGCGAAGGCGTCATCGTTCTCCAAGCACCCGATGCAGGCTCGATACCGACAGAGATTGAGCATCTTTTCCGCGATCGCGCCAGTTGGGAAAAAGAGTACCGGTGGCGGTTGCAATGGAATGAAGCCCGGGTGACCGAAGGCC
>CAINDI010000125.1 GCA_903847335.1 uncultured Verrucomicrobiota bacterium | reverse complement strand
TTGGCGGTGGTGACCACTTGATCAGCGGCAATCCAGAATTCAGATTGGGCAACTTTCTTTTTCGCAGTGAACATGATCATTAGACAGTCCAGCCCGTGGAAGATTCAAATGTTTCGGAAGGATATTTCAACAGGCTGCTAGTACAAAGTCAGTCCCGTTCAGTCGAAATGGTACGCACGACTGATTGCAGGTAAAATCAGGAATCCCGCCTTCGGCTTCGATATAGCCCTTTTCTAGAATGCCGGTATCCCAAGCGATTTTACCGGTCTTCTTGTCAAAGGCTCGCAAGTTGCCCTGATCAACAATCAACCGGTCGCCAGAGAGACAAGGCGACGCAACGTCTTGAAAGGTGCGCCTTAACTTCCCGTGACTATCCTTGGCAATCCCCATATCCATAATGTTCTGAATCCATTGCCGGTTTCCTTCTAGATCGTAACAAACCACAACGCCCGGCGTCAGATAGGCATAGACAAACTGACCATCGCTCACTGGGGTTGGTAGGGTATACCCATTAGCTGTTAAATGCCCATTCTTCGACACCCAATCATACTTTCCACATGGTTGAGGATCGATTTTATACAGCAGCTTGGTAATCTGGCCGCGCAGTTCGGTTGCGCGATTTTGCTCCGCTCCCTTGGCTAATTCTGTCGCCAACGGTGCAATCTCTGCAAAAATCGGATTCCCGGCTCGTTCCGCCTCCGTCGTGGCATCATAGAGTGTATTGGCCCGTCGCCAGAGAATCTTCCCATCTGCACGGTTGATGCAGACCAATTCATCCGGCTCGCTGGTAACAAAGACCCGGTTGCCGACGACAATTGGACTCGATAACGACCAAGAAGGCAAACGCGTCATCCATTTAATATTGGTGGTTGCATACTCCGTTTCCGCCGGCGCAGTGATTCGCAAACTGAAGGTGCTGGAATTCTGCTTCTTTGTAAGTTTCAAGAGCAACCGATTCCAGCCCGGCTTCAAATCGACATCCACACGCGGGCAAAGACCAGAAACCCGAAACGCCTTAAAGTCATTCCGCGGCTCGTAGGCAAGAAAGTTCCGGGATTTCTTTTCGCTTTTGTAGATTTCTTTGCCGTTCAACCAGGCCTTCAATCCATCTTCGTGATTCAAGATCAAACAGACTTTACCGGCGGATTTGGCATACAGATAGGTGTGGGCATAGCTAGCGGTATTTGTGCCATCGCCGATGAGGTCGTAGAATCGAGCATATGTTCCAAGACCGTAGGGGCCGTATTGATATTTTTTGAAATTCTCGGGTGTGAAAAGATCCTGGTAGTCTTTCTGGGAATTGAGCTTCCACTCCTGACCGGCTACCTGATCACCGGCGGCCGGTTCCAACGCAGCTTCGTCCGGTACGATCGGCTCATCCAATGCGGTCGTAGCATCTTTAGCATTGAACCCGGTGAGCATTAACCATTGTGCGACATCGCCAGCCCAGACTTCTTTAGCATTCGCGCCGGTGTCATCCTTGCCCGGCTTGGTTGCTTGATACCGGAGGCCATCCATCGGGGATTTCGGGCGCACCGACCAATTGGTGACCGGCGTGACATCCGGGAAGCGTCCAGTCCAGTTTCCACGCCAGCCGGTAATCGCGGCAGATTTTTCTTCAGCCCCAGTCCAAGAACTTAGTAACAGAATCACAACTGCAACCGATGAGAACACTTTCATTCATGGCTCCAGTTTCTCAGTGTATTTTGTCGATTATTTTAATATTTACCAGCAAGCAGGCCGGGAATTGAAATGGAGCGATGTTCTTGAATGGAGCGCCAAACGGCTTCGCCCATGGCAATGGCATTGGCACCGGCTTCGCTACCGCAAACTAATTGTAATTCTTTCGATTCGGCAGACGGTCCAAGAATTAGATCGTCGCGAATTAAAAAATCGGCACCGCCATGTCCACCGGCCACCGGCGGAACTTCGATGACTTCTTTGCCACGAAAAAGCGGATAGAATGTGATAAGTCCAATTTCCGGTGCCGACGACATTTTTCCAGTTGGATCGGAATCGGTGCGGTGGGAGACCTCAATGCGCCCCTCGGTTCCATTGATTGCAAGGATATAGCCTTCCCACGGAGTACAAAAGTTGCAGGAATAGGACATTGTCGCGCCGCCTTGATACCGAACAATCGCATTATAGGTATCTTCGATTTGAATGGCGTCGTCATAAATGTAGCGGCGTTTTTCGGGTGGATACTGAACGTCGTAGGGGAGTTTTAACCCATCCCAACCGGTTGACATTTCACTGCTCTCCGGGTCGAGTCGATCAGTATAGAACTTCTGAAAGACTCGACATTTCCGTTTTTCTTCGGCGGGCGACAATGGTTGACCGTGTGCATCGCGCGGACGGAGGAGGCCGTTGGCTCCGTAATAGTTCAGGCCGCCAAACGCACACAGCTCAGCGGGCACATCGCCGACCAACCAGTTGATGAGATCGAAGTGATGGCAGCATTTGTGGATACTCAAGCCACCCGACATAGTCCGGTCCCGGTTCCAGCGATAGAAGTAACTTGAACCATGGCACGTATCCAGATTGTAGGTAAATTCGATATTAATAATCCGGCCAAGTTTGCCATTTAGAATCAACCGCTTGAGTGCTTTCGGGATTGGGCCATAGCGGTAATTGTGAGCAACGCGCACCGTGCGTCCGCTTTTTTTCTCAGCGGCTTGCACGCGCCGAACCTGCTCGCTATTGATGACCATCGGTTTTTCCGAGATCACATCACACCCGGCTTCTAACCCAGCAACAATATATTCGCAATGGGTTACGTCGGGACCGACGGCAATCAGTACATCGGGGCGAGTTTCTTTGATCATTTGATTCACTGCATCCGCCCGATAGGAGGGAATTTGGAGGCCTAACTTTTTCTGGAATTCCTCCACGCGTTTTTGATCGATATCAAGGATACCGACCAATTCTGCTTGGTTGGTAAAGTTAGGACCACCATCCGTATTTTTGCCAATCAATGGCAAAACGAAATGATAAATTCCGCGAAGACTCAGCCCGCAAATGACAAAACGTTGTTTTTTCATAAGGGATGATTCTTATCTCTTATAAAAAAAGTCAAGTGTCAATTGGACTCTTAATGAAAAGTCAGCATCTTCCATTCTTTTCTCCGGTACGGTAGATTACGTTTTAATATTCACCTGTAAGTAGGCTAGGGATAGAGATGGATCGGTGTTCTTGAATCGAACGCCACATCGCTTCCCCGATAGCAATGGCGTAGGCCCCTGCCTGACTGCCGGCGACCAATTGTAATTCTTTCGACTCTGCCGATGTCCCAAGAATTAAGTCGTCGCGAATGACGAAATCCGCGCCACCATGGCCGCCGCTCACTGGTGGTACTTCAATGAGTTGCTTGCCACCAAATAATGGATAAAAAGTGATTAGGTCGATTTCGGCTGCCGGTGCGGTTTTTCCGGTGGGGTCAGGGTTGGCGTGTGGGGTAATCTCGATGCGGCCAGCGGTGCCATTGATTCCGAGAATGTAACCACTCCAAGGTGTACAACAGTTGCAAGAGTACGACATGGTTGTGCCGCGCTGGTACCGGACGACCGCATTGTAAGTGTCTTCGACTTTAATGTCGTCATAAATATACCGGCGTTTCTCTGGCGGATACTGCACGTCATAGGGAAGCTTGAAATCATCCCAACCGGTCGAAATTTCGTTGGAATCCGGCGCGAACTTGCCTGCGTAATGTTTTTGAAAGATTGGACAATTTCGTTTCTCATCGGCGGATGACAAGGGTTGACCGTGTGCATCGCGTGGGCGCAGTGCGCCATTGGCTCCGTAATAGTTTAAGCCACCAAAGGCAAACACCTCAGCCGGTACATCATCGAGCAACCAGTTGATGAGATCAAAATGATGACAGCTTTTGCTAATACTCAAACCTCCGGCCATCTCGCGGTTGCTGTTCCAACGATAGAAATAGCTTGATCCATGAAACGTATCGAGATTGTAGGTGAACTCAATGTTGATGATTCGTCCGAGTTGGCCACTCAGAATCATTCGCTTAAGTTGTTTGTGTCGTGGTACGTAACGGTAGTTGTGCGCTACCCGCACCGCGCGCCCGCTTTTTTTCTCCGCCGCTTGCACGCGCCGGATCTGTTCAGCATTGATCACCATTGGCTTCTCTGCGATCACCTCGCAACCGGCTTCCAACCCGGCCACAATATGCTCGCAATGCGTTCCGTCTGGACCGACGACGATTAACACATCCGGTCGAGTTTCTTTCAGCATCCGGCCAATCGCGTCTGCCGGATAGTATGGAATCTGCACGCCGACTTTCCCTAGAAACGCTTCCACTCGCTTACAATCAATATCCAGGATGCCAACCAATTCCGCTTGGTTACTGAAGTTAGTGCCACTGTCCTGATTTTTGCCAAGAATTGGCAACGCGAAGTGGTAAATTCCCCGTAGACTCAGTCCACAAATGGCAAAACGAGTTTTTTTCATAAAATGTTTTTACTTTATCTTCGAAGAATGAAAAGCTAAAAAAAGTTCTGATGAATACCCAATCCACATCCGATACTAGTTCCGCGACCAACGCGGCGCAGTGGATTGGTTTTAGCGGCGAGGCTATCCAAGCGTTTTGCGAGCCGACGCCCGCGCTGCAACCGGCAATCGATTTACTAAAACGGTTACCGGAGGTTCGCGCCTTTCACACCACTCGCGGTGTTCCGGAGGCGGTGACGAGAGCTGTTTTGGTGGATTTGGAATTGTGGATGCGTGACTATCGCCAAAAGCATGGCCGGTGGGGTTTTGATAACACACAGTGGCTCAGCTTTCACTTTAGCGGCAAACTCTATGCTTTGGGGCGGTTACAATTTGAGGTTGGTAATTTTAATTTGCCGGCAGTGCCGGGAGTCTTATCAAGCGGTGACCCAGTTTTGAAAGTCCACATTCCGGCCACCGGTAAGCTCGATGATGCGGCATGTGGGCAAGCGTTCCGTCAGGCGATTGATTTTTTTCCCCGGCATTTTCCGGAACACAAATTTACGGCGTTCACCTGCGAATCGTGGATGATGGACCGGCAGTTGGAACGCTGGTTACCGGCGGAATCGAATTTGGTGCGCTTCTTGCGCCGGTTCCATCCATTACCGGTGCCGAACGGAACTGATGAACAAATGTGGGAACGTGTCTTCGGTGGTCGCGTGACAAAGCTAGCGACTGCTCCGCGTGACACGGCGTTGCAACGAGCGATGCTCGACCATATTGCCGCCGGTGGTGAGTGGAAACAGTCGGCCAGTTATATTTTACGAGAGGAAATTCGATGATTGCCGAAGCTTGCATTCCAATGCCGTTGCAAATTGTGATTGATGATGTCGGCTGGCGCAATGGCCACGACGGCAATAAAGAGAATCAGCCGTTTCGGACCGGTGTGGACCGAATCCACGGCGCAGAGGATTATCGGGCGATTGTCCGATTTGGTCGCGAGCTTGGCATGCGTCCGCAGGCGGTGATGATTCTTGGTGATTGGGACACGCAGAATCGGTTGCGGAAAATTCCGACGGCTTCGTGGTTGGGTGCGAATTGGGACAACAGCGCCAATGTCGGTCCGTGGATGGAAGAGTGCGCTGAGATTCTCCGGAGCAATCAAGCGCATTTGGAAGTCGTCATGCACGGTATCATGCACGAATTTTGGTTAAATGGGATTGCGACTCGCGCCGAGTGGCACGATGACGCCGGCGTGATGCGCCCCCGGCATGATGTGATTGCGCGGTTCGAGCTTTTTTTAGAATTAGTCAAACAGCACCGGTTGGGGCCACCACCTCGTTCCTTCGTAGTCTGCGCCGGGCGACATAATTTTGGTGCGCCGGGCGAAAACTTTGCGGAGCTGGTTCAGCAGTTTGGAATCCAAGCGATCTTTAACGAGTTTAGCGATGAACTCCCACAGACGCGGCCATTGGATTACGAGTGGTTTGGTTTCGACCGGGGGTTAATTACCGTTCAGCGTTCCTACGATTTGTTTCGGTGGAATCATCTTGCGCCGGTGCCGGAAAAAACACCGTATGGTCCGGTTTGCGGGATGCATTGGCCGCATATCTTGCACGCTGATCCGGTGCGAAATGGCGAAATTGTTGACGGCTGGGTGCGGGTGCTGAAGCCGTTGAATCAAGCGTTTGACCGGTTGCTTTCACCGAGTACCGAGGCGTTTCTCGCGCAACTGGTTCATCACACGGTGACGACGGTGAAGGTTACCGGAGATGAATTAGAAGTGGATGCCAGCGAGTATTACCGGTTGCCGTGGAAGTACCGGCCGGAGCTACCGGTGACTGTTAAAGTGCGTCGCGCCAATCAAATTGAGTCGTTGCAAATCAAAATCACCTCCGAAAAACCAATCCTCCGCCAAAAACTAAAATGAAATACAACCTCCAAACCATCAGTAGCCAATTCCAAATCGCCGGTGAATTTCTCACGGCGCAGCCGTACGGCAGCGGCCATATCAACGACACTTTTGCCGCCACTTACCGGCAGAATGGGAGAGAAGTCCGGTATATCTTCCAGCGAATTAATCACGTTGTTTTCAAAAATCCGGTGGCGTTGATGGAAAACGTCCAACGCGTGACCGCGCATCTCCGTGCGAAGCTCGCCGGGCAGCCGGACATTGACCGGCGGACGTTGACGGTGATTCCGGCGCGGGACGGGCTGGCGTATCACCGGGACGACGCCGGTAATTACTGGCGCGTGTACATCTTCATTGAGAAAGCTAAAACCTATGACACCGTGGAATCGCCGGCGCAGGCGTTTGCGGCGGCGCAGGCGTTTGGCCGGTTTCAGAAATTGCTGACGGATTTACCGGCGCCGCGCTTGCATGACACGATTCCGGATTTTCATAACACGCCGAAACGGTTTGCCGCGCTGGAGCGGGCGTTGGCGGCGGATGCGCACAACCGGGCGCACCTCGCGAAAGCCGAGATTGCATTTGCATTGGCGCACAAACCGATGACTTCGGTGCTGATAGACGCGGGATTGCCGGAGCGAATTACGCACAATGACACGAAGTTTAATAATGTGATGCTGGACGATGCCACCGGTGATGGGATTTGTGTGATTGACCTCGATACGGTGATGCCGGGGTTGGCGTTGTATGATTTCGGCGACCAAGTGCGGACGACCACTAGCCCGGCGAAGGAAGATGAACGCGATTTGTCGAAGGTGGGTTTGCAGTTTTCGATGTTTGAGGCGCTGGTGCGTGGTTATCTATCGGAAGCGGGCGAGTTTCTCACACCGGCGGAGCGCGGGTATCTGGCGTTTTCTGGAAAGCTAATCACTTTTACGATTGGCCTGCGATTCCTGACCGATTTCCTCTCCGGAGATGTCTATTTCAAGATTCACCGGGAAGGGCACAATCTGGACCGGTGCCGGACACAGCTCCGGTTAGTGGAATCCATTGAGCAGCAAGAAGACCGGATGAACAAGCTCGTCGCGACAATCTGAGGTTAATAAAAACTTGCCGGGGCGTTGGTCGGGACGTTGCCAAATGGGGTGTATTTTTGGTATTCGTTACAATTGCAGCCGGCATCATAACATCCAGGCTGTCCGACTGTGATGAGGGCGGACGGTTCGCTGGAGACATGTCCATCGACAAAGAGCGCATTGAACCGATTCCCATGCGGTATAGTGGGTGTCGCGCAAGGCAGTGAATAGGCGCTTGCATTGTTACTGCGACCGCCGCCCCACATATAAGGCCAACCTACTGCACCTCGGCTCTGTGGTGGAGCCAAAGGATCTCCCGGATTTTCGCCATCGATGACGAGAAAGGTTTGGGCCGGGGCCTTAATGTAGGAGACGGGCTGTCCCCATGTGACGTCGTTATTCGTGATGGCTCCTTGATTCATGAGGGTGCTATAATGGTAGCAATAAGCAAAATTACCACCACCGTTGTTTACCATTGACCAGGACATCCCGGGGTCATGCCAAATCCGTGAGTAGTAATTCGTTTGGTTATAGCCAGAAAAATCGCCGTTAAATGTGCCGGCAAACTGGTTACCAATTGATCCATTAGCCCCTGTTTGATTGGTTGCGCAGACTGGATCAACATACTGGCGTAGAAAATCTGCCCAATACCAAAATGCCACGTTGGTGGCTCCACTACCCTTAATGTAGTAATTGTAAGAGTAATCGTACGCGGCTGGGAAGAATCCGCCGCTATCGCCGGCGTACATCGAAAACCCCATACCCATTTGCCGCAGGTTGCTAGTGCAGGCAGCCCGGCGGCCGGCGACGCGGGCTTTGGAGACTGCCGGTAGCAGCAAACCAGACAGAATGGCAATAATGGCAATCACCACCAAGAGTTCAATCAGTGTAAATGAGTGTTGCCAGAATGATTTTGACTTCATGGTGTTAGCGGCCAAAATTGGTGATGTCATCCAGCGCGCTGACATCACCGGTGGATGTTTTATCGGCACCATAACTCCAAAGGTCAAACGTGGCTTGGTTGATTTGCGCAGCTTGGACCGGAATCGTGCAGTAATAGCCCCACGGCGTACCGTAGGGGTCAGCGATTAGTATTTCGCCGGCGGGATAGGCGGGATTGGGACCGAGATACCAGTTTTGGGCGACGGTAATCAGTTGGTTGGATTTAATCGTATAATAGGACTTTGAGGCACCGGTTAATTGCTGATACAGCAGAAAATTATTTTGTACGAGCGGATAAGTTGCGGCATTACTTTTAATTGTGGCCCCATCCACGCCATAAAATGGGTTCATATTATCGGCTCCGAACCAAGCATTAGTGGCGCGCACCACACCACTGGTCGGATACATGCCGATGTCATTTTTGTAGGCTTCGATGGCGTTTTCGAGGGTGACGAGTTGGGCTTTGGTGGTGGACATCATCGCTTTGCGTTTGGCGTAGACAGAGCCGCCGAGAACTAAGCCGGCAAGGATGGCGATAATGGCTACCACTGCCAGTAATTCGACCAAAGTGAAGGCCAGGATGCTCCGGAGGCGCGCGAAGCCGGTGGTGCGCCTGGCGCTGGGAGGGATGAGTGTCGTACTCATGGGCCTAATGTAACACGGAATTTTTACTGGCGTCAAGTGAATGGGTGTGGTGGTTTTATAGGATTTGACAATTTGGGATGTGGTGCTAGTCTGGCGGAAGTTTTTGATAAGACTGTGAACAACGCAAAGGAGACGAAGGTATGAAGAATCAGAATGTAAATGCAGCGCGGTTTTTGAAATCCATCACACTTGGATTGACGGTGGCCACCCTTCTGGGAGGCAGTGCCTTCGGCCAAAACTATATTGGCGGCTTAAATGGCGATTGGTATAACGGCGCCAATTGGTTTGGTGGTAGTTCTCCATCGAGCGTTCCAGCTTATGGCAATGTGACGGTCTACAATGGCAACGGACCGCAGCTTTCACTCAGCTGGGGATATGCGAATACGCTCCAAGTTTACGGTGGTAGTTTCGTGAATGTCAATAATGGCGCTCTGGAAGTGGATAATGGCATCTTGTTGGGCACTGGTCCGATTTTCCCGTCCGCCGGCACCTTAGTTATTCAGAATGGTGGCTATGTCGATTCTTTTGCGGCGTTCACTGCCAATTACGGGTCGTCTGTGCTGGTTTATGGTTCTGGATTAGATTTGAATGGTAATTCCCTTACGTTTAACCATGGTTCCGTGCTTCAGCTTACCGGCGGCTCGGGTTTGTTGAATGTGGATCAACTGATTTTCAACAATTCTTCGACTGGGTTGGTTTCGGCGTCTTCGGCCTACGCGAATACGCTCTATGTTGGGTACACGGAGAACAATAGCGCGCTGACGATTAACAATGGTGGTTCGATTGGTGTGAACGGTCCGGCGTACGTTGGCTGGACGAACAGTAGCAATAACTCACTCCTATTAAATAACGGCACTTTGATTGTGAATGGTGGGTCGCCGCTAATCATTGGTAATATCAATTCTTCTTTCAACTCGCTCGTCGTTTCCAATGGCAGCTATGTGTATAGCGATGGCGCAACCTTGGGTTATCACCCAGGTTCCAGTAATAACTCCGCAGTGGTCACCGGAACGAATTCCGGATGGTACGTTAATGGCGTGTTGACCGTTGGCCGGTCGGAAGCTGGGAATAGTCTGACAGTTGCCAATGGTGGCTCGTTGGAAAGTTATGGAGCAACGATTGGTCAATATACACGTTCGAGCAACAACACGGTGTTGGTCACCGGTCCGGGATCGTACTGGAATAACTATGGTTGGTTGTATGTTGGCGATTATGGAAGTAGCAACAAGCTCACCATTAGCAATGGTGGCTATGTTTACAGTGATGGTGTTTATGTCGGGTATGGCAGTGGTGCGCCAACCTCCGGGAATAATAATTCAGTTCTAGTGACTGGCACTGGGTCGTGGTTTGAAGTGGATGGCACTTTGTTTATTGGTGCGTCCGGTTTTGGCAACTCGGTAACAATTAGCAATACCGGAACAGTTTTCGATCGCTACGGGTTTGTGGGCTATTATTCCAGCGCGAGCAACAATAGTGTTCTTGTGACTGGTGTAGGTTCGCAGTGGCTTAATCAAAACGATCTTTTTGTGGGTTTCAATAGTGCGAATAATGCACTGGTGATTTCCAATGGCGGTGTGGTGACTAATGGTTATGATAGTTATGGTGCTGTGATTGGGTATGCTGCCGGTGCGAGCAATAACTCAGTCTTGGTGACGGGTTCCGGTTCGCTCTGGAGCAACACCACCACTCTTACGGTCGGTTGGAGTGGCTCTAAAAATTCGTTGACGATTAGTAGCAATGGCACGGTGCTGAGCAGCTACGGAGTCGTGGGTTATAATGCCGATGCGAATAATAATAGCATTTTGGTCACCGGTACGGGTTCGCTCTGGAGCAATCAATACGATCTCGCAATTGGTTACGCTGGTGCGAATAACTCACTGGTGATTTCCAATGGCGGCGCGGTGTTTAATGGTAATGATTTTTACGGTGCGGCGATTGGTTACGCTGCCAGTGCGAGCAATAACTTAGTGGTGGTAACCGGGACAGGTTCAGTTTGGAACAGCCAAAGCCAACTGGTTGTCGGTTGGAGTGGTTCCAGTAACTCCCTGACAATTAATAACGGTGGCAAAGTGTCCAGCCAGTATGGTTTGGTTGGCTTTCAGTCCGGCGCGAACAATAATAGCGTGTTAGTCACCGGTGCTGGTTCCGTCTGGAGCAATCAATATGACCTCGGCATCGGCTTGCAAGGGATTAATAACTCGCTGGTGATTTCCAATGGCGGTTTGGTTATTAATAACACGGATGGTTACGGTGGCGTGATTGGTTATGGCGCCGGTGCGAGCAATAACTCGGTTTTAGTGACCGGCTCCGGTTCGGTCTGGAGTAACTACAGTAACCTCATACTTGGTTGGGATGGTTCTAGTAATTCGCTGATAATTACGAACGGCGGAAAAGTCTTCAATAATAACGGCACAATTGCCAGTGATACAAGCTCAACCAATAACTGGGTGCTAGTAACTGGCGTGGGTTCGGTTTGGAGTAATAGCGGCAATCTTAGTGTTGGCTATTTTGGCTCCGGCAATTCCATGACAATCAACAATAGCGGCACAGTTTTCAGTGTGCAGGGGAGTATTGGTGAAGGCACATCCGCAAACTCCAATAGCGTTTTAGTCACTGATAGAGGGTCAGTTTGGACTAATGCTAGCATTCTAGGAATCGGTGAAAGTGGTTCATTTAACTCGCTAGTGATTTCCAATGGCGGCGCAGTTTTCTCGACTGGTAATGCGGGAATCGGTTGGTATGACGGCAGCATTAGTAACAGCGTGTTAGTCACCGGTGCCGGTTCTGTTTGGAGCAACAATGGATATGGAAATTTATATGTCGGCGATGGTGAAGGTGCATATGGAAATAATCTGACCATCGTGAACGGCGGCAAGGTTTATGATTATAACGCATTTGTTTCCGGGACTGGTCGTAGCACCATTGCGAGTAATTCAGTATTAGTGAGCGGTGCGGGTTCG
Source organism: uncultured Verrucomicrobiota bacterium (assembly GCA_903847335.1). Classification (GTDB taxonomy): domain Bacteria; phylum Verrucomicrobiota; class Verrucomicrobiia; order Palsa-1439; family Palsa-1439; genus CAINDI01. Next base: position 13,203 of record CAINDI010000125.1, on the reverse strand, counting down.
TCCTGGATTAACAGTGGAAACCTTACCGTGGGTGGGTCCGGCATTTACAATACTCTATTCATTCAGAATAGCGGGACAGTGTTCAGTGTGAATGGGATTATCGGTAACGATGCCAACGCGAATAGTAATGGAGTCTTGGTTCTCGGCGCTGGTTCTGTTTGGACTAGCACCGGTCAGCTCTGGGTGGGCGGCTCTGGTTCATTCAATGTGCTCGCCATTGCTAATGGCGGTGTGGTGAATAGCGGGAGCGGCTTTATTGGGCGGCACTCTGGTTCTAGTAACAACTTTGTGATTGTGACCGGCGGTGGTTCAGCGTGGAATATTGCTGGCGATTTGACGGTGGGGGATGGCGCCGGTGGGAACAATGTGTTGGAGATTATTAGTGGTGGTGTGGTCTCCAACATCAATGGCTACATCGGTTACTGGTCGCACTCAGGAAGCAATGCTGTGGTGGTCGCTGGAGCAGGGTCGAAATGGATTAATAGCGGCGACTTGTATGTGGGTTATAACGGTGCGAACAACCAATTGTTAATTAGTGATAGTGGCTATGTTTCCGTGATTCCAAGCAGTGGCACGACAAGTTACATCGGCTACAATGTTTCCAGCAGCAATAACTCAGTGCTGGTGGATTCTGCGGTATGGTCTAATCAATGCGACCTGTACGTAGGCTACAGCGGTGCGAGTAACCAATTAAGCGTCGCGCAAGACGGTCACGTGTTCAGCGTGAATGGATACATTGGTTACAACGCCTCCAGCAGCAATAACACGGTCGTAGCGCAAGAGGCAGTGAGCTACTGGAGCTGGTTGGTCAGCAGTAACCTGTACATCGGTTACAATGGTGCCAATAACTCGTTGATTGTTTCCAATGGTGGTGCAGTTTCAGCGAATAATGTGATTGTTGGAGCGAATGCTTCGTCCACGAACAATCAATTAACGCTTGATAACAACTTATACTTCTACGTGAATCAATCGCTTGATGTTCGGAACGGAACATTACTCGTCACTCACGCAGCTGACCTGAGTGCATCGCAATTAATCGCGACCAATGGTGCAAACAGTGTTGTGCAGTTCAATGGCGGCGCTGTGTATCTGGACTCAGCGACGGTCTCGAATCTGAGTGCATTCGTGATTGGGGATGGAATCCAGCAGGCGTATCTCCGTCTCGCCAGTGGAGTCAGCAGTTTTGCGAATGACCTTGTGCTTTCAACGAATGGCTACCTCCAGCTTGACTCACCGGTTACGGTGAATGTCGGTGGGAGTTATACGCAGCAGGCGAATAGCACATTGGAAGTTTATATTGCCGGTACCAATACCCACGGGAAGATTGTTGTCACCGGTAACGCGAATCTAAATGGCACATTGATTACTGACAACAATGGCTATGTTCCGCAGCATTTGGATGCGGAAGTCCTGATTGTGGCCAGTAATGGCGTGACCGGCACTTTCTCGGCATTCACGAACTACATCAATCACAGCGTGTTCCTGACAACGAATCTGATTTACAACACCTACAATGTGACGTTGCGGTGGGATCAGTTGTCGTTCACGAACTTCTTCGGTCACAAGTTAACACCGAACCAGTGGGCGACCGCCGGTGGCTTGGATTCGACATCGACCTCCAGCATTCCGAGTGCGATTGCGTTGTTGAACTTCATTGATTACCTCCCGACCAATGCAATCCCCGGTGCGCTTGACCTGATTTCACCGGCGCAACTCAGCGCAATGCCAGGCATGGCCTTGGCTGGAATGGATGCGGGTGGTAACAGTGCGCTGAACCGGTTGCAAGACTTGCGCGCTGGCAGCCATGGTTTGAGCACCAGTCGCTTGAGCCTCTACGATCATAGCGGCCCCGGCCAATCGCAGGAATCCGTGTATCAAGCGGACTCCCAAATCTGGGCGGCTGGTGATGGTGGCGTGTTCAGTGCTTCGAAAGACAATCCTTGGGGTCTGTATGTCGAAGGCAATGGCGAGCTTGTCAGCGTGAATACCGATGACTCTAATGGCTATCACTTCAACAGCATGGGCTTGACTGTTGGATTGGACCGTCGCCTTGGTGAAAACCTGGTGGTGGGCGTGTCTGTGAGTTATGCGAGTAACCGGGCCTTGCTCTCCAATAGCGGCAATGTGGATGTGGACAACGAACATGCGAACCTCTATGCGACTTGGTTTAACAATGGTTACTACGTCAACGCCTTGGTCGGTGGTGGCATTAGCAGCTATGATACCCGTCGCGATACGATTGGTGGAATCGCCTCCGGCAGCACCTCCGGTACAGAGTTCAACGGCTTGTTTGGCGGTGGCTATGACTGGAAGAGCGGAATCTGGAGCTTCGGTCCGCAGGTCTCCTTGAAATACAAACAGGCGAATATCGATCAATTCACGGAACACGGTTCGATGGCGCCGTTGACGCTTCTCAAGCAAAGCGACGAATCATTCCAGACACTACTGGGTGGTCAGGCTAGCTGCGAGACCCACATTGGCAAGACGCTAGTCACGCCCAACCTCAGTCTCTCATGGCAGCACGAGTATCTCGACAAGAGCGCGGCACTGGATGCCCGGTTTGCCAACGGCGCTGGCAACATCTTCACCACACACGGTCCGGTGGTGGGTGCGGATAGCTTAGTAATTGGGGTAGGCTTTGGTGTCCAATTGACGCAGAAAGTTGGCACCTATCTGAACTACTCGACAGAACTTGGACGGAACAATTACACCCCGCACAACATCAACGCGGGTGTCAATATCGGGTTCTAAAAAACCGACAAATAAATAAGCAAAAGAGCCTCTCAAACGAGAGGCTCTTTTGCTTTACCGGACAAAGGTACAAACTATAAGTTAGTTAGCCAAAACTCGCTTACAGTACCTAATTAGCTAAGGTGTAGGTAGTTGGGTATCTAGGCTACATCATTGTCTTTTTGTTTTCTCAATTTAGCGGGAAGCCTTTAAGGGCGGGACTGAGAGCGCAATCACTATTCCGGTACCGGTTTACGAGTCAATTAAGAATCTGCCACGGCTGGGAGAGTGTACACACCGGTACGCACAGATTTCTGACTTGAACGGTCAAACCATGTCTCAGGCTGGCGCAAAATGCGAAGCAACTCCATCGCAAGAAAACGCTGTAAATACAGGGGTTTGGCGTCGCTTGGCATTGTCTGACTCAGAAAATAAATTGGAGCGGGCGAAGGGAATCGAACCCTCCTAGCCGGCTTGGGAAGCCGGTGCATTACCACTATGCTACGCCCGCTTACTGGCTGGCATTCTCGCCGGTTTTTCCACTAAATCAAGCCTCAAGTAAAAATTATCTATCCACGCTTGACACCCGCTCGATTTCCGCTTACTTGTTTACGTCAATCACTCTCGCCGGGAAGCGAGAAAACCAAATAACGTTAGAGAGACAACATTATGACAAAGTTCTTCAAGCAGAAAGTTGGCGGTTTCACACTAATCGAGTTGTTAGTTGTAATCGCGATTATTGCAATCTTGGCTGGTATGCTCTTACCGGCGTTGGCGTCCGCTCGTGAAAAAGCACGACGTACTCAGTGTCTAAACAATCTCAAACAGCTCGGCTTAGCCATCGCTCAGTATTCCGGTGATTATTCAGATCGTACACCAGCAGCTGGAGTGGCTTCAGGAACGAGCGCTCTCACCACCAATCTATCGCTGGCATCAACCTACCTCGGCACGCCGAAAGGACTGGCCTGTCCGTCCGGTGGAAAATTGGCAGTTTCAACTTGGAGCGGTTGTCTAGATGCCAACCTTAGCTATGCTTATCAAGGGGCCGGACAAAATGGTAACACCAATATGGTCTGGATGGCGGATCCAAATGATATTGTTGCTTGGGATAGTCGCGTGGGTGCTTCAGTTGCCGGCGGTAATGCTTCTACTATTTTCGCAGCAACTAATGCTACTTGGAATACGGCTAGCGCTCACAAGGGTGCCGGCGGTAATATTTTATTCAATGATAGCCATGTTGGGTGGGCAACTAAGATGCCGACAAATGCCACAAACGGCTATCTCGATCCTCAATAAACAACTAGGAATTTAACTTAGAAAGACCCCCACTAATCCTAGTGGGGTCTTTCTTTTGCCGAGATTGATTAACTACGCTTAACGCGTGTTCCGTCGTTGTCAGCAGTTAAGATATGCGTCTGACACCGGATTCGTAATTTGGCGTACACACTCGCCATCGCTTCGGCAACTGCCCGTTCCTTTTGTTCGGTGATACAGACGATAGCCGGTCCGCTGCCGCTTAACCAGCCACCTAACGCACCGGCTTCCACACCGGCGGTCACGACATCGCTAAACATCGGCGTCAACTTCTGCCGGTACGGCTGATGTAACTTGTCGTCAAATAGACCACGCAAAAGCGTGTAGTCGCCGGTGGCAAAAATCGCGGTAATGAGTGCGACACGACGCAAATTTTCGACGGCATCACGCAACGGCACTTGCTTTGGCAAAAGCGCACGCGCCTTTTCAGTGGCGACCTCGTATTCCGGACAGCAGACCACAAATTTCACCGTAGCCGGCACGCTGAACCGCCGGTAATGCACTGCGCCATTAATTATTCCTGCTACTACAAATCCGCCAAACAAGGCCGGGCCCGCATTATCCGGATGTTGCTCCAGTTCCGTCACCAAATCCAACATCGCTGCCGCGCCTAATGGCCGGCCATTCAGTTCGTTCAACGCATACACAATCCCCAACCGAACCGTCACACTCGAACCAAGACCACCGGAGACCGGCAACTCGCCTTTGACTTCAATCTGTGCGCCGTGCGGTTTAATCTGGCTGCGCTTAAAAAATGCCGACGCCGCTTCCCGGCTCATCGCATTAGCCGCTGTCGAATTGCGTTGGCTGTCCACCCGCTCGATGACCGGTTCATCGGTCTCGCGCACAGAAATCTGATTGTGCAATTTCAGCGCCAGCCCCAGCGTGTCAAAACCGGGGCCGAGATTCGACGTGCTGGCCGGCACGCGAACAATAACGGATGGCTTCCTCATGCCACCGGTATAGCTCGACCCGTTCCGCAAGTCAATCAGTTGACTTCGCGCCGCTCAAACTTTAATCTGCGCCCGTGAAACCGCTCGCATTTTACAGCACCAACGGTCTTGCGCCGCGCGTCAATCTGCGCCAAGCCTTGCTCCAAGGCCAAGCGCCGGATCGCGGTTTGTATTTGCCGGAAAAATTTCCGCGCCTCACCGTCGCCGAAATCGCCGACAAATCGTATTCCGAAATTGCGTTTGAAGTTCTCCGCCGGTACGCCACCGGCATCGTGGATGACGCCACGCTCCGCGCAATTTGTGCCGACGCCTATGATTTCGAAGTGCCACTCGAAAAAGTTTATGACCGCGTTCACGTCATGCGCCTCGACCGCGGACCGACGGCGTCATTCAAAGATTTCGCCGCTCGAATGATGGCGCGACTCATCGGCAAATTCGTCCGTGAAGCTGGTCAGACGCTCACAATTCTCACTGCTACCAGTGGCGACACCGGTTCGGCAGTTGCCAGCGCATTTCACGGCGTCGCCGGCATTCGCGTACTCGTATTATTTCCGGTGGACGAAGTCAGCGACCGGCAACGCAAACAGATGACCACGTTGCGCGACAACATCCGCACCATTGCCATCACCGGCAAGTTTGACGACTGTCAGGCACTGGTGAAAAGGGCGTTTGCCGACCCAGCACTTGCCGCGCTTCCACTTTCTTCCGCCAATTCCATCAACATCGGCCGATTATTACCGCAGAGCGTTTACTATTTCCACGCCGCCGCACAACTGGGCGAACCACTCGTCATCGCGGTTCCCTCCGGTAACTTCGGCGACATGATGGGCGCAGTTTTCGCTCGTGAAATGGGATTACCGGTGCGCCGGCTCATCGTACCGGTGAACGGCAACAATGAATTTCCAGAATTTCTCGCGACTGGCCGGTACGAAAAAATCGAACCGTCGCGCAACTGTCTCTCGAACGCCATGAATGTCGGTCATCCGAGCAATCTCGCTCGGCTCGTGGCGATTTACGGCGGGCAGATGGATGAGACCGGCAAAATTCACCGCGCGCCGGACATGGCGCGGATGTGCCGCGAACTATTTTCCACTTCGGTTTCCGACGAGCAAACCCGCACAACAATCCAGCAAGCATGGCACGACCACAAACTTTTGCTCGAACCGCACGGCGCGGTGGCGTGGCGCGGATTTCAAGATTTTCTGGCGACCGAATCGCTCGGCGATTCACCGGCGGTGATATTGGAGACAGCGCATCCAGCAAAATTCCCAAATGAAATCGAACGGCTGCTTGGTTTTTCACCGGAGGTACCGGCGGCGTTAGCGGCGTTGGATAAGCTGCCGGAAGATTTCGACCGGTTGCCAGTTGACTACGAGCAATTTCGCCGTTATTTACTCACCCGGTACACAACGTAATCCACCTATCCGGTGTTAGCGTGGCTTTTTTCCTCGCATTGCCATGAAAACTGCCGGTGAGAAAATGCACTAATTCGGCTTGTCTGTCCCGGTAAGAGTGTCAGGCTCGCGACAATTAGGATGCAACAATGGACATTTCCTTCCACTGTGACAAGTGTGGACAAAAGCTGGAGATTGACGAAGCCGGAGCGGGTACGATTGTTGAATGCCCCAAATGTAGGCAAAGTCTCACCGTGCCGATTAAACAGAAGACAACAAGTGTGCCGTTGCCTCCGCCTACTGATTCGCCCACCAATTTGCAGAGCTGTCCGGACTGTGGGCGGCAGGTTTCTAAGCGTGCCACTTCATGCCCACACTGTGGAGCACCAATTTTGGCAAACGGAGTTTCACCAACGGCGGCATATATGCCAGTGGTAGCCGCCAAAAGTAGCGTACAGGATGGTGTAAGAATCGGTATCGGTTTCATGTGGGTAGTCGGCCTACTTGCATTGCTGACTGGAGTGGTAATTTTCTGCGGGGAGCATCTAGAACTCTTAGTAATCCCTGCCGTCGGATTTATTTTTGTCGCTTTCCTACTGAATATGGGGAAAAAAGCGATGGATAGAGATATACGTAAAACACCATAAGCAGAAGCTGGCACTGCGCTTGACGAAAGCGATTTGGTTCAGTAGATTCACGGTAGATACAATGAAAACAACGATTCAACGCTGGGGCAATAGTTTGGCGGTACGGATTCCGAAGACGTTGGCGCTGGAAACCGCCATGGACGAAGGCGACGAGGTTGATTTGCACGCCGATGAGGAGCGGATTATCGTCGAGCACCCACAAGTACAGAGCTACCGGCTCGGCGACTTGTTGGCCGGTGTGACCAAAGCTAATCGTCACACGGAAACCGATTTTGGTCTACCGGTGGGCCGGGAGAGTTGGTAATGCCGCGCCGCTACGTGCCGGAACGTGGCGACGTGGTCTGGTTGCAATTCACCCCGCAAGCTGGCCACGAACAAGCGGGCCGCCGCCCGGCGGTGACGTTGTCACCCCGGCCTTATAATGACAAGGTTGGCTTGGGATTGTTTTGTCCGGTGACCAGTCACCAGAAAGGTTATCCGTTTGAAGTTTATTTTCCCGACGGATTACCGGTCAACGGCGTCGCGCTCTGCGATCAAGTCAAGAGTCTCGATTGGGAAACCCGCCGCGCGCAATTCGTTTGTCATCTCCCTGAAGCCACCGTGGCCGAAATCATGGCGAAGATCCAAACTCTCTTACGGTAGCGACGCATGAAACGCATTATCATTCTTGGCGACGGCATGTCAGATTATCCGGTCGCTCGGCTCGGCGGTAAGACGCCGTTGCAAGTGGCGCGGCATCCGCATATGGATCGGCTGGCGCGCGAAGGCCGGTGCGGTTTATTCAAAACCATCGAAGACGACATGCCCACCGGTAGCGAAGCGGCGAATCTTTCGGTGCTCGGCTACAATCCGCGCGAAGTGTTGCAAGGACGGGGCGTGCTCGAAGCCGCCAGCATGGGCGTGGACATCGGTCCGGACGACATGGGAATGCGGTGCAATCTGATTTGTCTATTTAACGATGGCCGCATCAAAAATCATTCCGCCGGACACATCACGTCGGCTGAATCTGATGAAATGCTCCGAACGCTCCAGAAAGAAATCGGCCAACCGGGATTAAATTTTTACACCGGCGTTAGCTACCGGCACCTTTTTGTCGGCACGGGACTTGATGCACGACTGGAGTGTGCGCCGCCGCACGATCATCCGAATGAATTAGCTGATGGTCTAATGATTCGCCCGAAAGTTCCAGAGGCAAAAGCGACGGCAGATTTGCTCAACGACTTGACGCGCCGGTCGTGGGAAATTTTGAAAGACCATCCGGTGAATCAACGCCGGCGCGCCGCCGGTAAAGATCCCGGCAATTCAATTTGGCTCTGGTCGCCTGGTATGCGACCGAAGATGTGGACGTTCCGGGAGCGGTTTGGTGTAACTGGTGCGGTGATTTCGGCAGTGGATTTGATTCGCGGCATCGGTGTTTATGCCGGCTTGGAAATCATTAAGGTTCCCGGCGCGACCGGCTTGCACGACACCAACTACGAAGGCAAAGCCGATGCGGTGCTGGATGCACTCCAGCGGGTGGATTTTGTGTATGTTCACGTCGAAGCGCCGGATGAAGCGGGGCACGAAGGTAATCTGGATTTGAAAATCAAAACGATTGAAGACCTCGATGCGCGATTGGTCGGACGGATTCTAGCCGGGTTGGAGAAAACCGAGGCGGTCGTCGCAGTTTTGCCGGATCATCCGACGCCGGTGGAGCAACGGATTCATGTTCGCGACGCCGTGCCGTTTGTTATTCGCGATCCACGCCGGCAAGCCGATGGCGTGCAGTGTTATGACGAAGTGAGTTGTGCGGCCGGTGGTTTTGGTACCGTTCACGGCGACGAATTTATTCGCGCGGTGTTTCGGTAGTGGCCGCCAAGACGACGAGCGCGCCCCAAAGCGCGAGCATTGCCCAACCGATTATGCCGGCGTTTTGCGCGGCGCTCCACGGCAAGGTCACCAGATTGGCAATGGCGTAACCGATTAAAACAATCTGGACCGGTCGTGATTTACGTTGCGACACCAGCATGGTCACCGGTAGCAGCAAGAGCAAATGATAATGCAATTGTGACACCGGTAGGATCAGCAGCAGCCAGACGAGTCCGGCGGAAATAATCCATAGTTCGTTGCGTTTTCGTTGCCAGCCAGCGACCAGCAGCATGATGACGGCCATAATCAAACCGAGACCGTTGGCGATGAGCCGGGATTCTTCCCGGTGAGTCACACGCCAGAGAATTGCCGGTAGCGCATAGTTGTCACGTTTGCCGAAGTCGAGTAATTGACCGTTGAGTTGGCTGGCGGCGCGTTCGGCGTTGTCGCCGAGTGACGGTCCGGCGACGATGGTGGTCCATTCTTTCCAATAGGTCAGATTGCGTTGCCAGCCAAAGAAGATTGCCGGCAGAATTAATCCGCCGACAAGTACCGCGCCGAGTGTCCAGACAATAAACCGCCACCGGCGGCGCCAGAGATAAAATGCGAGCAACGCGACCGGGAAAGCTTTCAACAAAATCGCACCGGCGAGACACAAGGCGGCGCGGATGTTGCGACCATCGAGTTCCCAACAAATTGCACCGGTGACCAGCCAGAGCATTAAGATTGAAGCTTGGCCTTCGGCGGTATTTTGAATGAATGCCGGTGCGATGAAAACAAACGCTAAGAAATATAGCCAAAACTGGTTTTTACCAGTAACCATCTTGACGCAGAGATGCATCGTCCACGCCAATAAGCCGAGCGACATTAAGTACCATCCCAAAACGCTCACCCAAACCGGTACGAGAGCAAGCAGTGCGCAGACGAGCGCAAAGGGCGGTGGATAGACGTACAACCAGCCGCGAGCGTTCTGTGCCTTATAGATGTCGGTGCCGTTCCACACAGCTTGGCCGGCGGCAATGTAAACCGTCACGTCCGAGCGCTGACTTTTCGAGAATACCGCACGATGAACCGTTACGAATCCCATCACCAGAATTAGGACGGCCAGTAAACCAGTCAGTATTTTTTTGGGCACAGTGTCCAAGTTGGTGCGGATGGTGGAGAAATAGTTCATCAGGTTGCCGGCCATTATGACGATACCGGTAGGTTGTCAAGCCCGGAGCTTGCGTTCGAGGAAGAATGGATTATTGTAGTCGCACACGGCACGCACTGTGCGGGGGCGAAACGGATTCGACTTTGCGGAGTGAACGTGAGCGGCATGCCGAGGTGGTTCGGAGGCCTCGTTAAACACCGGACAAAAACATAACAGCGAACGAAGAACTCGCTCTCGCGGCTTAATTGACCGCGACGTCTCACCGGTGACACCGGCTGGCTGGCTGAGACGACATTAGTCGGTTAGCTCGTAGTTGTTGTCTTCAGGTCTACGAGTGAAACATTAACTGGGGGCTGGCGTCGTGGATGGCCTGTCCATCGGCAGTTCACGGCGCGAGAATTAAAGATGGAACACGCATGTAGTCACTCGCGAGTACTCGGTAAGGGACGTGGGTTCAACTCCCACCGCCTCCACCATCTTGAATTTGGATTTGAAAAATCGCGCGCGCTTCGCGCGGTGAGGTTCGTTTCAGCCAATGAAATCCAGGGTTTTTTGAACGTCACGGTTACAGTCTGAGAGCGAAAAAAAGAGTTCAATCGGACTTTTTGAAGATACGCCTTCATCTCGGACCAGTTTTCCTCAGAAATCCATTTTTCGGCCTGATTTGCCTCTAAAACGAAGTTTTTTAGGAGTTCAATCGGGCTGGCTTTGCCTTTCATTCTGAGTCCTTTCTCTCCGCCGCAGACTAACACCACAGGTGGCTCGAAAAAGCGAGGTCACGTCAGGTTATACCGGTAATTCAATTTGCATCGACGTGCCTTTGCCGGGGGCGCTGATTACGTGAATGTGACCCCGATGGGCATCAACGATGATTCGGTGAACAATTGCCAAGCCGAGACCGGTGCCGCGCACTTTCGTGGTGAGGAATGGTTCGAATAATCTAGCCTGTTGCTCCTCTGTCATTCCCATACCGGTATCGGTGAACGTAAGTAGAATCCCGGCTGCATGTCGCTTGGTGGCAATCGTCAACATGCCGCCTTCCGGCATGGCATCGGCGGCATTCAGAATGAGATTGAGACAGGCTTGTTCCAATTGTCCTCGGTCGGCGCGCAGCTCCGGTAGGTCAGCGGCTAATTCAGTTCGCAATTCAATATGCTGTTGCTGAAGTTTCCGGCGCGTGAGCAGGAGCAAATCTTCGACGACACGATTCAGCGCGACCGGTTCCAATCGCGGCTCGTTGGAGCGCGCGTAACCGAGAAGTTGGTCGACGATTTTGTTGAGGTGATCCATTTTTTCCGCCACCACTTCCGCATCGCGGGCACGGGGATCGTTACCGGTAAATTTCAAATCCAGCGAGTGAAACAACATTTTCATAACCGTCAGCGGATTACGAATTTCGTGAGCGACTTCGGCGGCAAGGAGACCGAGCGTGCTGAGGCGTTCGGTCTGCCGGAGTTGTTCCTCGGCGCGAACGACTTTTTCGTGAAGCTGGGCGTTGGTGATAGCGATGGCGGCAAGATTAGCGAGCGTGGCGAGAATGTGAATATCTTGTGTGGAGTACCGGTACGGTGCGCCGCTGTACACGCTCACTGCGCCAATCGTCGTCTCGCCGACCACCATCGGCACCGACAGCAACGACACCAAACCATCTTGCCGGGCTAGTTCGATGTGCCGGTAGGCATCGTGTTCCTGAACATTATAAACTTGGACTGGTTTGCGCCGGCGCAACACGCCACCGATTAGGCTGTCGCTTACTGGCAACGCCGGTTTGGTCAGATAATCAGGACTTGCGCCGTGACAGGCGCGGAGTTCGAGCCGGTCACGCTCGGCGTTGAGCAACATCAACGAGCAAACTTTGGAACCCATCAGCCGACAAGCGTCGGCGGTCACGCGTTGGAGAATGTCTTCAAGGTTGAGCGAGGAAATGATGGATTGCGCCACTTGAAAAAGTGCTTCGAGGCGTTGGAGGTTGTGCGCGACGGCTTCGTGGAGCCACGAATTGTGAATCACTTTTGCGGCGTGGTTGCCGAGTGCCACGAGCAATTCTTCATCGTCGGCGCTGAAGGCATTTTTGCGAGTGGAATCAACGTTGAGCACGCCAATGAGTTGGCCTTCGAGAATGAGCGGTACAGCCAGTTCGCTGCGCACATCTTTGCGGACCGAAACGTACCGGAAGTCGGCAGTTACGTCTGGTATGCGCAACGGCTGACCGTTTTTGGCAACCCAGCCGGTCACGCCGCGTCCGATGGCGAGCTTGAGTTGCCGAGCTTCTTTGTTCAAGCCAGTCGCCGCTTCAATTTCGAGAAGTTGTGTGTGCGGATCAATCAGCACGATCGAACCGCTGGTGGCGTTCATTGCGGCGACGGCTTCATGGAGGACAAGATCGAGAACGCGCTTAGGTTCCAGTGAAGAATTAATGACGCCGCTGACGCGGGCGAGGACTTCATAGTGCCGGAGTTTCGGCATGGTTAGCTAGCGAGAAGTTCGATGGCCGCGACCAGCTTCGACCGGAGTTGGTCAAGTTGCTCAACGGTGGTGATTTTCTGACCGGCATGGTCCTGAACGTAAAACGTGTCGATGGCGGCGCCTTTTTCGGTAAAAATTTTTGCGAAGCTGATGTCGAGGTTAAGCGTACTGAGTGTATTGGTGAGCGTGTAAAGCAGGCCGACTCGGTCTTCGGTTTGGACTTCGACAATGGTGCGACTGTCGCTGATGTCGTTGTCGATTTCAATTTGCGTGGGAATGTGGACTTCCCGAATGCGCGGGATTGCACCGCGAGCGGCACGGATTTTTTCTAGCACGCGCCGGAAGTCCACCGGCGCTTCATCGGTTAAGGTGCGTTGGAGCATTTGCTCAACGGCTTGGATTTGTTTCGGGTCGGTGACGGCTTGGAGTTGCCGGTCGCAAACGCCGAATTGATCGAGCACGACATGGTCGCCACGAGTGTAAATATGGGCGCTGAGGACGTTCAAATCAGCCGCTGCAAATGCGCCGGCGATTTTGGAGAATAATCCCAACCGGTCCCAAGTGCAGATGGTCACGCGCGAATTGCCTTGAGTCGGGAAGGATTGCCAATCAATCACCGGTACGAGTGCCTGCGCCGCTTGCTCAACATCCATTTGCCGTAGCAGAAATTGGTGAATCAGTTGTAAGTGGCGCGAAGA
>CAINDI010000124.1 GCA_903847335.1 uncultured Verrucomicrobiota bacterium | reverse complement strand
GGGGGGCTCTTCCTCCACTCACGAGTCCTTGACCTCGTCCGCTGATTGCAGTATCAAACCCCCATGGGTGCTACACTATTGGACCGCCACCCGTTGCACTTTTCGACCGCCGTTTACAGTTGGGCAGTATTTAGGAATTATCGATCGGAAGACGAATTTCGGAATTACCCCGGACTATCGACCAAATATTTCAAAATAGGGGATTGTCAAATATGCAATTGAAAAGTTTTGCTGCACTTAGTGCTACAATTTTGTGGGTCACCCTTGTAATGCCAGCGGGAATGACTGCGGACACCCCGGTGCTGCCAGTCGCGGCTGCAACTCTCACAACAAACTGGAGCGATTGGTCACAATTTTTAGGACCGGACCGGAATGGAACGGCACCGGAGAAAGGGTTGCTTCGCCAATGGCCAGCGGACGGCCCCAAACTGCTATGGCGGGTTCCAGTCGACAGAGGCTGGGGTCAACCCTCCGTTTCCCAAGGCGAAATATTCCTACTCGGCGGGAGGATTAGTGGTGCTTGCTGGTCGAACAAGAGTGTTGTGTGCCTCGATGTTTTCACGGGAGCGAAGCTCTGGGAATTCGCTTACCAGACTCGAAAAACGGGTGCCGACCTGGAAGAAGCCAAACGGAAGTCACCCTCTTGGGGCTATTGCCCGCGAGCAACGGTTACGATTAGCAAAGACCAAATCTATTCGATTGATCAATTTGGCGAGATCTATTGCCTCGACCGCAAGTCCGGTAAGGAAATTTGGTACCGGGATTTGGATATTGATTACAAACCCAGCCATAATGACTGGAAAGGCTGGTGCGCCTCGCCGCTCCTCGTTAATAACATTCTTGTGCTACCGGTAACCCACGACTGGTCACCACCGGGAAAACACGAGGCAAAGTTTGTCGGCCTAGATGCGCGAACCGGTAAGACGGTCTGGGAATATAGCGATGTTATCGAAACAGCACAGACGATGTGTGCCGGCAGCGGTCTATACGTAACTCCGCAAGTTGCGGAATTTGCCGGAGAAACGTGTGCCATTATGCCGGCTCTAACGAGAGTACTCGCCTTGCGAATCGAAGATGGGAAAAAGGTTTGGGAGTATCCGTGCGCCAAACGAAATTGGACATTTTCGCCGCAAGTTTGGAATAACCAAATCTATCTTGATAAGCTGCTGACCGTAGACCGAAAAACGCCGCCGTTTGCAACACAGGAAACCGTGAGTTCCATTCCCTCCGGTGCTTACACCTATGCGATTCCTGTGCGGAACGGCGATTACGCTTACACATTTTTATACATGAACGATAAGTGTATTTATGGAAAAGGTGAATTGAGTGATACCCGATTGAGCTGCATTGATTTGAAGACTGGTCAGGAAGTTTGGAAAAAGGAAAACCTAACGCATGGTGTTTCGTTGATCATTGCCGATGGATTGATTTTCGCACGGACACAAGCGGACTTATTGCTCCTCGAAGCCACACCACGGGGATATGTCGAAAATGGCGTTGTCCATCTGCGCGGAGCTGCTGGAGTGAAAGGCTGGGACCTCAGTGGTTTCACGATGCCGGTGCTGGCGTCTGGACGGTTGTACATTCGTACCGAAAAAGAATTGCTCTGTTTCCAAGTGGCCGAGAAAATCCCTGCGGGACTAACGGCAACCTTGCGCTAAACGCAAAGAGTTTGCTACGGTGCCGGCACGATGAATGTCCGAGTTCGTTTTGCACCTAGTCCAACCGGCGCTTTGCACATTGGCAGCGTTCGCACCGCGCTGTTCAATTGGCTGTACGCTCGCCATACCGGTGGGGCATTTGTATTGCGCATCGAAGACACCGATGTCGCCCGCAATACCGAGCAATCGCTCAACACCATTCTCGACGGTTTGAAATGGCTGGGGTTGGATTGGGATGAAGGTCCATATTTTCAATCCAAACGCGCCGAGATTTACCGGCAGCGCGCCCAGCAACTTCGCGATGTCGGCCACGCTTACGAACGCGATGGCGCACTCCGGTTTCGCATGACGCGTGAACCGGTGGTCATCAACGATTTAATTGCCGGTCCGGTTACTCGCGCGCTTGGCGACCGGGAAGTCAGCGATCCGGATTTCGTCATCGTTCGCAGCGACGGCACGCCGGTTTTCCATTTCGTCAATGTCGTGGACGATTTGGAAATGAAAATCACCCACGTCATCCGTGGCGAAGATCATCTTTCTAATACGGCGAAACATATCGCGCTCTTTCGGGCATTCGGTGTTGAGTCGCCGGCGTATGCGCACATTCCGATGATTCTGAATGTGGACGGCTCGAAGATGAGCAAGTCCGATCCCGATCCGGCTAAAGCCCGGCTCGCATCGTTGACCGCCTACGTCGAAGATGGCTACCTACCGGAAGCGGTTCGCAATTACCTCTGTTTGCTCGGCTGGTCACCGAAGGATGATCGGCAGATTCTGCCGATTGCCGAAGTCATTCAGAAATTTGATTTGCCGCAAATCCTCCGGCACAACGCGAAATTTGATGTGACGAAACTGGAATGGATGAACGGCCAATACATCAACGCGCTGACATCCGACGAACTGGACTGGCGCGCAGCAACATTCGGAATCAAGTGCGCCGACGCGCCATACCGGCGCGCGGTGTTGAATTTGCTCAAGGGGAAAATCTCATTGCTCAAGCAGCTACCGGAGCGATGCGGTTATTTTTTTACGGAAGATTTTCTGATTGACCCGGCCGCAGTTGCCAAGTCGCCGGTCGATCCGGTGATGTTGACGAAGCTCACCGACCGGTATGCCACGTTGCCGGTGTGGGATGCGGCGACTCTTGAATCGAACCTCAAAGCGTTGGCAGGCGAGCTAGGTGTGAAGACCGGTCAGTTGATTCATCCGTGCCGGCTGGCGGTGTCGGGGCAGACGGTCGGGCCGTCGTTGTATCACATGCTCGAAGTGTTGGGGCGCGACCGGGTATTGAGCCGGTTGCGAAAATTCAAACCATGACCACCGCAAATAAAATTACGATTTGCCGCATTCTGCTGATTCCGGTGTTCATTTGGTTGACGTTGGATTACATCCGCGACTCGCAGCGCGGCGAAGGCGAAGACTGGCAACGCTGGCTAGTGTGTGCCGTGTTTGCGGTGGCTTCGATCTCCGACGCTGTGGACGGTTACATCGCGCGCCGGTACAAACAGAAGACTGAACTTGGCACTTACCTTGATCCGTTGGCGGATAAATTGCTACTGGTGTCGGCACTAATCCTGTTGAGCATTCGGTTCAAAGACAAATCGCCGTTTGAACTTTTGCCGTTGTGGTTTCCGGTGCTCGTGATTAGCCGCGACCTAATTATTCTGGGCGGATTTATTCTGATTCACATGATCACCGGTCATTCTCAAGCCCGGCCTCGATTGGTGGGCAAGGCGGCGACGTTATTTCAGATGATCACGCTTGGCTGGATTCTGCTCCAGATTCATTCCCCGTCGTTCAAGTGGCCGTTGTACGCCGCCGGTCTGTGTACTTTCATCTCCGGCATCTGGTACATCCTCGACGGCATCCAGCAACTCAACATCCACGAACAAAAAAAGAGCGCCGTTTAACGGGCGCGCAAAACACAGAGCGGATACGTGGTCACCGGTAAGAGTCGGCGCGGCGTGCCGTGACCGTTGGGAATAATCCGGTTCATGATGACGCGGGTTGCCAGACGGGCGAGTTTTTGCAAGTCTTTGGGTGAACATCCTCCAACACCACCAGTTGTCGGCTTCATTTGATCCACGACCCCTCCTTATTTTTGAGCCACCGGAGAATCCGATGACTGCCCCCTTGTTGCGCTTAGTATACGCATTCGTTATCCCGATGCAAATGCGAAAGACAACTTCCGTTCGGAAATCGTCTTGCGCGAAACCTAAACTTGGACTAGACGTGTGACCAACACGCATGGATATTCGACTCCCCAATTTAGGCGAAGGCGCGGACAGCGGTGTCGTGGTCAACATTCTGGTCAAAGCTGGCGATACGATTCAGAAAGACCAACCGATTCTGGAATTGGAAACCGAAAAAGCCGTTGGTTCAATTCCGGCATCGGCCACCGGTACCATTCAGCAGATTCGCGTCAAACTTGGCGATAAGATTTCCGCTGGTACTGTTTTACTGACTTTGACCGAAAGTGCCGGTGCTACACCGGCCCCGATGGCGACTCAAGCGGTTGCCGCTCCGGTAAAGCCCGCCGCCGTTCTGCCAGCCTCCGGTGTCTCGCCGGCGGCGTCACCCACCGTCCGCCGGATGGCCGAACAACTCGGCATTGCGCTCACGCAAGTTCCCGGTAGCGCGCATGGCGGACGGATTACCGTCGAAGATTTGCGAGCGTACATCCAGAATTTACAAACCGGTGGCGGCGCAACCAAATCCGCGCCGGCGCAAATTGATTTTGCGAAATTCGGACCGGTCACAAAAAAACCGGTGAGCCAGTTGCGCAAGACGATTGCGCGACGGATGAGCGCATCGTGGGCGGCAGTGCCGCGCGTAACGCAATTCGACGAAGCCGACATTACGGCGCTGAATGAACTCCGGAAGAAAACGAAGTTTACGCTGACGGTGTTTGCCATCAAAGCCGTGGTGCAGACGTTGAAAAAACATCGGCTGTTCAACTCCAGTTTCGACGAAGCCGCCGGTGAGATTGTGCTGAAAGAATATTTTCACATCGGGATTGCGGTGGATACCGAGCACGGATTGATGGTGCCGGTGATTCGCGATGCGGATAAGAAATCCATGCTTCAGCTCGCCAAAGAATTGGAAGACCTCGCCGTCAAGACGCGCGAACGGAAATTGACCAACGAACAGATGCAAGGCGGGAGTTTTACAATTTCAAATCAAGGCGGCATCGGCAGCGGCGCGTTTACGCCGATTGTGAACTTGCCGGAGGTCGCGATTCTCGGTCTCGGCCGTGGCGTGCTGAAACCAGCGGTGGTGGCCGGTAAGATTGAGCCGCGCTTGCTGATGCCGGTGGCGATATCGTACGACCACCGGGTGATTGATGGCGGTAGCGCGGCGCGATTTACGGTTGACCTTGTCGCCGCGTTTCAAAATTTTGATGCGAAGGAAGTGCAGATTTAACATGGAACCAATTAAGACTGACATTGTGGTGCTTGGCGCGGGACCGGGCGGATACGCGGCGGCATTTTACGCAGCGGACAAAGGCAAAAAAGTCATTCTCGTCGAGCAAGACCGGCTCGGCGGCGTCTGTTTGAATCGCGGTTGCATCCCGTCGAAAGCATTGCTGCACGCGACGAAACTGATCGGCGATGCCAGTGCGGCGACGGCGCATGGAATAACTTTTGGTGCGCCGGTGCTCGACTTAGCGAAACTCCGGGCGTGGAAGAATTCCATTCTGGAAAAACTTAGCGGCGGCGTGGCGGCATTGGCGAAAGCGCGCGGCGTCGAGGTGCTACGCGGGCGCGGACATTTTGAAAATTCGACGACGCTCCGAGTGGAGACTGAAGCGGGACAAAAATTTGTCAGTTTCACCAAAGCGATTATTGCGGTCGGCTCGAAGCCGGCGTTGCCGAAAGCCTTTGACCTCGGTAATCCACGAATCATGACCTCGACAGAGGCGCTGGAGGTTGAAGATATTCCGGCGGAGTTGCTGGTGATTGGTGGCGGCTATATCGGCATGGAGTTGAGCACGGTGTACGCGCGGCTCGGCAGTCGAGTGACGGTGGTGGAAGCGTTGCCGACAATTTTGGCGGGCGCGGATCCAGATTTAGCTCGGCCGGTGGTCCGGTATGCCGGTAAGGCTTTCAAGGAAATCCGGTTGAATACAAAAGTCACGAAGATGACGACCGCCGGTAAGCAAATCAAAGTTACCTTCGATAAAGTCGAGGAACTTTATGACCGCGTGCTGGTGGCGGTCGGTCGGTCGCCGAATTGCGCGGACCTCGGTTTGGAGAGCACGCAGGTTGCGCTCGACGAAAAAGGTTTCATCAAAGTCAACGCGCAGCAGCAAACGGCGGATGCGAATATCTACGCCATCGGTGATTGCGCCGGCGGATTGATGTTGGCGCACAAGGCGAGCCGGGAAGCGCGCGTGGCGGTGGATGTGATTGCCGGTGAATCGGCGGCGTTTCAGAATGTCATCATTCCGGCGGTGGTGTTCACAGAGCCGGAAGTGGCGTGGGCCGGTTTGACGGAGGCGGAGGCACAGGCAAAAGGAACTCCGGTGAAGATTGCAAAGTTCCCATGGAGTGCGTCGGGTCGCGCGATGACATTTGACGCAACGGATGGTTTGACGAAGCTGGTGATTGACCTGGCCACGGAACGAATTCTCGGCGTCGGCATTACCGGACATGGTGCTGGTGAGTTGATTGGCGAAGGCGTGCTAGCGATTGAGATGGGCGCGACGGCGTTTGATTTGGCAGCGTCCGTGCATCCGCATCCGACGTTGAGCGAGACGCTGATGGAAGCGGCGGAAGTTTTCTACGGTCACTCGACACACGTGTTTACGCGGAAGCGGCCGGAATAGCCGGTTGCGGTGCCGCCGGTAATTTGGTAGAAGCAAGGCGCTATGGGAGCCCAATGGAAACAAAAAGGCCGCGAAGAAAGCTCGCTGAAACGCGGTCAACTCTTCGGAAAGCTCGTTAAAGAAATCGTCGTCGCCGTCAAGGCGAAAGGCCCGGACCCGGAATTAAACGCGCGATTGTACGCCGCAGTCGAAGCGGCGAAAAAACAATCCGTGCCGCGCGACACCATCGAACGCGCGATTAAAAAAGGTTCCGGCCAGACCGGCGAGACCATCAATTACGAGCTGGTCACCTATGAAGGTTTTACGCCACACAAGGTACCGGTGATTGTCGAATGCTTGACCGATAATCGCAATCGAACCGCACCGGAGATTCGCGTGTTGTTCAAGGAAGGTCAAATGGGCGCGATGGGCAGTGTGGCGTGGATGTTTAATCACGTCGGTCTCGTCGACGCGCATCACGCCGACACAAAACAAGATTTGGAAACAGTCGCTATCGAAGCCGGTGCGCAAAACGTCGAACCCTTAGGCGAAGGTGATGAAATCCCGGTTGGCCATCTCGGTGCGCGGTTTTACTGTGACCGAGCCGACCTTGATACCGTGAGTAAATTTTTGGCTAAAGCCGGTTGGAAAGTGACGGCTGCCGAAATGAGTTACGTCGCGAAGAACCGCGTGGAAGTACCGGCGGCCCAACGCGCGGAAGTCGAAACTTTCCTCAGCGACATGGACGGCCATGATGATGTTCACCGGCTCTACACCGCGTTGAAGTAAAAGTCATTTCTTCGATGGCCCACGCCGCGTGTTCGCGAACCAGCGGTTCGACATCGTTCAATGCTTGGTGCAGTGCCGGTAACACTTTCCAGTCGCCGCTATTGCCGAGCACAACGCAAATGTTGCGGAGCCAACCGCGCCGTTTCAACCGGTAAATCGGAGTATCGCGAAAATAATCTGCAAACTGACAGTCATCCCAAGCCAACATCTCCGGTAGCGGCGGCAACGGTCGCGGTGGAATTACTAATTTCGCAAACCGGTTCCACGGACAGACGGCGAGGCAATCATCGCAACCAAAAATCCGATTGCCAATGGCCGGACGGAATTCCACCGGAATCGAACCTTTCAACTCAATGGTCAAATATGAAATGCACCGGCGTGCATCGAGTTGGTACGGCGCGACAATCGCTTGGGTCGGGCAGGCGTCGATGCACCGCCGGCAAGTGCCGCAGTATTCACGCGCCGGCTCATCAGGCGGTAAGTCGAGTGTCGTCAAAATTTCGCCGAGAAAAATCCAGTTGCCGAATTGTTGGCTGATTACATTGGTGTGTTTGCCAATCCAACCGAGGCCGGCGCGTTGCGCAAGGTCGCGTTCGAGAATCGGGCCGGTATCCACGTACCCAATCGCATCGCCGATAAACTTTGCTAGCGCGGCGAGTTTTGCGCCCATCCATTTGTGATAGTCAACGTGACCGGCGGCGTATCGGGCGAGATGTTTCGTGCCGGTGGTGCCGTAATTCATTCCGACAACGATGATGGATTTTGCGCCGGGTAAAAGTTGACTCGGATTTGCGCGTTCAGCCGCGCGGCGAGCGAGATATTGTATTTCGCCGTGAAAACCGGCATCAAGCCACCGGCGGAATTCACCGGCGTGCGGCGGTGGCGCAATGGTGGTAAAGCCGACAAGATCAAAACCGAGTTGTAACGCATGGTCGCGAATCTCGGCTTTCGTCATGGTCATACCGGGTTACGAGGTCGTTTCGGCGAGCCGCCGGTTCAGGTCGTCGGTCATTAGCGCGTCGAGCAATTCGCCCAACTCGCCTTCCATGATTGCCGGTAGGTTTTGAATCGTCAGATTAATCCGGTGGTCGGTGACGCGGTTCTGCGGGAAATTGTAGGTGCGGATTTTTTCGGACCGATCCGCGGTGCCGATTTGACTGCGCCGGGCGGCAGTCATCCGCGCGGCTTCTTGTTCTTGTTTGTGAACCAGCAACCGGGACCGGAGCACGCGCAAAGCTTTGGTTTTATTTTTCAGTTGGGAACGTTCGTCGGCGCAACGCACGATGACGCCGGTCGGTTTGTGGCGAATCTGGACGGCGCTATCGGTGGTGTTGACGCCTTGACCACCGGGGCCGCTGGCGCGGCAAACGGTGATTTCTAAATCATCGGGTTTGAGTTGTACGTCCACTTCTTCCGCTTCCGGTAGGACGGCAACGCTGGCGGTGCTGGTATGAACGCGGCCTTGCGCTTCGGTGGCCGGGACGCGTTGAACGCGGTGCACACCGGATTCATAACGCATTTTTTTGTACACATCTTGGCCAAGCATCGAAAAAACGATTTCCTTGAAACCGCCGCGTTCGCTGACGCTGGTATCCATCACTTCGATTTTCCAGCCGAGCGTGTCGGCAAAACGGGAATACATCCGAAACAAATTCGAGGCAAACAAGGCCGCTTCTTCGCCACCGGTGCCGGCGCGAATTTCGACGATGGTGTTGCGCGAGTCATTTGGGTCGGCGGGCAAAATTCCGAGTTGAACTTCCTGCGCAAGCTTGCTGGCTTCTTTCTGGAGTGTGCCGAGTTCGGCTTTGGCGAGGTCGGCCATCTCGGTGTCATTGCCGGTGGCGAATTGTTCGTTCTCAGCGATTTGCTGTTGCACCGCCTGCCACCGGTCGTGATCGGTCATCAACTTTTTGAGACGCAGAAGTTCCCGCGCTAAATCGCCGGCGCGGCGTTGGTCAGCGTACACGGCCGGGTTGGCCAGCTCCGCTTCGAGCGCGGCGGCGCGGTGGCAGAATTTGGTGATGTCAGGAATGACGTTCATTGGGAAAAGAAAAAGCACCGGCGCAATGCCGGTGCTGGTTCTGGGACAAAAAATCTACTTTGCTTTTTTGGCGTAGCGCTTCTGGAAGCGTTCGACACGGCCGGCGGTATCGACATATTTGGCCGTACCGGTGAAGAACGGATGGCATTTCGAGCAAATGCCGATGCGCATATCCTTGTGAGTCGAGCGGGTTTTAAAAAGAGTCCCGCACGCACAGTGGATGACGGCTTCGGCGTAATCTGGATGAATCTTGTCTTTCATGGCTAAGAGCGGCAGAACCTAGCCAAACCGGGCGCTACTTGCAAGCTGTTTTTGTCGGGGTCGCGAAAAATGGATTATGTTGCTGCTCCTCGCCGACAGTGGTCAACGGGCCGTGACCGGGGCAAATCACTGTGTTCGCCGGTAAGCTGAAGACGCTTTCCCGGTTCGTCCGCAACGCTTCTTGGTAATTCACCATTGCGCCGCCCATCGAACCGGCAAAAAGCGCGTCACCGGTGAAAACCAACCGGCGCGCCAAACCAGTCACGACATAACTCGTGCCGCCGTGGGTGTGGCCGGAGGTCCGGCGGGGTTGCACGCGCAAACTGCCAATCTGAAATTCCCGGTCATCGGCAAACGATTCGGTGCCGGTCAGCGGCTCGCGCGCACTCACGAAGGCCGGTAGGTTCAGCTGGACGAGGTCGGCGATGTGATCGCCGTGAATGTGTGTGAGGAATACCTGCCGGAGGTTCACCTTCAACGCCAGCATGCCGGTGCAATCCGTACCGGTATCGAATGCGGCGGCTTCGCGTGTGGCCGGGTCGAAAACGACGTAGCTATTCACAGTCATGCCACAAAACGGCGTGGTGAACATTGCGAAGCCGGTGATTGCACCGGGATCATTGGGATACCATGTGCCAGCAGCGATGGCGCGCAAAGCGCTGGCGTTGAGGCCGAGCCGAGCGGGATCGCGTTCGCCGGGCAAATTCAATCCACGCTGAGCTTTGCCGAGGATATCGCCGAAATCGTCTTCAAGCGGAATGCGCACACCGGTACGATAGCAGAATTGCCGGTCTTGCCAAAGCAGAACGTTTCGCCTATGGTGGCGGCTGAAATCCCCATGGACTACGTCAAACACGCCCGAACTGTCTTCGACATCGAGATTGACGCGTTGCGCCAGACGCGCGCGCGGCTGGATGGTGGTTTTTCGATGGCAGTGGAATTGATTTCGGCGGCGTTGCAGAATAAAGGGAAAATCATTGTGGTTGGCGTCGGCAAGTCCGGGAACATCGCGCACAAGATTGCGGCGACGTTGAGCAGTACCGGCACGACGAGCGTGGTGCTGGATGCGGTGAACGCGTTGCACGGCGATTTAGGCGTGGTGAGCGACGGCGATGTGGTGTTGGCGTTGAGTTATTCCGGTGAGACGGAAGAATTGCTGCGTATCTTGCCGGCGATTAAACGATTTGATGTGAAGGTGATTGCGCTGACTGGTTTTCCGAAATCGCAGATTGCCCGGCACAGCGACGTGGTGCTGAATGTTCACGTGAAAAAAGAAGCGTGTCCGTTCAATCTCGCGCCGACGGCGAGCACGACGGCGACGTTGGCGCTCGGCGATGCGTTAGCGATGTGTGTGCTGGATGCGCGGGGATTTAAGAAAACGGATTACGCGAAGTTGCATCCCGCCGGAGCCATCGGCAGCATGCTGTTGGTGAAGGTGAAAGATATTATGCGGACCGGCGCGCGATGTCCGGTGATTCCAAAATCGGCACCGGTGAAGGATGCAATTTTGGCGATGACGAAAGCGCGGGCGGGAATGATTAGCGTGGTGGATAAAAAAGGCCGGCTCGCCGGCGTGTTCACTGATGGCGATTTTCGCCGGCATATTGCGCGAAATGCCGGTGGTTTGCAGACGGAGTTGGCGAGCGTGATGACTCCGAAGCCAATTACGATTCGGCAAGAGGCGTTGGCGGTGGAAGCATTACGGATTTTTCAGCAAAGACAGATTGACGATTTGATTGTTGTCGATGAAGGTAAACACCCGGTCGGGATTGTGGATTCACAAGACCTACCGAAATTCAAAATGATGTGAAAGTAAAAGAGGTTTAATTATGGCATCCGCGAATGACATGCGAAAAGGAATGGCGATTAAGTACAACGGCGACGTCTGCATCGTGCTCGATATGCAGCACCGCACTCCCGGTAACTTGCGTGCCTTTGTGCAAGCCACCATCCGCAGCTTGAAATGGGGCAAAAGCTCCGTTGTCCGCTTCGCCTCCACCGAGACGATTGAAGTCGTCAATATGATGACCCGCAAGGTCGAATTCAGCTTCAAAGACCAAACCGGCTACCATTTCATGGATCCCGACACGTATGAGACCGTCACACTCACCGAAGAATTTATGGGCGAAAATGCCAAGTTTCTAACGGAAAATCTCTCCTGCACATTGATGGAAGTGGAAGGTAAAGCAGCTGAGATTGATTTGCCACCGGTGGT
>CAINDI010000123.1 GCA_903847335.1 uncultured Verrucomicrobiota bacterium | reverse complement strand
TCCACCGTAACAGTCCGAGCTGCCGTAAGAGCATAACCAAATGTAGCGATATCCGTATTGTCAGCTGTAGTAGAACCAGGAATACCACTCGCCCAACTGCCAGCAGTTGACCAACTGCCATCGGCATTCACGTTCCAAGCGGAGCTAGCCGCCTGTGCAGTCGAAATTGTGAACAGCAATGCCAACGCGACTAGCGCGTGGCTTAGGTAGGTACAAAAAGACAAGCACGAACGAATCAGTCTTTGACCGGCCATTCGTCGCGACTCGCCTGCGTTGCTAATTTCGGATGTTCTCACACTCTTTTGCTTCGGACATCTTCCAGTTAATTTCCTAATATCCAACACTTTTACAATGGAATTAGGTCTTACCGGTGCGCATCGTCATGAATGCAGAACCATCTGTCTCACCTTGCCCAAAGTATCTACCATGCGAACGAAAACCCCGCAACAAGTATTTTTACCTAGTTTTAGTCAGGGTTTTCCCTATTCCGCGTTCCCATTCCTAAACGCCGCCGCCATTGATAATTCGAAATATCGGATGCGCCGTCGGAATTTCAGTGCCACCGGTGAACGTCCCGCGTTGTTTGAGCTTCCGTTGGAGATGTTTCCATTCGTAACTCAGCTGTCCATCAGTCTCACAAATTTTTCCACGGAATCGTTGTTTCACAATTTTCCGCCGGTCAAATTGATAACCCCGCTTGGTCGCTTCAGCGTGAACTGCTCGCAGATAGCTCGCAATCGCCGCCACCGGCTGGCGTTGCGCCCGGAACCGGGTCAGTTGCGGATGGTACCGGTAGCCACGCGTTTGCCCGCGCAAAACTTTTTGCGCCAGCAACGCTTCGCGCCACAACGCCACCAAACCGCGCACATCCAAATGTCGCGGATGAATCGTCCAAAGTCGCATTTCACCGGTACGATACACGGGTTTTTGAAAACAGCTATTGAAACCGGTGGGTCGCGTGCCGTATAAGTGCGTCGACAACATGAAGCCAACTGATCTACGCGGAATCCTCCATTACATTCCGCAATTTCGCGATAAAGTTTTTATCATCGCCATTGACGGCGCCGTCGTCGCCGACGATAACTTCCACAACCTGCTGCTGGATATCGCTGTGTTGCGAAGTTTGAGCATTCAAATTGTCATCGTTCATGGCACCGGTCAGCAAATTGAAAAGCTGGCCGAACAATTCGGCAAAACCGTTTCCAATGCCGATGGCACCGGTATCACCGATGCGCCGACACTGGAGTTGGCAATGATCGGCGCGAACCGGGTTGCGCATGAAATTCTACAAGGACTTTCCGCGAACAATCTCCGCGCCGCGCAAACCAACGCCATCGAAGCCGTCCCGCTCGGCATTCTCAAAGGCATCGACCAGCAGCACACCGGCAAAGTTCATCAAGTGGATACCGAGATGCTCCGGCACCTGCTTGACAAAGGAATTATTCCCGTCATTCCGCCGCTCGGATTCGACGGCAATGGTCACACCTACCGGTTGAATTCCGATGCCGTCGCCGTCGAAGTCGCGCGGGCACTCGGTGCCGTCAAACTCATGCTCATTACCACGACCAACGGTTTGGAAGTGGACGGTAAATTCATCTCCCAAATCGCCGTCCCGGAGCTGGAAAACCTTCTCAAAACTGCTGAAGACAAATTTCCCACTGCCACACTTTCCAAGGCGCAACACGCACTCCGCGCCGGTCAAGCTGGCGTGCCGCGCGTTCACATCATCAACGGCCAAGTGGACGAAGGCCTACTCGCCGAAGTGTTTTCCAACGAAGGCATCGGCACTTTGATTTACGCGAACGAATACCAAGGCATTCGTCCCGCCATGCGCAAAGATATCCGTCACATCAGCGCACTCATCAAGCCCGCCATTGATGGCGACCAACTCCTGAAACGCTCCCGCAGCGTCATCGAAAAACACATCGCCGAATATTTCGTTTTTGAAATCGACGACAACATCGTCGGCTGCATTGCCGTCACGCCCTACCCCGCCGACAAAAAAGCGGAGCTGGCCTGTCTCCAAATTAATCCGGCACACGAACATCGTGGCATCGGCACCAAGCTCGCCGTCCGCGCCGAAGCCGTCGCGAAAGAACTCGGCATGGACACGATTTTTTGTTTGTCCACGCAAGCGTTCACTTTCTTCCAGCACAAACTCGGGTACCGGGAAGGTGTCGTGGAAGACTTACCGGCATCGCGCCGGGAAAAATACGAGCAGAGTGGACGCAACTCCAAGATTCTGCTCAAAACTCTCACGCCCTAATTTGGCGTGGCTGCAAAACCGCCAATCATCCGCACCGGCTGTTGTGGTTTTGCCATCGCTCAAGCCGCATATTTCCAGAAATTTTCCAGTGTCGAAATTGATTCCACTTTCTACCAACTACCGCGCCTGAAAACCGCCGCCAGTTGGCGCGCCGCCGCGCCGAAAGATTTCCAGTTTACCCTCAAAGCGTGGCAAGTCATCACCCACCGCGCCACGAGTCCCACCTACAAACGCACTCGCCTCGCCGAGGACGACCGGCAACACTGCGGCCACTTCGGTTTCAACGCCACCATCCGCTGGGCGTGGGACGAAACTTTCGCCGTCGCGCAAGAACTCCGCGCCGTTCTCGTCCTCTTCCAATGCCCGGCGAGTTTCACGCCAACCGCCGACCACATCACCGGTTTGAAAAAATTTTTTGAACGCGCCAAACGGGGCAAACTTCTTTTCGGTTGGGAACCGCGCGGCGCGTGGGAACCGGAGCAAATCGCCAAACTCTGCCGGGAACTCGATCTCATTCACGTCGTTGACCCGCTGAAAACTTCGCCCACCACCGGCAAGTTTCAATACTTCCGCCTGCACGGTCTCACCGGCGCGAGCCACCGGTACTCCGACGAAGAACTGGCCAAACTCCGCAAGTCCTGCCAGCAAGCGCCGACAAGTTATTGTTTCTTCAACAACACCAACATGGTGCGCGACGTAGCAAGATTTGCCGCATTAACTAAGTAAGAATTCCGGCGAATAATTTCATCGCCTCGGCGGTCGTTTGATCCGGTAAGAAATCTTCCGCCGCATGCCGCATCGCCGGTACGTCCAGCGGCATTTGTTTGCACGTCGCCGTCGCCAAAACCACACCGGCTGTATCTCGCAATTCCGCACTCGATTCCCAAACGCGCCGGCGGTCCGCCACAAATTTTGCAACCAGCAGCACCGGTTGACCGACCGCAACTTTGCGGACAAACCGGACATTCAATTCCGCCGCGAGACAAAACCGTTTCTGCCGGCACGCCGCTACCCAAAACATCGCTTCGTCGAGTGCCGTCGAAATAATTCCGCCGTGAACGAGGTCGCGAAAACCGGCGTGTTGCGCCGCCGGTGTAAAATCTGCGTGCACTTCGTCGCCGACTTGCCGGAAGCGTAAGCCGAGTCCGTGCGGATTGTGCGCGCCGCAGACAAAACAATTTTTCGTGTAAGGCAGTTGCATAATTAACCGACCCATTTCGACGCCAACCGGCCCATCCCATAAATGAGGAACCAACACGGAACCGCCCAAATCAAAATCGCCCCCAGCGTCGTCCATTCCCAACTAATCAAACCCGTTTGCATCGGATAAAACGTGATCAGGAAATAGCAGGAAAACCGAGTGTGGCCGAGAATTTCGCAGAGCGTTTTGTCTTTTTTGCGAAAGCCAAGAATAATGGTGAAGACGCCGAGCGCAATCACCGCCACCGAAACCGCCCACGCCAAAACGTGTGAATCGAAAAGTTGCGAAAACTTGCTCATGCGTGCCAAGTGCCGCGCCCAATTCAAACCAGTCCAAAGCATCACAAAACCATTCCCGACCGCGTGGCCGAAACCGATTTTGCTTTTGTAAAGTTCGCCGAGAATCAGCGTCGTGTACACCGGTAAGATCGGCCACAATGCGCCCAAATGGTCAAACGGCACGACGAGCAAATGCAACAGACGTTCTAAATAAATTGTCAGCGGCATAAGCCAATTTCCTAACATAAACGTTGCCACTTGGCTACTCGACACTTCCCGGCTATACTGCGGCATGGTTTTGGAGATTGTGAAATACGGACACCCGGTGCTGCGCGAGAAAGGCCAGCGCATCGAACGCATCACCGCTGACATCCGTCAATTTGCCGCCGACCTGACGGAGACGATGTACGTCGCCGACGGCGTCGGTCTCGCCGCGCACCAAGTCGGTCGTCCGGTCCTCATGGCTGTCATTGACGTCCGCGCCAGCGAACAACCTTCCGAATTGCTCGTCAACGGCCAGCCGCAAAATCTCGCCGACTGGATGCCGCTACTACTCATCAATCCGGTCATTCAACAAGCCACCGGTGAAGTCACCGGCACCGAAGGTTGTCTCAGCTTTCCAGAAATCAGCGCTAAAATTCGTCGTGATGCAGTCGTCACCGTTCACGCCACCAACCTCGATGGCAAAGCGTTCGACTTCGTCGCTACCGGTCTACTTTCTCGCGCCATTCAACACGAACTCGATCATCTCAACGGCGTTTTGTTCATCGACCGGATGGATGTCGCTACGAAAGCAAGCTTGGCGGGTAAATTGAAAAAACTTCAAAAAGAAACCGCCGCCACTTTGGCACCGGTAAAAAAACGCCGGCGCTTACTGGCTCGCGCATGAAATTTCTTCGTTCGGTTTTAGCTTTGTGCGCGAACTTCCGGAATTACCGGGCGATTCGCGATGTTTCAATCTGGCGGTCGCTCCGGTATTTGTTGCTGCTGATTTTCCCGGTCACCTTACTGACGTTGCTGGCACTCCTGCCGTCGGCACTGAATCGCGTGGAGAATCTGGCGGACTGGATTGATCATCACTTGCCGGCGTTTTCCATCAAAGATGGTCACGTAACCAGCGCCGCGCCGCAACCGTACCGGAGCGATACCGAAAATTTCGCATTCATCCTCGACACCACCGGCGCGACGACGCAACCGGACACGAATGTTCTACAAGGTTTGTTGCTCCAGTCCGATGGTTTTGTATTTTGGATTGGCAACACCAACAGCTCCACACCGGTGCTGCGCACTCAGCATTCGAGTCTGCATGGTTTTCCCGATGGCAATGTGAACGGCGATTATTGCCGGCAATTATTCCGGTCATTCTTGTGGGTGGGCACGCCGGTCGTCGGGTTGATGCTCGGCGGAATTGCGTTGGTGATTATTCTAGGACACGCCATCACTTTTGCCGGATTCTCGGCCATCATGGAACGGAGCGCAGTTCGCGCGCTCAACTTCCGGCAGCTTTTGAATATCGCGATTTATGCCGCGACGCCGGCGACGTTGGTGAGCGCGGCGTTTATCGCACTGGAATTAGAAAGCGTGAACTTGTGGTGGCTCTACCTCATCGTCTACGGCCTGTATCTCATCGGCGGTGTGGCTGCGAGCCGGGAACCAGCACCGGTGGATGTTACCGGGTCCGACGATTCCGCTTAATGCGCTTCCGGCTCCAACGCCTTTGTCAGTGCGTCGCGCAATGAAATTTGACTGACCGGTTTACTCAGAATTAATCGGATAAACGGTGGCATTTCGCCATTCGCTTTCATTAAATCGCCAAACCCAGTCATTAGGATTACTGGAAAATTGGGTTTGATTTGATGAATGGCAGCCGCCAGTTGTTCGCCATTCATTTCTGGCATCGCCCTGTCGGTAATCACAAGATCAAACTGCCCGCTCCGGAACTGCGTCAAAGCCACGGCACCATTCTCGGCGCTGGTCACCGTATGGCCATCGGTCGTCAGATATTCAGTCACCACCTCGCAAAGTTCCGGTTGATCATCCACCAGTAAAATCCGGAGAGCGCGGCTGGAGGTCGCGGTTTCGGTGATAAAAATTTTCGCCGGCGCGCCATCGTGGACCGGAAGACGAATTGTGACGGTCGTCCCCTGACCGAGTGCGCTCTCCACCGTCAACATCCCGCCATGCCGTTTGGCAATGCTATGCGCCATCGGCAGTCCCAACCCTTTTCCACCTTCCTTTTTGGTGGTGAAGAATGGGTCCAAACAATGCTGTCGCACTTCCTCCGTCATTCCCGCTCCGGTATCGCTAATGCGCACCCGCACAAAGCCTTCCTCCAAATCCGTACTCAATGTAATCGTCCCACCGGTGGGCATCGCTTCCACCGCATTAAAAAGTACATTCATCAACAGCTCGCGGATTCCCGATTCCTCACCGGGCACCAGCGGGACCGGCGTCAAATCGGTTGCCATGTGAATGGTCCGACCTCCGGACTGCACCTGCGCTTTCCACGACGGCTCGGTGAATTCTAGCGTCTGAAGCACCAACCGGTTGAGGTCAAGCGACGTCAGCTTGTCGGTACCGATTTGCTGCCGACCAAACTCGCGCATCCGGCGTACCACATTCGCGGCCTCCGTCGCGCAGGTGTGAATATTCTGCAACCATTTCACCACCTGCACCGGATCGGTGCGTTTCTCCGGATGCTTCAAGAGCAATTCACTAAACCCGATAATCGGCGAGAGCGCGTTATTAAAATCATGCGCCAACCCGCTCGCCATTTGCCCCAAGCCGCGCAGTTTTTCCTGCTGAATAATCTGGAGTTGCGCCTCGTGCAATTCATCCAACGCCTTCGTCAACTGCTGGTTTGTGACTTCGATTTTTTGATCAGCTTTTTTACGTTCACTGATGTCGGTCGTAAATATGGTTAACCCACACACCGCGCCGCTCAAGTCGTAGATCGGCGAATACCGGTCTTCATAAAACCCGCGGTGAAAAGGATTCCCGGAACAATCCAATTCTTCCGAAAAGCGTTCACCTTGTAAGGCCCGGTCAAAACCGACTTTAGCTTTCGCCCGAGTCTCCGGATTGGTAATGACCTCCATGATATTCATGCCTACTTTAATCTCACACCCCCACTCCTTTTGGGCTGCCAGCTGGTGCGAACGAGTAAAAGCCAGATACCGGTAGTCCCGATCTAAGGCGTAGATGAGAACCCCTTCCGGACTATTTAAAATCGACTCAAGCAAAGTTGCTTTTTCTTCGTTGAGTTTTTGCAGTGAATTCGCTCTCTGCTCCAACTTCCGATGCTCGGTGATGTCCCAGAAAATACCCAGAATACCCGTGATTTCACCGGCATGATTCCGCACCGGTACTTTGGTAGTATTCACCCAGAGTGTTTCGCAGCCGGCCTGATGTTGCTCTTCGAATTCCTCGGTCTTGCCATGCTCAATGATGCGCTGGTCATCGGCGCGATATTTGTCGGCCAGCTCTTTCGGATACAAATCATAATCTACCTTGCCGACAATGTCCGCAGGCCGGAGATGCAACTCCTCCGCAAAGGCTTCGTTCACGGAGATGAATTTGAAATCCGTAGACTTCAAGAAAATCCGCTGTGGAATATTCTCAACCAGCGCCCGGTAGCTATATTCGCCCAACCGGAGCTTCGCTTTGGCGCGCTTGCGAAAAACCAACAACAGTAGTCCCGCCAGTAGAATGATGACCGCGTAGACGTAAATTGTCATCGGCGTATCTATTCTCCGCCCTTACCGCGAATCCCGGGTTCCGTGAGTTGCCGGAGATTAAAAATCTCGTCCAACTCCTTCGCGCTCAGACCCGATTTCTCCATCGCAACCTGCCGGACAGTTTTACCTTCTTTGTACGCCGTCTTCGCAATCTCGGCCGCTTTGTCGTAACCAATCACCGGCGCCAACGGCGTACACATCGCCAGACTTTGCTCGACCAGCGAGCCGCAACGTTCCCGGTCCGCTTCAATCCCGGCGACACAAGCGTCAGCAAAATTTCGACTACCGGTGGCCAGTAAATGCACGCTCTCCAACATCTGCGCGCCAATCAACGGCATGCCAACATTCAATTCAAAGAAGCTCTGCAATCCACCGAGCGTCACCGAGAGATCCGCGCCAATCACCCAGAGGCTCACCTGAATCAAACTTTCCGCAATCACCGGATTCACTTTCCCCGGCATAATCGAACTTCCCGGCTGCACCGCCGGCATTTTAATCTCACCCATTCCACAACGCGGACCACTTCCGATGAGCCGAATGTCATTCGCAATCTTTGCCAGACTCACCGCAATGGTTTTTAGACTACCGGAAGCTTCGACGCAGGCATCGCGAGCGGCGGCAGCCTCGAAATGGTTCACAGCTTCAGTCAATTGGAGATCAAGTTCCTTGCCAAGCTTAGCAATGGTCAACTTCGGAAAGTCGGGATGAGCGTTCAATCCAGAACCAACCGCAGTGCCTCCCAGCGGCAACTCGCTGAGAATCGCGATGGCACGTTTCGCCCGCGCAATCCCATGCTCCACTTGCGCCGCGTAACCGCTAAATTCCTGTCCCAGCCGCACCGGTGTCGCGTCCTGCAAATGCGTCCGCCCAATTTTGATGATGTCATCAAAGGCTTTCGCCTTCTTAGCCAGCTCGCCATGCAAATGTTGTAACGCCGGAATCAATTCCACCTGAATCGATTGAATCACGCTGATGTGAATCGCCGTCGGAAACACATCATTGGACGACTGACAAAGGTTGACGTGATCATTCGGATGCACCGGTGCTTTGTCACCGCGTTTACCGCCGAGAATTTCATTGGCGCGACTCGCAATCACCTCATTGGTGTTCATGTTCGTCGAAGTACCGGAGCCGGTTTGGAAGATGTCCACCGGAAATTCTTTATCCAACTTTCCAGCCACAACCTCAGCGGCAGCAGCGACAATTGCCTCGGAAACTTTCTTCTCGATTAAGCCCAACTCAAGATTCGTCTGCGCCGCCGCGCGTTTGATTTGTCCCATCGCGTGAACAAATCGCGGCGGCATCGGCCAACCGCTAATCGGAAAATTCGTGACAGCACGTTGCGTCTGTACACCGTAGTAAGCGTCCGCCGGAACTTCCAACGGCCCCATCGAATCTTTTTCAATGCGTGTTTTCATTTGGTAATTTTCTGAAAAAGTCGCACAGCATTTCCTTCCACATCCTCAAACTCCGCCAGCCAGAAACCGAATTCCATACGCGGCTCAAAATGGAAAGTTGCTCCAAGCTTTTTCAGTTTCTCGGCGTACACCTGAATATCATCCACTTCAAAACTGAATTTTACCGCACCGGTACCCAACCCAGCATGGGTCGCATGTTTCGCGTCGAGTTGGTGTAACGCCAAGTGCGAGCCGTCACCGACTGCATATTCCACCCACCACTTTGCGTCCACGATTGGCTTTGCAAGATCAAAGGCCGTCTCATAAAATTTTCGCACCGTCACCAAGTCGCGGACATACAGAAACACCACATTGATTCGTTTAACAATTGCCATGATTCGCTCCTATTTCAGTTGAAACACTGTAGCAGCTTTCACCGCCGCTTCAACTAGCGGCCGCTGGAAAATTCCCAGCCCGATGATTGCCGCCATGCAGAAGTACAACGCCGCCCGCATCGGCCGGCTCACCGGGATCGGCGCCGCGCCGGCTTCCGGCTCCTGCAAATAAATCGCCTTCGCCACATTCATATAGAAATACAACGACACCACCGCCGCTGCTGCGCCAATGCCGGCCAGCACATAGTAATGCCAATCCGTCTGTGCCCGCTCAATGACTGCGGCGAACAACTGGAATTTCCCGAAAAAACCACTCAACGGCGGCAGACCCGCGAGCGACATCAACGCCGCAAATAACGCCAAACCCAACACCGGCGACCGGCGACCCAACCCGGCAAAACCAGAAATCTCGTCCGTCTTCGTCACGTTCGTTACCGCAATAATCACGAGGAACGCGCACAAGTTCGTAAACGCATACTGCCCGAGATAAAACAACACCGCGCCCGCGCCGAGCGCGTTCACCGCCGCCACGCCCATCAGCATATAACCGGCATGACCAATCGAGGAATATCCCATCAATCGCTTGATATTCGTCTGCGGCAGCGCGCCGAGGTTGCCGTACAACAACGTCGCCGCCGCCAGCACCAGCACCAGCGTCGTCCACAGCGCGCTCACCGGCAGCAAACCGACCAGCAGCACCCGCAGCAACAGCGCAAACCCCGCCGCCTTGCTCCCCACCGCCAAAAACGCCGTCACCGGCGTCGGCGCACCCTGATACACATCCGGCGCCCAAATCTGGAACGGCACGCTCGCAATCTTGAACCCGAGCCCCGTCATCACCAGCAACATCCCCAGCGTGAACGCCGTGCCGGGCGTGCCACTCTTCAACGTCGCCGCCAGCGTGTCGAAATTCGTCGTACCGGTCGTGCCGAAGATATAGGCGATGCCGTACACGGTGAACCCGCTCGATAGCGCGCCGAGAATCAAATACTTGGTCCCCGCCTCAAGCGATTGCAGCTGCCGCCGCAGGAAACTGGTCAGCACGTAGAACGTGATCGTCACCAATTCCAGCGCCACAAACATCAAGATAAAATCGTTCACCGAAGCCGTCAGCAACATGCCGGTAGCGGCTAGCAAAACCAGCGAGTAGAACTCCGCCACGCCCGACTCAAACCGTTCTGCAAATTCCGCTCCCATCACCAACACCATCAGCGTCGCCACCAAAAACAGCCGTTTGAAATACAGCGACAACGTATCAAGTCGATACATTCCGTGGAAGTAAGTCGTTGTCTGCGGTTGCAGCGTGAAACTGTAAAGCAGGACCAGCGCAACTAACGCCGCTAATCCAAGTCCGATTGACCGCTTGTTCATCGTCGGACGGAAGGCATCGCTGAGCAACGTTACCAACGCCAGAGTGACCAGCATCGCCTCCAATTGAACTGAGCCGAGAGCCGTCATCGCTGTACCTCCGCAACCTTAGGTACAATCGTGGCAACGCTCTTCTGAATAATGCCTGTCAACACTCTGGGACAGAACCCAACCGTCAACAGCACTACCAGCAGCAGCACGTACGGCAACTTCTGCCACGGCGTCGTCGCGTCCTTCAACATGTTCCATTTCTCATCGAACGGCCCGAAGAAACTCGTCCGCACCGCCCACAACAGATACGTCGCCGTCACCACGATGCCCCACACCGCGCAAATTGTCGCCACGCGGAACAAGGTCGAGCCTTGCGACCACGCCCCGATGAACACCATCACTTCGCTCACAAAATTGGCAAACCCGGGCAACCCGCTCGACGCCATTACCGCCATCACCATGCACACGCCAATGAATGGAATCTTCCGCGCCAGCCCGCTCAGGTCCGGCACCATGCGGTTGTGCGTTTGGTGATAGAAAAACCCGATCAACGAGAACGTCAGCGCCGCCATCACCCCGTGCGCGAACATCAACAGCACCGCGCCGCTCACGCCGACGACATTCAACGTCGCGATCCCCAGCAGCACGTACCCCATGTGGCTCACCGACGAGTACCCGATCACAAACTTCCAATCCTTCTGCGTCAACGCCGCCCAGCCTGCGTACAAAATGTTGAAGCACGCCAGAATCGCCAGCAGGTTCGCCCAGTGCCGCGCCCCCTCCGGCAACAGCGGCAGTGCCAGCCGGATGATCCCGTACGCGCCGAGTTTCTTCAGCACCCCGGCGTGCATCATCGACGCCGCCGTCGGCGCGGCCGCGTACCCAATTGGCGACCACGTATGGAACGGCCACATCGACGCCAGAAAACCAAACCCGAACAGCAGACACGCAAACACCCATTTCTGAGTCGCCTCCGCGAGCTGTAGGTTCCGCTTCAGTTCCACCATGTCAAACGTCTTCCCGCCCGCAAAATACATCGCCAGCAACCCGATCAGCGCCAGCACCGCCCCCGCCGTCAGGTACAGCGTCAACTTCATCGTCGCGTATTCCTTCGTCCGCCCGTGCTTCCCGGCGGGCAGCGAGCCGTACATTCCGATAAGCAAGTACATCGGGATCACCGCCATCTCGTAAAAGAAGTAAAAGAAAAACATATCCATCGAGCAAAACGTCCCGCTGATTCCCGACGTCAACGCGAGAAACAAAATGTAGTACTCCTTCTCCCGTTCATGAATCTCATGCGAAACCAACGCCCCGCAGAACGACACGATCCCAACGAGCAACAGCAACACCATCGAAATCCCGTCCACCCCAAACTTCAAATGGACGCCGAGCGACGGTAACCATTCGATGGATTTCACGAATTGATATCCGGCATCCTGCCGGTCGAACCGCGAGAAAATGTACAGCGTCAGCAACAGCGACACACCCGTCGCGAAAAGAGCCAACGCCCGGATCGCCCCCGGCTTCTTCGCCGGCAACAAAAACGCCAAGAACGCCGACGCCAGCGGCAGCAGCACGGCTATGGTCAGTAAGTTTTCCATCTTCCTAAATTGTCATTCTGAGCGCAGCGAAGAATCTCTGTCGTTTGTTTTTCATGAAGCTTTTGCAGTACTTGGAATGACAACTGTCTGCGCACACTTGGGGCACGCCACCTCAAGCCCTGCAGCCGAAGCCTCGACCTCAAGGTGTTGCCCACAATGCTTGCAACTGAAGCGAATATCCTTTGATTGACTCGGCAATTCGGGAACGCTCACCCAGCCATCACATTTAGGACACTTATTCAACTTTCCGGCTTGGGCGATT
Organism: uncultured Verrucomicrobiota bacterium; assembly: GCA_903847335.1. Classification (GTDB taxonomy): domain Bacteria; phylum Verrucomicrobiota; class Verrucomicrobiia; order Palsa-1439; family Palsa-1439; genus CAINDI01. The sequence continues at coordinate 2,058 of CAINDI010000123.1, read as the reverse complement.
CCCGCTGGAATTTCTGCACCACACCGTTTGCACGTAAACCAGACTTGATCCTTCTCTACTCTAAACTTGACCGGGTGTTCGGTCTTCGTCGGAGTTGAACTTGTCTTGCTCGCCACAGTTGGTTTGGTGGAGCTTGACGGTTGCTGTAGATCGCTTCCGCAAAACCGACACTTGATGGCCTCTTTCTTTATCATTTCTGCACAGAAAGGACACTTCCGCTGATCACTCGAAACTGGCACTGAGGCCTTGCGGTGCGGCTTGCTCAAATCCTCATGGCAATGCGAGCAAACCTTCGCTTCGGGTTTGATCGGTTCAGCGCAAGATGGACATTTGGGCCTCTTATCCGCACCTAGAAAAACCACCAGCCACCCTATTGGCCCGAGAAGCAAGCTGAGAACAATCGATACCCCAACCCTGCCTCGCATTTTGCCGAACGCCGCTCCCGCGAGGATGTTCAGTGGAATCCACACGAAGATGGCTGTAAGGATGATGTTTTCTTCACTCATAACCTCAAACCCCAAATTTGGATTTGTGTGTTACCCATGCCCTACCTCACCACCACGTAATAAATAATCACCGTCACGCCCAAACTTTTCATGGTTGACCTTTCTTCTTCTTGCCGGGTTTCTTGGCCGGGAGTTGCTTGATGGCTTGTTCAAAGGCGCGCTCGTCCGCGGCGGCCTCGGCTTTCAGGCGGCGCACCTCGAACTTGTCGTATTCCTCCAGCGCTAATTGATCCACCACGGCTTTCTCGACCCGACCGGCATCGGCGAGAATGTCGCGTTCGTTGAACTGGAGGAAGGCGTTCAGCTTTTCCTTCCAGTCACGCATGTAAAGTACCTTGCGCCGTCGCGCTTGGTCCTCGGCAAAGTCCAGATACATCGTCACGATCCGGTTCAGTTCGCCGATTTCGTGTTCCCGCAGATAATTCTTGGCGACCGTCACGTCCGTCCGTCGCACTTTCGGGCCGCGCCACGTCGTCAGCCCCATGTTCGGCTTGGTATGGTCGGCGCGACTGGAGATCAGTTCGGCAGCGGTCTGGCCGGTCACCGCCCAATGCAACTTGTTCTGGATAATCTGAAAGAACTGCTGTGTCTCCGCCGCCGTCGGGTTGTAGTCGGAGGCCAACGCAAAAATGTCGCGCACCTTGAGATACATCCGTTTCTCGCTCGCGCGGATGTCGCGGATGCGTGCGAGAAGCTCGTCGAAATAGTCCGGCACACCGGGGCCTGGCGGGTTCTTCAGCCGCTCGTCGTCCAACACGAAACCCTTGAGTAGGTACTCCTTCAGCCGCGCCGTGGCCCATTGCCGGAATGCCGTGCCGCGAGCGGAGCGGACCCGGTAACCGACGGCCAAGACCGCTTCCAAACTGTAGTGCTTCGTCTCACGCCGAACCGACCGTCCCCCTTCTTGGCGAACTTGTAAGCAATCCTTACAAGTTGCCGCCTCGTTCAGTTCGCCCTCAGCGTAGATTGCCTTAAGATGGAGCGTGATGTTCTGCGGGGTGGTCTGAAACAGTTCCGCCATCAAGGCCTGGGTGAGCCAGATATTCTCATTCTCAAACCGGCACTCGATGCGGGTCTGACCATCCTCGGTTTGGTAGAGGATGATCTCGCCGCCCGGCTTGTTTGGATTGTGTTCCTTGGCGCTCACTTCACCACCACGTAGTAAATGATCACCGTCACGCCGAGGCCAAAGAGGAACGCGTAGCCCGGAATGCTGCCGGTTTGCAGCAGGCGCACCGTCCGCCCGAGCAAGTTCGTCCCGCACGACAGCCCGCCGATGCCCAACCGTTGCAGAATCCAGCGGTCGAACAGTTCACACACCGCCGCGATCGTGCCCTGCACGTACTTGATGAGCAGCGCGTACAACTCATCGAAGTAATACTTGTTCGCGACCAACGTCCACACCGGCCCGAGCGCCCGTTTCACCGGCGCGTCGCTCGGCTCGCGTTTCAAATAAATCGCCGCCGCCAACAAGAACCCGACCACCGGCACGCAAATCAACCCGGCCGTCAGCAACACCGGATGATGCGCCTCAACCTCAATCTTCCCGGCG
>CAINDI010000122.1 GCA_903847335.1 uncultured Verrucomicrobiota bacterium | reverse complement strand
TTGGTTTTTGACACCGCGATTTCCGATGTCGAGCGTGTGAACGCCTTCGACTTCGTCGCAAGTCCGGACGCATCGCGTACAGAGAATGCAGCGATTGTGATCGATGCCGAGAAACTTACCGGAGAGATCCACCGGAAACGTTGGGTAAAGATACGGATACCGGATCGCATCAATGCCAAACTTGTAACCTTGCTGCTGAAGGTCGCAATCACCCTTGTTCATCGGGCAGATTGGACAAACGTGATTACGTTCACTGAAAAGCAATTCCAATGTCAGTTTACGCAGATGCGTGAGCCGGTCATTATTCGTGACGACCGTACTACCGTCGGTCGCTGGCGTCGCGCAAGATGGCACCGCCTTCGGGCTACCGCCAATTTCAACGATGCACATCCGGCAACCGCCCCACGGCGACAGATTCTTCATGTAACACAAAGTCGGAATCGCGATGCCGTTGGCGTGCGCGATTTCGAGAATCGTCTGCCCGGCGGTACCGGTGCATTTTTTGCCATCAATGGTGAGAGTTATATTCATGCGGTCACCAACATTCCCGGCGAAGTTTTCTTCACCGCGTCGAACCGGCACACCTCGAAGCACGCGCCGCAGTGAATACATTTCTCTTCGTGAATTTCAAATTTCTTTAGCGTTCCAATCCGGCCAATCGTTTGCACCGGACAAGCGCGCGCACAGAGCGAACAGCCTTTGCAGAGCGGTTCATCAATTTCAAAGTGCAACAAATCCCGGCAAACACGCGCCGGACACTGTTTGTCTATGATGTGCGCTTCATATTCGTGCCGGAAGTATTTCAGCGTCGTGAGTACCGGATTCGGTGCCGTCTGACCGAGACCGCAAAGACTAGTGTCTTTCACCATCGCGGCAAGATCTTCGAGTTTCTGAATGTCATCAAGTTCGCCATCACCGGCGCAAATGCGATTCAAGATATTGAGCATCTGCCGTGTACCAACCCGGCACGGTGGACATTTGCCGCACGATTCATCACAGCAGAATTCCATGAAGAACCGTGCGAAATCCACCATGCACGAATCCTCGTCCACAACGACCATGCCGCCGGATCCCATGATCGAGCCAAGTTTTTGTAACGTCTCGTATTCGACCGGCGTGTCGAGGAATTGTTCCGGGATGACGCCACCGGAAGGACCACCAGTTTGCACCGCTTTGAATTTTTTCCCATTTGGCACACCGCCACCAACTTCAAAAATCATCTCGCGCAACGTCGTCCCAAACGGCAACTCCGCCACGCCAGTATTATTAATCTTACCGGCCAGACAGAAAACTTTTGTTCCCTTTGTCTTTTCCGTACCAATAGATGAAAACCACTTTGCGCCTTTGAGAATCAGCGGACGAATCGTCGCCCAAGTTTCGACATTGTTAATATTCGTCGGCTTCCCCCACAGACCGCGTTGCGCTGGGAACGGCGGACGCGGTTGCGGTTGACCGCGACGGCCTTCGACGGAACGCATCAACGCGGTTTCTTCACCGCAAACAAACGCACCGGCACCAATCCGAACCTCGAGATCAAAATCGAATCCGGTTCCAAAAAGATTTTTGCCGAGCAATTCAGCTTTGTAAGCTTGCTCAATCGCGATGTGGAGTCGTTTCACTGCCAACCCGTATTCGGCACGGATGTAGATGAAACCGCGATTCGCTCCCATCGCATATGCGCCGATAGCCATGCCCTCAAGGACGCTATGCGGATCACCTTCGAGGACTGACCGATTCATGAACGCACCAGGATCGCCTTCGTCGGCATTGCAGACGACATATTTTGGGCTCACCGGTGCTTGCCGCATCAATTCCCATTTGCGACCGGTGGGGAAACCGGCACCGCCGCGACCGCGCAAACCACTGGCTTTAATTTCCTCAATCACCTGCTCTGGCTTCATCTCGGTGAGAACTTTTCCGAGCGCGAGATAACCATCGCGAGCGATGTATTCCTCAATTTTCTCCGGATCGATCACACCGCAATTGTCGCGAACGATGCGGAGCTGCCGGTTGAAAAATGTGAAATCAGCTTGCGTCTGGATGACGTTTTGCGTTTGCGGATCAGTCGGCAGTAGTTTTTGAAATGGACGACCTTTTAGAAAATGCTCTTCGACTAATTTCGGAACATCAGGAGCCAAAACATTTTTATAAAATGTGCCTTCGGGATGCACCAACGCGACCGGCCCAAGATCACACCGACCCATACAGCCGGTCTCAACGACATCGATTTCGTTACTGAGACCATTTTTTTGCAGTTCAGTCAGCAACGCATCGCGAGTCTGAAAGCTGCCACAACTCGTGCAACCGGTACCGGTACACACGAGAATATGCGTTCGTTTCATTCTTTCACCTTACCGACGGCGAGACCTTCAACCACTTTGCCTTTCTCAAGATGCTCGGTCACAATTTTGCGAGCATCAGCGGCATTAACTCTCGCATAGGTCACCTTTTCGCCGTTGGCTTCCTCAATGCGAATCATCGGCTCGGCGTCAACCAACCCAATCTCACCGGTGACGGCGACTTCCACGTCGTCCAACCCGCGTTTGTCAATTTCGTCGAGCATCGTTGTCATGATTTCGCGCGCGCCGGCGGCAATCCCGGACGTGCCCATACTGAACACCACCCGGTACTTCTTATTCCCGTCACGCAGCGCGACTTGTCGTTGAGCTTTTTCTTTCAGTTTCTTGAGTTCTTCGAGGTTCATGTGGTTTCCCTTCTTGTGAGCTAAAATTAAATGTTTCCTGATCGGTCCGGTACTTCAGCCGAACATCCACATCGTCGTTTGCCGCGCAGAGCGACAAGATTGTGGAATTCAAATCACCCAACGGTGGCCGGTCAATATGACTGAGCCGCATCGACGCCGTGACGGATGTGCCCTGCTCCGGTGCCGAGCGCACATGAAAATGCCCATCACACATCTCGCAAGTCTGCCGCAACATCGCCAAACCGAGGCCGATGTTTTTCTTACGGCTCTGCTTACCGGTGGTTCGCTGGTTCAGCACGCGCGTCAGTGTTGCCGCGTCCATTCCGCGACCGTTGTCGCGGACACGCAAAATTAAAAAATCATGCCGGTGGCTTTCCACCACGGAGACCTCCACTCGTCGCGCACCGGCGGAGAGCGAATTCATCGCGATGTCCAAGACATTCAATGACAATTCCTCAAGCATACTTCTTCAAATCTTTCTGACAGAACTTCGGAATCTTGTCCGGCGAGAGCTTCCCGTAAACATCCTCGCCCACTGTAATCGCCGGCGCGAGAGCGCACGCCCCAATGCACCGCGCTGTGTGCAAACTAAACAAACCGTCTTTCGTCGTTTCGCCTTCCTTCACACCAAGCTGCTGCCCCAACCGCTCGACCACCGTTGATGCACCACGAACATGACAAGTCGTGCCGGTGCAAACCATGATTTGGTATTTGCCGCGCGGAACAATGGAAAAGAAATTGTAGAACGTCGTGACGCCGTAGACATGCGCGAGCGGCAACTTCATCGCTGTGGCAATATACCGGAGCACATCCGTCGCAAGATAGCCAAACGTGTGTTGCGCCGCGTGCAAAATCTGAATCAACGCCGTCGGCTCGTGATGGTAATGCGCCATCGTTTGGTCGAGCTGGGCAAAGCGTTGATCGCCGCTGGGATGATGCGGCAAGTTCGGAGCAATTTGTTGTTGGGCTTGGCTCATGCGTTCCTCATTCGTGGAGACCGGCCTGCCAAAGCTTGCCGGCGGCTTCATAAGTGGTCAGCGGTGTCACCAGTAATGTGATTCCTTCTTCTTCGGCCTCGGCAATCACGTTCGCGTCCGGTTTTCGTCCACAGGTGAATAGCACCGCCGGAATATCTTTAGTCGCCGCCACCGAGACGACGTTCCGGTGTATCTGCACAGTGGCCCACAGCATTCCCGGTTGAGCGTGCGCGAGCACATCGCTGAGTAAATCTGAAATGTAACAACCCTGCACGTTGGTTTCGCTGGTACTAGTTAACGGTGTCGCTTGAATCGCCAGCAATACCGCCGTTAGTTTTGCATTTGTTTCAAATTTCATGGCGTACTGGCCGCCTTTCGTAAAAATACCTCGGAATGAACCAAAGTGGTTTGACCATTACCGGATTTGATCTCAAACACATCAGAACATTTCTTCATGTTGGGCAATCCCATCCCGGCGCCAAAACCTAATTCGCGTGGCAATCGGCCGGCGGTGGACCAACCTTCCTGCATGGCTTGATTCACATCTTCGATTCCGGGACCAACATCGGTCGCATCAATCACCACTTTGTCGGAATCAACCGCCACCGTTACCTCGCCGCCGAGCGAATGAATAATGATGTTAGTTTCCGCCTCGTACGCCACAATGGCGGCGCGCCGGCGAACATCCGGATCAATGCCGCGTTCGCGAAGAACTTGCCGGAGCCGTTGCGAAACTTTGCCGGCACTGTCGTAATCGCCGGTCCGCACCGGAGCCCGGATGACAATTCGCCGCGCTAAATCATCACCGGCGCGAGAAGCTAATGCTGCGGCTTCAAATGCAATCGCTTCCTCCGCGCGTTTTTCCAATTGGTGCATGAGACAATTGGTGATATCTCCGCGCGTCAAAACCCCCACCAGCCGGTCAGCGCTATCCACCACCGGAAACCTTCCGAATCCATGCCGTTCAAATTCTGCCACGGCGCGAACGAGTGAAAAATGATCGCGAATGGTAATGACGCCTTGCGCCATTCGTTTCTCCGCCAAATCGTCAATGTGTCCTTGATCGAGCGCGGTGATAATGTCTTCGATGGTGACAATGCCGAGAAGTTTGGTGCCGAGCTGAATAGGGACACCGGAGATTTTGTGTCGCTTCATCAGCTTTTGAATTTCGCGCAATGAATCACTCGGTAACGCAGTAATCGGTGGCTTGCTCATCGCATCGCGCACTCGCAGCTCGTAAACCAGAACTTGGGCGATGGTAATTTTGCGCGCATCACCCGCGCTGACCATTGAATCCATTGGAGGCGCGGCATTCATTGTGAAATTTTATGCTTCCGGCGTCAAAACAATACGGACATCCGCCACATGCGCACCTTTGCCTTGCGCGTGAACGATTAGCGGATTGATGTCGAGTTCGGAAATTTCCGGGAAATCAACAACCAATTGCGAGAGCCGCTCCAGACATTCCGCCATCACATCGGTATCTGCCGGTGGTTGACCACGGAAACTTTCAAAGACTTTGGCGGCGCGAATTGATTTAATCATGTTCTGCGCACCGAGTTCTCGAATCGGCACGAGACGGAAACTCACATCCTTGAGCACTTCGACAAACGTGCCGCCTAATCCGAACATCACGATATGTCCGAAGACCGGGTCTTCACTGATGCCGAGAATTACCTCGACACCTTTCGGTGCCATCTGCACCACTTCCACCCCGAGGAGCCTCGCACTAGGCAGCTTTTGTTTCACCCCGTTTGTGATTTTTTCAAACCCAGCACAGGCTTCCTCGACGGTGGAAATATTTAACAACACGCCGCCGACGTCCACCTTGTGAACGACATCCGGCGACACAATTTTCAGCACGACCGGCGCACCAATTTTCTTCAACAACTCCGCCGCTTCCTCGGCAGTCTTGGCAAGTCCATGTTTCAGCGTCGGGAATCCGTACGCTTCCAACACCGCCAACGACTCCAGCTCCGGCAAGAACGTCCGTTTTTCAGCGCGCACTTTTGCAAAAATTTCTTTTACCTTACCGGTATCAACTTTGAATTTTCTTTCCTTCGTCCGTGGCCGCTTAATCCATTGTGTGTACTTGGCCATCGCCGCCAGTGAACGCGATGCATTCTCCGGGAACTGGTAGTTCGGAATGCCGTGCTTCTCTAAAATCTGAATCCCAGCCGAAACATCCACATGGCCGAGGAATGACGCGAGCACTGGCTTACCGGAACTTGGCGAGACTTCGCCAATCGTTTTCGCAATCGCTTCGATGTCCGTCATGGATTGCGGCGTCAACAAAACCACGACGCCTTCGACAGCCGGGTCGGCGAGCACGGCGGTCATCGCGGCGGTGTAGCGTTCGCTTGTCGCGTCGCCGATAACATCCACCGGGTTATGAAAATTCGCGGTCGGGGGTAGCTTCGCCTTTAAGGACTCGAGTGTCTCGGGTCGCAGTTTGGCAAGCTCGAGTCCATGCCGGATGGCGGCATCGGTGGCCATGATGCCGGGTCCACCCGCATTGGTGACGATGGCGAAGCGATTGCCTGATGGCAATGGTTGGCGTGAGAACCCGACCGCGAGATCGAAAAGTTCTTCCACCGTCTCTACGCGCAAGATACCGGCCTGCGCGAAAATTGCGTCATACACCGCATCACTCCCGGCTAACGCACCGGTATGACTGCGCGCCGCTGCGGCACCTTGCGAAGTCCGCCCGGACTTGATGGCGAGAATTGGTTTGCGGTGTTTTTGCTCGCCGGTCACTTCGCGGGCAAGTTCGATAAACTTGCGTCCGTCCACCAGCGTTTCGAGGTACATCAAAATTACATCGGTCGTTTCGTCTTGCGCGAGGTACCGGAGCAAATCGAGCTCGGTCACATCGGCTTTGTTACCGAAGCTGATAAATTTCGAAAACCCAATGTCCCGACCGCGAGCGTAGTCGAGAATGCCGGCACAGAGCGCACCGCTTTGTGAGACGAATGCGATATTGCCTTGCTTCGGCATGCACCGGGCAAAACTGGCGTTGAGCATGATGTCGGTATCGGTGGTGATAACACCGAGGCAATTCGGGCCGACCATTGGCATTTTATACCGGTGCACAATCTCGACGGCCTTCTGCTCCAACGCGAGACCTTCCGGACCAACTTCCTTGAACCCAGCGGAAACGACGACCACACCTTTCACGCCTTTCTTGCCGCATTCTTCCAAAACTTCCAGCACACTTACCGGTGGCACGATAATCACCGCTTGATCCACTGCCTCTGGAATATCTGTAATCGAAGCGTAGGCGTGAACGCCGCAAATTGAACCGGCTTTCGGATTCACTGGATAAAGCGTGCCACCATAACCGCCAAACAAAATATTGCGGAAGATGGCATTACCAACGCTGCCCTGCCGGTTGGAAGCGCCAACAACGGCGACGGATTTCGGACGAAAAATAGACTCGAGCGGCTGCGTGGCCGACACGATTTGCGAAATTGATTTATTGGTAGTCATTGCCGCCGGTATATTTAGCAACGGCCTTGCCAACTGCGCCAATTTTCCAGCGAAGAGTCGTAACACTTTGGTTACAAAACAAATCCAGTATAACCGGCGGTTGATCCAAAAACCGGTTTTTAAAAAGACCGGAGACAAACTGTCAAGTTGAGGACTTCTTGCCGACAGATTGTCAGGCCGGAGAAAATTTCCGACCGGCATCAAGCATCGCGAGATAATTTTCGACCGGTATATAATTGGTGACGCTATTACCGGTACCGAGACAATAACCACCACCCGGCAGACACACTTCAAGCGTCCGCCGGACGCGCTCCCGAATCGCCGGAATGCTCGCGCGACACAAAAAATCCACGTCCAACCCACCGAGCAATGCGATTCGTTGGCCATACCGGCGTTTCGCTTCAGTGACCGGCTCAATCACGTCTTCAAATGAGTGCCGCGCGTCAATCCGCACATCGTCAATCAGGTCCGGCATGATGTCGGTTATCTGCCCGCAGCAATGCAGCAAGTACGGCCGTCCGGCCGCGTGCGCCATCTGCGCCATCAGTTTGTGCCCCGGCAACACAAACTCCCGCAAATCGGCCGGACTGATCAGTGGCCCGGTCCGGAACCCCATGTCGTCGCTGCCCCAAATGATTTTCACGCGATCAAACTCCAACAACCGCGCCAGCATTACCCGGTCGATCTCCAGCACCCGGTCCGCGATGGCTTTTACCAACTCGCGCTGGTCGTACAACGCCAGACACAATGTCTCGTACCCCATCAACCGCGATAGATGTTCTGCAAAATGTGAGCACAAACCGCCAATGATACACATGTCGTCCGGCAGGTTGGCGGTCAGCCATTCGAGCGACCGGCTGTTCCACTGCGTCGGCACCGGCCACGGATAACGTTCAAACTCTTCCCAGTTCGTGATTGGCCCGCGACCGCTTTCCACAAATCCCCGGCCACTCGCACGCGCCAGCCCGGCCGTGTCGTCGGCGACGTGGTGCGGGAACGTCCAGACCACGTTGTCCAACCCCATCAGCACGTAATCGTAGCCGAGAAACCGCTGGAGATTGATTTGCCGTACCAAATCGTTACCAGCCACGCCGAATTGCCGGCTGATGGCCTCTTGCACCTCGCCATCCAGATAGAGTTCGATAAAATGTACGCGCCGCAGCGGGCCTTGCCGGCGGATACACCGCACCAGCCCCTCCCAATCCGGTGTCACATCAATCTTGGAAAATTGTCGTGTCATGGTCGTATCAATACCACAGGCCAATCGCGCTGGCGAGTCTAGAGAAACTATGATAGGAGCTCTTTTGAGCAGTGATTTCCAAACCACATTTCCAGAAAAACTCTTGCCACCGGGTTGGCCGCCAGTCATTCTGCCGGTATGAAACGCATTGATGGCCGCCGTCCAGATCAACTTCGTCCGCTTAAAATTAAAACCGATTTCGTCGCCACGCCCGCCGGCGCGGTGCTCATCGAAATGGG
>CAINDI010000121.1 GCA_903847335.1 uncultured Verrucomicrobiota bacterium | reverse complement strand
TCCCCCTCCGCCAGTTTTATTGGCAGGTGAATCAAAAAATATTAAAGGCTGAATTTTATATGCATTGGATTATTTTGACAGTAGCGATTCTTTTCGAGGCGGCAGGCACGACTTGTATGAAACTTTCGGCGGGTTGCACTAAACTGGTGCCGACGGTTCTCATGGGGTTGTTCTATTGCACTTACTTTTTCCTACTGACGGTGGCGCTGAAGAAGATTCAGTTGAGCATCGCGTATCCCATTGTCTGCGGTGCCGGCGTGGCACTAATTGCCGGGATTGGAGCGGTCTACTTTCGGGAGTCTTTTTCGCTGCTGAAAATTCTGGGCACACTGGCGATTGTTGGCGGCGTGATTGCGTTGAACCTCGCTGGGACAACGCGCTAGTTTTTTGGTTGCTTCATTTTTGTTTTTTGCGAAGATACCGGTGATTACCCCGTTGCGAAATCGTTAGGGAGAACAGTTATGGCTGTGGAGATCTCGAAGATTCGGACATTGGCTGTGGTTGGCCATGCGGCCAGCGGCAAAACTTCGTTGCTCGACGCGATTTTATTTATCGCAAAGGCCGTCGGCAAACACGGTCGGCCCGGCAACGGCACCAGTAATGTTGATTGCTTACCGGACGAACTAGCGCGCAAGAGCACCATTCACGCGAAGCCGTTTCACTGCCAATGGCAAGACCACCAAATCTGTTTGCTCGACACGCCGGGCTTTGCCGATTTTTACGGCGACACGATGGCGGCAATCCGTGCGGCGGACGCGGCGATTGTCGTGGTGGATGGCGTGACGGGTGTGGAGGTCGGCACGCGGAGAATTTGGAAACTGCTCGACTCGATGGAAAAGCCCCGGCTGGTTTTTGTCAGCAAACTCGATAAAGAAAATGGCGATTTCTTCCGGGTGGTCGAACAGATTCAGCAGGTGTTTGGTAAAAATTGCATTCCGTTTGAGATGCCGCTCGGCAAGGAAGCCAGCTTTAGCAAGGTGCTGAATTTGCGCACTACACCGGAGGCGGATGTACCGGCGGAGTTGCGCGCGCAATTTCACAAGGCGCATGAAGCGTTGGAAGAAGCCGCGGCTGAGCAAGATGATAAATTGCTCGAAGAATTTCTCGGCGGCCAAGCGCTGACGCTGGAAGAAATCACCCAAGGCACGCATACCGGTGTTTCGCGCGGGACGACGGTGCCGATTTATTGCGGCAGCGCGGAGAAAGAGCTTGGTGCGCGGCAACTGCTCGAAGGTGTGGTGGCGTTGTTGCCATCACCGGCGGATCACGGACCGGTGGCGACGGTGGCTGGTGGAACGGTCGAACCGAAAGCGAATGCGCCGTTTGCGGGTTTTGTTTTCAAAGCGACGGTGGACGCGTTTGCCGGTCACTTGGCGTATGTTCGCGTGATTGCCGGTACGTTGAAAGCCGACCTCGACATCGTGAACGTCACGCGCAGTTGCAAGGAACGCGTTCCGCAATTGTTGCGGATTCAGGGTAAGACGCAAAAAGTTGTCACCGAAGCCGGCCCCGGTGAAATCGTCGCGTTGGCCAAGCTGAAAGACACGCACATCAACAATACGTTGTGCGATCCGAGCCGGCTGGTGCAATTCCCGCCGATTAAATTTCCAAAGCCGGTGATGAGCTACGCCGTTCATCCGCACACGGCGAAGGATGAGGAGAAAATCAGTTTGGCAATCCACCGGTTGCTCGAAGAAGACCCGACGATTGCGATGGAGCGGAATCCGAATACAAAAGAATTGGTAATCTCCGGTCTCGGTGATCAGCATCTCGCAGTGGTGCTGGATAACATGAAGAAAAAACTCGGCGTCAATGTGGACCTCTCGACGCCGAAGGTGGATTACAAGGAAACAATTACCACTCGCGCGGAAGGTCATTACAAACACAAGAAACAATCCGGCGGTCGCGGTCAATACGGCGAAGCGTATCTGCGAATTGCACCGCGCGAACGCGGTTCTGGTTTTGAATATGTCGATGCGGTAGTCGGTGGAGCAATCCCGCGCAATTTTATTCCGGCGGTGGAGAAAGGTTGTGTCGAGGCGTTGCAGACCGGCACGATTGCGGGATTTCAGGTCGTGGATGTGCAGGCGGAGGTCTACGATGGTTCGTATCACGACGTGGATTCGAACGAACTGAGCTTCAAGATTTCCGGTTTGCACGCGTTCAAGGATGCGATGACGAAAGCACGGCCGGTCTTGTTGGAACCGATTATGAATGTGAATGTGTTTGTGCCGGACCAATACATGGGCGATGTGACCGGCGATTTGAACCACCGGCGCGGACACATTTTGACAGTAGAGATGGTGGATGGAATGCAATGTATCAAGGCGCAGGTGCCGCAAACGGAGTTGTTCAAGTACGTGACGGAGTTGCGCTCGATGACCGGTGGGCGGGCGTCGTTTGAGATGGAGTACAGTCATTACGAGCCGGTACCGGCGCACATCACGACGAAGGTGGTGGCGGAAGCGCAAGCGGCGAAAAAGCCGGAACACGTGTGACCGATTTTGCGCGAGATGAGCAAAAACCGGCAGGTTGGCGCGACCGGTAGAAAGTGCCGGTAAGTTTGTATTTGGTTGCACAAGTGTGGATTGAGTCAGTTGCAGGGTCAGCAGATGTTGGCTTGGCATTTCGCTTGCTGAAAATAAAAGTCATCCAAGCGATTGGTTTTAAGTTGTCAGAGCCAGTGGGGTTGCATAACATACCGGCGAGCTTGGAGAAAAATTATGAAGAAGATTGAAGCAATTATTAAACCGTTCAAACTCGAAGACGTGAAAGAGGCGCTCAGCGGCGTCGGCGTCGAAGGAATGACGGTCAGTGAAGTCAAAGGTTTCGGCCGGCAGAAAGGTCACACGGAAATTTACCGGGGCAGCGAGTACACGGTAGATTTTTTGCCGAAGCTGAAACTGGAAATTGTGTTGTCGGATGGCACTGTCGATGCGGCGGTTAGCGCCATTTTGAAAGCTGCCAAAACCGGGAAGATTGGCGATGGAAAGATTTTCATTTTGCCGGTTGAGCAGGCCGTGCGAATTCGGACCGACGAACGCGGCGAACAGGCCGTGTAAGCTGCCGGTGGACGAGAAGCGAGTGTTGCGATAACTAAACCAAACCCGCGCTAACGCGTAGGGCGATCAGGAGAACCATGACACCAAAAGAAGTTCTAGCGTTGTGTAAGAGCAAGAATGTGCAGTTAGTGGATGTGAAGTTTTGTGATTTTCTGGGCACGTGGCAGCATTTTTGCGTCCCGGTCGCGGAGCTCACGGAAGAAGTTTTCACCGAATGCTTGGGCTTTGACGGCTCCTCGATTCGCGGTTGGAAATCGATTGAGGCCAGCGACATGTTGCTGCAATTGGATCCCAACACCGCCATTATTGATCCATTTCCGCAGTCGACAACGCTGAGCATCGTCGCGGATGCGCTCGACACAATCACGCACGAACCGTACAGTCGCGACCCACGAAATGTCGCTCGCAAAGCTGAAGCATTCCTCCAGAGCACCGGTCTGGCTGACACAGCGTATTTCGGTCCGGAAGCGGAATTCTTTATTTTCGATGATGTTCGGTTTGGTCAAACGGCGAACAGCAGCTTCTACTATCTCGATTCCAACGAAGGCATCTGGAACAGTGGGCGCGAAGAGTTCCCGAACCTCGGTAACAAAATCCGCCACAAGGAAGGCTATTTCCCAGTTGCCCCGCAAGACACGCAAGTGGATATCCGTAATGAAATGATTAACGTCATGAAAGATTGTGGTCTTCGCGTGGAGCGCGAACACCATGAAGTCGCCACCGCCGGTCAAGCGGAGATTGATTTACGGTTTTCACCGCTCACCCAAATGGGCGACGCGATGATGCTCTACAAATACATCGTCAAAAACGTAGCCAAACGCCACAACAAGACCGTCACATTTATGCCGAAGCCACTCTTCGGTGACAACGGTTCCGGGATGCATTGCCACCAAAGCTTGTGGAAAAAAGGCAAGCCGCTCTTCGCCGGTAACAAATACGGCGGCCTGAGTGAAATGGCGATCTATTACATCGGCGGCATTCTCAAGCACGCCAAAGCACTCGCGGCGATTTGCAACCCGACCGTCAATAGCTACAAGCGTCTCACACCGGGCTTTGAAGCGCCGGTGAATCTGGCGTACTCCAGCCGCAATCGGTCGGCCGCCATTCGCATTCCGACCTATTCGCCCAGCCCGAAGGCGAAACGCATTGAATATCGCCCACCGGATCCGTCTGCGAACATCTACCTCGCCTGCGCCGCCATGTTGATGGCTGGCTTGGATGGCATTCAAAACCGGATTGATCCCGGCGAACCGATGGACAAAAACCTCTATGAGTTGTCGCCGGCGGAATTGAAGAAAGTTCCGCAAATGCCTGGCAGTCTTGCTGAAGCCTGTGACGCGCTCGAAAAAGATCATAACTTCCTCCTGAAGGGCGATGTCTTCACCCAAGACGTCGTGGAAACCTGGATCGAAATCAAGCGCAAGGAGCAAGATCAAGTTCGCCTCCGTCCACATCCGTGGGAATTCCACATGTACTACGACTGCTAATCGAGCGGTCATTCTGAACTAAGTTGGGGCGCGTTTGTAACGCGCCTCAACTTTTTTCTGCATCTCACACAAGCCGGTAAATAAAAAAATAAAATACAGAAAAAAAATCTTGCCGGTAAAATTTTTGGTCGCTATGCTCCGCTCCGCTTTAGGCGAAAGCGAAGGTCAGTTAGAGGTTGTGAATAACTTGTTAATAGCTTGGAATCCCAAGCTGCGGCTTGGAAGAGTAATTGCGAGTGCCAAGTGAAGATTTCGGATTCATTCACATTCCTCTAGGTGTTGTCTGCGAAGTAAGGCTGTTGAAGTGGTTACGGGCCGGTATAGAAGCCGGATCGAGTTTTCTCAGTAACTACCACAAGTTGTGATTTGGACGCAGCCTTTCCTTGCGAATGACCCATCGGCGCATCCGCCAAAAATCGAAAAACGAATCGCAATGAATAATTGTCAACAATTTGTGAATAACTTTAGTCGGTCAAGGTTGGAGTAGTAATGATGCGTAATCACGAACAGGTCTGGAAAGATGCCGGTAAGTCATTGCAAGGAATGTTGAATGCCGATCTTTTTGCCAGATGGTTTGCGCCCATCCGCCCTGTCGAAATTAAAGATGATACGTTGTTACTCGGCGTCGCCAATGAGTTCAGCCAGATTTGGTTGCAGGACAATTTTCTATCACTGGTTCGCGAAGCAGTGAACCAGACTTCGAAGAATCCGCTCCACGTAAAATTCGTTGTGGATGCGAATGCGCCCCGGCTGGAGCAATCACCGGCGAAGCCGCAGAAGGATGCTTCCGCTCGTCCCACCTTGGACATCAAGCTCAATCCCCGGTACACCTTCGATACTTTTGTGGTTGGCCCCAATAACAGTTTTGCGCACGCCGCCGCGCTAGCGGTTGCACAAGCACCGGCCAAAGCTTACAACCCATTTTTCCTGTATGGTGGCGTTGGTCTCGGTAAGACGCACTTGATGCAAGCCATCGGTCATTGCGCCGCCGCCAACCACAAGTCCGCCAAAGTCTGCTATATCACTTCTGAACAATTCACCAACGAATACATTCAAGCGATTCAGACGGCGAGCATTACCAAGTTCCGGAAGAAATACCGGCAAGTGGATGTACTGTTGATTGACGATATCCAATTCATCGGCGGGAAAGCCCAGACGCAGGACGAATTTTTCCATACGTTTAACAGTCTCAACGACGCCCACAAACAAATCGTGATTTCCAGTGACCGGCCTGCGGCGGAAATCGCCAATCTCGAAAGCCGATTGGTCTCGCGCTTTGAATGGGGTCTCGTCACAGAGTTGCAGCCACCGGCATTGGAAACGCGGATCGCGATTCTCAAAAAGAAAGCCGCCGCGCTGAATGTGAATATTCCCGACCGCATCATCGAATATCTCGCGGAACGGATTCGCACCAATATCCGCCGGTTGGAAGGGGCGCTGATTCGGCTCGCGTCCTACGCTTCATTGACCGGTAAAGAAATTACGATTGATCTGCTCGAAACATTGTTGCGAGATGCGCTGCACGAAGAAGCAAAGCGGACCATCACCGTCGATCTCATTCAACGTAAAGTTGCTGAACATTTCGATATTCGCTTAGCCGATATGACCAGCCGCCGCCGCCCGCAAAATGTCGCGTTCCCCCGGCAAGTGGCGATGTATCTGAGCCGGACATTGACTGATCGGTCGCTGGTGGATATTGGCGAGAGTTTTGGTGGTCGCGACCACGGAACCGTGATGCACGCCTGCCGGCTGATTGAAACCAAGATGAATGCCGACAATCGGCTCCGGCAAACCGTGGCGCACTTGCAGACCGCGTTGCAACGCTGATTACAGCAGTTTCTTCTGCTGATCTTCCGCCACCAACTCCGCCACACTGCGCCGGTACCGACTGCGCCGTTGCTCCATCTCGAGCTTATCGTGTTCGGAATCCACCGGTGACGGATACTGGCCGGTATAACAAGCCGAACAGAATCCTTTCGCCGGTAAACCAGTCGCCTGAATCATTCCGTCTAACGACAGATAGCCCAGCGAATCTGCGCCGAGAAATTCCCGGATAGATTCGAGTGAATTATTCGCCGCCATCAATTCTTTCCGGGTCGGAAAATCAATGCCGTACGCGCAGGGCCATTGGTGCGGCGGACAGCTGACGCGCATGTGGACTTCCTTCGCGCCGGCCTCGCGCAACGTCGTCACTCGCGACCGCGCCGTCGTCCCGCGCACAATCGAATCATCGAGCACCACCACGCGTTGACCGCGCACCATGTCTTCGATGAGATTGAGTTTCACGCGCACCCCGAAATCACGGATGAGCTGACTCGGCTGAATAAACGTGCGGCCAATATAATGATTTCTGACAAAGGCGTTGCAGTACCGGAGGCCGCTGGCTTCGGCGTAACCGAGTGCTGCCCATGTGCCGCTGTCGGGCACCGGTACCACCAAGTCCGCCGGCACCGGATGTTCATGCGCGAGTTGACGGCCCATGTTAATGCGAACTTGCGCGACGTTCTTCTGAAAAATGTTGCTGTCTGGACGCGCGAAATAAACATATTCAAAAACACAAAACGAATGCGGCTGTTGTGTTCCGGCCCACGGGTTGACACTGCGCACTCCATCTTTATTAATCAGGACAATTTCACCCGGCTCGAGATCGCGAACATATTCCGCTTGGATGAGGTCGAGCGCGCAGGTTTCGCTGGCGAAGACATACGCAAAACCGTCCACGCCATCTTCGGCGAGATTGGTTTTCATCCGACCTAAGACGAGCGGCCGGAATCCAAACGGATCGCGGACGCCAATCATTTCATCTTCCCCCATGATGACCAGCGAGTACGCGCCTTGAATCTTGCGCATCACGGCTTCGAGCGTATGGATCCGGTCGCCATTGCCGGGCTGCGCGAGCAAATGGAGAATGATTTCGCTATCGACGGTAGTTTGAAAAATCGAACCTTGCTCTTCCAGTTCAGCTCGCAACCGCGCGGCGTTGGTCAGATTTCCGTTATGACCAATCGCAATTTGTCCCCGCGCGCAATCCACGACCAGCGGCTGCGCATTTTTAATGTGCGAGCTACCGGTGGTCGAATACCGCACATGTCCCAGCGCCAGATGCCCCGGCAACGAACGCAAAATGTTTTTGTCGAAGACCTGTCCAACCAAGCCCATGCCTTTGTGCGTTCGCAAATCCACGCCGTCGGACGCGGTGATACCGGCACTTTCTTGGCCGCGATGCTGCAGTGCGTACAGACCATAGTACGTCAGCTCAGCGGCATTCGGGTGTCCGTAAATTCCAAACAGGCCACAATAGTGACGAGGGTGTTGATTCATCGCGCGTGTGTCATGTCTTAATCAAATTCCCGGCAAAACGCAAGGCGCGCCCGGAAAAATGTTTCGACGCACTCCGTCAAATTTCGTAAGAACCCGCCATCTAAAAAAGTCCGTCTCGCCATTCTCGAGGTCGGCGGCATTGCCGGCGTACATCAACGGCCTCAAAGTCCATGCCAACGGACTTCTCTTCACTACACGGAGACAGATTTGTAATCGACAGGCACATACTGCAACGTTAGCATTAACAAATGGAATCGGGCATGAATCCAAGCCGATTACTGCAACAACTAAACCCCGAACCATGAGGAGAACAGATGGGCGAAAAAGGATACAATACGAATTTAGCGGCAGAATTTTACGTCCTCTCATCACTTCATCGGATGGGATTGAATGCCACACTCACCCTTGGAAACAAGAAAGCGGTCGATATTGTGGTCATTGTAAACAAAGATCATGTGATCACTGTTGATGTGAAAGGTCTTGCTTGCAAAATGGACTGGATATTTGGAAACGGGCCGCTACATGTCGCAGCCAATCATATCATTGCGTTGGTAGGGTATGAGGGAATGATTGATCAAATTGACAAAGAACCCCGAACCTGGATTGTCCCCTCACTAAAACTAAAGCCGTTCATTAAAACAGCAGGGAATGGAAAAACTAAGTATGTGCCGCGTAAGAGATTTCTTGAAGAGGGAAAGCAATACGAGAATGCATGGGATGTGTTAAAAGGAATGACTTAATCCATCATGTCGTACCCTAACAGGTGACTGCATGAATGATAATTTC
This sequence comes from uncultured Verrucomicrobiota bacterium, assembly GCA_903847335.1. GTDB lineage: Bacteria > Verrucomicrobiota > Verrucomicrobiia > Palsa-1439 > Palsa-1439 > CAINDI01. The sequence continues at coordinate 15,670 of CAINDI010000121.1, read as the reverse complement.
GTCCACCCAGCAACCAGCCGCATATCGATTACTCGCGACGGCCACAGCATTACTCGCAGTGCTAAAATCCCCAAACCTGTCGTACTGGTGGATACCAGAGAGCAGCAGCCCTTCCCAGTATTAAGAAACCACCCCAACTGGATCAGCGCGGAGAAACGTGTGGCCTTGAAGACGGGTGACTACAGCATCGAAGGCATGGAAGATCTGCTAACGCTCGAACGTAAAAGCTTGGCCGATATTGTTAATTGTACAGTTGTCAGCCGGCAGCGATTTATTGCGAATTGTACCCGTCTGGCCAAGTTTCGTTGGAAAGCCATCATCATTGAGGCGTCATATGAGGATCTGAAGCGTGATTGTCAGGAGTATGGTGTGGAGTCAGATGTCCACCCCAATGCTGTGGTTGGCACTCTGGACGCTATTGAAGCCAAGTTCGGAATCCCCATCATCCTTACGTCACGGCATCGTACGCTGGCCACAGAGCGGGCAGCAAGCTGGCTGTCTAAGCATTTCACATATTGGTGGCTGGAGCAGCACGATTTTGGCAGAGTGTTAGTCGATGAGGATAGGTTGTGATGACCGATAGATCGGTAAAATTAATCATTTACGTCCCGGTTTCCACTCACTAACCGGTTGAGATCCTGCCGCGATATTGTCCGTGGAAGTCTAGTCGCAGCGATTACCGGTCCATCACTTTTCCGATGGCCGACCACCAGGTATTTCGGAGTTTGGCGACCGGCCACTGCAAGGAACCGATTTTTAATTCATCACCGCCGGTCACTCCTAACCGCGCCACCGGTACGCCCGCTGCCAAAATCTTCGCTGCATTCGCCGGTGTCGCCGACAACACGATACGTGATTGGGTTTCGCCAAATAATGCCGCTGCCGAGACCGGTAGCTCGATTGTTGCGCCCAATAGCGCGTCACCATTCGAAATGCAACACTCCGCCAGCGCGACGGCCAGACCGCCTTCGCTACAATCGTGCGCGCTCTTGACCCAGCCTTGCCGGATGAAATTCAGCACGGCATCGTGAATGTGTTTGGCGTTGGCCAAGTCCATCTTCGGTGGCGCGCCTTTCTTGATTTTGTGAATGCGTTTCAAATATTCGCTGCCGCCGAGTTCCGCGCCGAGTTCGCCGAGCAACAGCACCACGTCGCCGGCTGCCTTGAACCATTGTGTCGTGATGTGTTTCGGATCGTCAATCAAACCGAGCATTCCGATGGTCGGCGTCGGATCTACCGCCGCCACCGGCGATTCGTTGTACAAGCTGACGTTGCCGCCGGTGACCGGCGTGTTAAATGCCCGGCACGCTTCGCTGGCGCCTTCAACGCATTGCCGCAGCTGCCAGAAAACCTCCGGTTTCATCGGATTGCCAAAGTTCATGCAATCGGTCACCGCCAACGGCCGCGCGCCGCTGCAAACGAGATTGCGCGCCGCCTCCGCCACCGCCGTCTTACCGCCTTCGTACGGATCGAGCAAACAGTAGGTGCTGTTGCAATCGGTGGTGAATGCGATGTGTTTGGCGCCGGTGCCCCGGTACCCTAAATCCGGCCGGTCGAGATTGATGCGAATCACTGCCGCATCGCTGCCGGGCAGAACCACCGTGCCGTCTTGCACCATGTGATCGTATTGCCGGTAGACCCAATTCTTCGAGGCAATCGTCGGCGACTTGAGCAATTCCAAAAGCGTCTTCTCGTAATCCTTCGGCTCCGGCAGGCTGAGCGGATTAAATTTCTGATTCTCGATTTCCGCCGCCGGCTGCTTTGCCTCGCGGTGATAAATCGGTGCATCGTCGGCCAGCTTGGCCGCCGGAATCTCCGCCACCACTTCCTTGCCGACTTTCACCCGCATCATTCCGTCGCCGGTCACTTTCCCAATGGTAACGCCGTGCAAATCCCACTTCTTGAAAATCGCTTCGACTTCTTTCTCGCGGCCTTTATTCGCAATTAGCAACATCCGCTCCTGCGACTCGCTGAGCATGATTTCGTACGGCGTCATTCCGGCTTCGCGTTGCGGCACGAGATTCAAATCAATCTCGTTACCTGTGCCGGCTCGACTGGCGGTTTCACAAGTCGAACAAGTCAGCCCGGCTGCCCCCATGTCTTGAATCCCCACCACCAAGCCTTCCGTCCGCATCACTTCGAGACAGGCTTCGAGCAAAAGTTTTTCCATGAACGGATCGCCCACCTGCACCGCCGGCCGGTCGGCCTGCGATTCCTTGGTGAGTTCCCGGCTCGCAAACGCCGCGCCCGCGAGGCCATCCTTGCCGGTGGCGCTGCCGACGTAAATGACCGGATTGCCGACGCCTTCAGCTTTGCCGCGTTTAATCTGGTCGTGACGAATAATGCCGAGGCAAAGCGCGTTGACGAGCGGATTGCCATTGTACGAATCATCAAAATAAACTTCGCCGCCGACGGTCGGAATGCCGATGCAATTTCCGTAATGCGCGATGCCGGCCACGACGCCGGTAAAAAGCCGGCGGTTCGTCACCGCTTGGGCCGAGTTGCCTTCAATCGGACCGAACCGGAGTGAGTTGAAACCGAAAATCGGCCGCGAACCCATTGTGAAAATGTCGCGGATGATGCCGCCCATACCGGTCGCCGCGCCTTGAAACGGCTCGACCGCGCTCGGATGGTTGTGCGACTCGATCTTGAACGCAATCGCCCAGCCGTCGCCGACATCCACGATGCCGGCGTTTTCCTCACCGGCTTTGACGAGAATGAAATCGCCGTCGCGCGGAAACTTTTTTAGTTCCGGCTTGGAGTTTTTGTAGCTGCAATGCTCCGACCACATCACGGAAAAAATTCCGAGTTCCGTGATGTTCGGTTCGCGGCCGAGAATTTTTTTGATCCGCTCGTATTCGTCCGGTGTGATGCCGTGCTTGGCAATGATTTCTGGCGTAATGGAAATGATTTTCATAACTCGTGCCGAACTTTACCAAGTTTGCTCCGCGAAGCGAAGCGAAGAATCGTCGGGCCGGTTTCGCCGGTACAAGATGGTTGCGCCCGCCATCGCCCGTCGTATAATCTTTCCGTGAGCTTGCGCCGCACATAATACGATGCCAGACCAACACTATCTGCATCCACGGTTAGTCGAGGTTTATGACTTTGATAGCCCTTGGTCTATCGATAGAGACTTCTTTTTTAACCTTGCCGGCGCGCAACCATTGAGCATTCTCGACTTGGGCTGCGGTACAGGAATTCTTAGCCTTGCGTATGCAAATAAAGGCCATAGTGTCACTGGCGTTGATCCAGCACGCGAAATGCTTCGACGGGCGAGAGAGAAGAAAAACAGTAATCAGGTTGAGTGGATTCAGTGCGCGGCTCAGGACTTCAGTTCAGATAAGCGCTTTGATTTGATCATCATGACAGGTCATGCGTTCCAAGTTCTATTGACCGACGCTGATGTATTATCCACATTCAACATGATGCAGAAGCATTTAGCACCGGCGGGGCGGATCGCGTTCGAATCAAGGAACCCCGCGATTGACTGGGCGAGAGACTGGAACTATCGCGTTGCCTTGAATCTACCAAACGGGCGAGTCGCCGAGACTCGGCGTCTGATTGCGAGGGTGAATGATCGAATGTCGTTCGAGCTCCGGTATGAATTCGAAGATGAGACACTGGTGTCTGCAAGCGAGTTGCGCTTTCTACGTTGCGACCGGATTCTAGAATTGCTTTCGACAAGCGGCCTTCAAGTCGTGGAGCTAGTAGGAGATTGGGACAGTGCGCCGTTCGACGATGCTACTTCACGAGAGATGATATTTATCGCGAAAGCCAAGTCAGTAGGTCATGGGTAGATCAAGAGGGCGAATGTCAGGTCATTCATTGGTAAGGTGACGGCTCGACTTACTGGTGGCCATCACTTAGATTTGCGCCATGAACTTTTCTGACCAGCGGTATGATTCCATGCTCTACCGGCGGTGTGGGCGGAGCGGCTTGAAATTACCGGCGATTTCGCTCGGCTGTTGGCATAATTTCGGCGCGCAAGCCAATCACGACGAAGCCCGGCGGATGTTGCATCGCGCATTTGATCTCGGTATCACGCATTTTGATCTCGCTAACAATTACGGCCCGCCGCCCGGCAGTGCTGAGGAATTTGTCGGCAAAGTTCTCGCCGAAGACTTCCCGTCGCACCGGGACGAACTGATTATCTCGTCGAAAGCCGGTTACCAGATGTGGCCGGGGCCGTACGGCGAATGGGGTTCCCGGAAATATCTCCTCGCCAGTCTCGATCAATCGCTGCGCCGTTTGAAACTTGATTACGTGGACATTTTCTATTCCCACCGGCCCGACCCGGAGACACCTCTGGAAGAAACCATCGGCGCACTTGCCAGTGCCGTGCATGCCGGCAAAGCGCTCTACGCCGGCATCAGCAGTTACCGGGGCGACCGGACTGCCGACGCTCTGAAACTGGCGCGGGAACTACGGTTGCCGCTGGTCATCCATCAGCCGTCGTACTCAATGCTCAACCGCTGGGTCGAGCCAGACTTGTTACCGGTCACCAAACGTGAAGGTTTGGGCGTCATCGCATTTTGTCCACTTGCGCAAGGGTTGCTCACCGACCGGTATCTCGCCGGCATTCCCGCTGATTCACGCGCGGCGAGCGCGACCGGCTTTTTGAAAGCCAACCAAGTGAACCCGGAAGTCGTCGCCAAAGTCCGGCAACTCACCGAGATCGCACAACGGCGCGGTCAAAACATGGCGCAGATGGCCTTGGCGTGGGTGCTGCGCGACGAGGCGGTCACGAGTGCGCTCATCGGCGCGAGTCGGGTGAGCCAGATCGATGAAAACGTCGCGGCGCTCAACAATCTGAAATTTTCCGCCGAGGAACTGACCGAGATTGACCGGATTCTTGCCGGCTAACTCACGCGCTGACAATCGCGCGTAAGATCGACTCAAAAATCAACCGGCCATCTTCACTGCCGAGTGCGGTTTCACTGGCACGTTCGGGGTGCGGCATCAAACCAAAGACATTCCGGCCTTCGTTACAGATGCCGGCAATGTTGTCTACCGAACCGTTTGGATTATTGACATACCGGACGAGAATTCGGTCTTCGTCCTGTAGTTGTTTGATGAGCGCCGGTTCGGCAAAGTAACAGCCTTCACCGTGAGCAATCGGAATCCGCAAGACCTGTCCTTTTTGGCAACGGTTTGTGAATGGCGAGTCACTCGTTTCAACACGGAGATCAACGTGCTCGCAGATGAATTTCAGCCCTTTGTTGCGAATCAATGCGCCCGGCAAAAGCTGTGCTTCACAGAGAATCTGAAAACCATTGCAGATGCCGATGACGAGTCCGCCAGCTTCGGCGTGCGCGGCCACGGCTTTCATTGCCGGCGAAAAACGCGCGATGGCGCCGGTCCGCAGGTAATCGCCGTAGCTGAATCCGCCCGGCACCACGACGCAATCGACATCGCCAAGCGATGAATCCTTGTGCCAGACATACCGGGTCGGCTGGCTGAACACATTCGCCAGCACATGGTAGGCGTCCTGATCGCAGTTGCTGCCGGGAAATTGGATGATGCCGAATTTCATTTGAGCGCGATCTCGTAATCTTCGATCACCGGGTTGCTAAGAATCTTGTGGCACGCTTCGTCCATCTTCTTTTTCAGCGCCGCCTTGTTGCCGCCCTTGAGTTCAACTTCGATAAATTTGCCGATGCGCACTTCTTGAATCCCCTTGAACCCGAGCGATTCCAACGCGTGTTGCACGGTTTTGCCCTGCGGATCGAGCACCGTTTTCTTCGGCATGACAATAATCTTAGCTTTCATGATGATTCGTTTTTACCAGACTTGCCGGCGCAACGCTAGTTTCAACATGCGCGCCATTCGGATTTGTGGCCGAAGCCTTGCCGGTTGTCCGTGAGTCGCAGCCAATCGGGTGTGATTTTCCAAAGCTCAGCTTTTGCAAAGGCCGGAGCCAACTCCGCGCTGCCGGCCAATGCAAACCGTTTCAAAAAAATTGTCCAGCCGGTCGCGCGTTCTGCGCCGGTCAGTCGCGAACATTGACCGGTGAATTGCACGCCGCGAATTTCCTGCCAACGCTGCCGGTCGCGTTGAATCGTGCCGGCGACTCGGCCGGCCATCGCTGCGCCATGCCGGGTCTTCGGGTCGGTGACGACGTAAAGATTCAGTTCCTCATCCACCGCATAAAACAAGGCCGCCGCGTATGGCCCGTCCACCGCCAGCGTGAGCACTTGATGCTCGCGTAAAAATTCCAGTAATTGTGATTTCAGATCACCGGTCATGTTTGCTCGTCAAGTTGGCGAATACCGGTGCACTTCGGAAAGTTCGGACAACCCCAAAACTGCCCACCGGCATTGTCGCCCCGGCGGGCTGGGCGACGAACCATCGGCGTAGCACATCGAGGACAGACTGGTGTCGTCGGTGTTTTTGACTCCGCTGAAGTCGTGCCAGTTTTCGCTACTGCCATCAACTGAAGTAAGCTCTCGCGGTCAATTAATTCTAGCGGCTTGCCTGTGGCGAATCGCTCTGCCTCTTCGGTGTACCGGCCACTCGTGACAAAGATTGCGTGCGCAGCTTGTTCCGCCGTCATAACGCCAAACAATTCTCGAACCGGTTTCACTCCAACTTTGTAAACGCGCCACTGTTTGCATTGGACGACCGTTTTCTCGCTCCCGCGTTGAAGGATGAGATCAATCCCGCCATCAGCTCCACCACCACCGGTTTCCCGAACTTCGTAGCCCTTGCGCCGGTAGGCCTCGCCGACAAGCGTTTCAAACTCGCGCCATGAGAGCTTAGTGATGGAGTCGATGCCGGTTTGTTGTTCGTAAATCTTTCTACGTCGAAATTTGACAAATTGGCCGAAACCGCCAGCCGCCAAAATTAGGGAAGCGAAGAAACCGGCAACTACCTTCCCATAACCGGCTACACCCACAATCATTTTGTTGCCACCGAGTAACTTAGTCCACACTAGTGAAATTCCGACATATGCGACCAATGCTACCGGGAAACAGACCCACCATGGCAAGTCGGCAAAAATATCAACCATCATCACAAAGTTAGAGTCTTGTCGTTTCCGAGCCATGTTACCGGATGCCGACTTTGCGGAAAGTGTTGTTCACTTCCCGGAAGTGGATGCTGGGATTGAACAACGCTTGGATTTCGCGTGGTGTAACGAGCTTCATCAACTCGGCGTCGGCGAGTAGGAAATCTTGGAATGACTTACCGGGAGTTTGCCAAGTCGCCATCGCGTTGCGCTGGACGATGGCGTACGCCTTCTCGCGGGTTAGACCCTTCTTTGTCAGCGCGAGCAAGATTGCCTGCGAGAAAGTCAGGCCTTTACTGGCGTCGATGTTGGCTTTCATCCGGTCGGGATACACCAGCAACCGGTCGGTGATGTCAGTCAATTTCACCAACATATAATCGAGCAACGTCGTCGAGTCCGGCAAGATGACGCGTTCCACTGAGCTATGACTGATGTCGCGTTCGTGCCAGAGCGCGACGTTTTCCATCGCGGCCAGCGCATTGCCGCGCAACACACGCGCCAGACCGCAGAGGCGTTCGCAGGTAATCGGATTGCGCTTGTGCGGCATCGCGCTGGAACCTTTTTGGCCGACGGCGAAAAATTCTTCGGCTTCGAGCACTTCGGTCCGCTGGAGATGCCGGAACTCCTGCGCCCAGCGCTCAATGGAACTACCGACCAACGCCAGCGCCGCAGAATATTCCGCGTGCCGGTCGCGTTGGAGAACTTGAGTGGAAATATTTACCGGTTGGAGTCCGAGCTTCCGGCAGACATATGCTTCGACTTGCGGCGAGAGATGCGCGTGAGTGCCGACGGCACCAGAGATTTTTCCGACCGCCATGATTTCGCGAGCGCGTTCAAGTCGCGTCAGCGCCCGACCAAACTCGTCATACATCAACGCCATTTTCAAACCGAACGTCGTCGGCTCGGCGTGAACGCCATGCGTGCGCCCCATGCACGGTGTAAATTTAAATTTCTTCGCTTTGCGCGCGACGACTTGCCGGAGCGTTTTTACATCGGCGATGAGAATCTCCATTGCCTGCACCATCTGGTACGCCAGCGCTGTGTCGCCGATATCCGACGACGTCAAACCTTCGTGAATGTGCCGGGAGGCCGGGCCGACATGTTCGGCGACGCAGGTCAAGAATGCGATGACATCGTGATTGGTGGTCTTCTCGATTTCGTTGATGCGCTCCACGGAAAACTTTGCTTTCCGTTTGATGAGCGCGAGGTCGCGCGCCGGAATCTTCCGGGCTTCGCAGGCGAGGATTTCGATTTGGAGCCAAATCCGAAATTTGTTTTCGTCCGTCCAAATCTGGCGCATCGTTTCTCGGGAATAGCGTCGAATCATAGTGCCGGCAGGCTAACGAACCAACTCAGAGTTGTCAACGCGCGGTCATCTGATATTCTGCGGATTATGAATTTGACAGAGTTGATTTTTCTCCCGCGGCCGCGCCAACTGCACGCTGACCGGGGAAATTGTCCGAACACAAAACCGCGCGTCGTCGTTGGCCCACACTGCGGATTACCGGCGCAAGGCTACCGGTTGCGGTTGACGCCGAGCGGTCCGGAGATTACCGCCGGTGACGCCGCCGGAGCGTTTTACGGTCAGGCCACGCTGACGCAAATCGTTCGGCAATGCCGGGCGGAATTACCGGTGGGCGAGATTGCGGATTGGCCGGACTTTCCGGTGCGCGGCGTGATGCTCGACATCAGTCGCGACAAGGTGCCGACGATGGAGACGCTCTTGGCGCTTATCGATTCGCTTGCCGAATGGAAAATCAATCATCTGGAACTTTACACCGAACACACCTTTGCCTACCGAAACCATCGCGCTGTTTGGGAACAGGCTTCGCCGCTGACCGGTGCGGAGATTGACCAGCTCGACGCCTATTGCCGGGCGCGATTTATTGATTTGGTGCCGAACCAGAATTCGCTGGGACATTTTGAGCGGTGGCTGCGGCATCCGGATTACCATTCATATTCCGAGATACCGGACGGCTTCACTAACTGCTGGGGCGTGCACACTCAGCACGGTTCGACATTATATCCGGGAGAACCGAAGGCGCTGGAATTGCTGACCGAACTTTACGCCGAGTTGCTGCCCAATTTTTCGTCTCAAAAATTCAATGTCGGTGGGGATGAACCGTGGGAACTCGGCGAAGGCCGGAGCAAAGCGGAATGTGAGCGAATCGGCAAAGGCCGGGTCTATCTCGATTTCCTGCTGAAAATCCACAAACTCGTTCAACAGCACGGGCGAACGATGCATTTCTGGGGCGACATCATCCTGCATTATCCGGAACTGGTGAAAGAAATTCCGGAGGATGTCGTGGTCTTGGAGTGGGGCTACGAAGCCGACCACAAATTCGCCGAACACGGCGCGCTGTTCGCGCAGTCCGGGAAGAAATTTTACGTCTGTCCCGGAACTTCCTCGTGGAACACCATCACCGGCCGCACGGACAATTGCCTCGCCAATCTTCGCAATGCCGCCACGAACGGTCTTCGCCATGGCGCTAGCGGATTTCTCAACACCGACTGGGGGGATAACGGTCACTGGCAATACTTACCGGTGAGCTATCTCGGCTTCGCCGCCGGCGCAGCAATCGCGTGGAACCAGGCCGCGCATCAGGAGGATGATTTTATTGCCGCACTCGATACGCATGTTTTCCGCGATGCGGCGCAGGTGATGGGGCGGCTGGCGCACGATCTTGGAAATGTTTATCTGAAACCCGGCAAAATCATCCCCAATTCTTCCGCGCTCTTCTGGCTGATTCAGCGGGAACAATTAGAAATACCACCGAATCTCGCGGAAGCCCGCGACTTCATCTCCGCCACTCTCGCGCCACTGGCGAATGCCCGAATGCAGCGCAGCGATGCGACGGTGATTCATGACGAGTTTACCAATGCTGGTCGCCTGCTCCGGTACGCTTGCGACCGCGGTCAATCCGCGCCGGCAAAACAGTTAGCCAGTCAGCTGCGCGAAATTATTTCTGAGCACCGGCGGTTGTGGCTCGCTCGCAACCGGCCCGGCGGATTACCGGATAGTTGCCGAGTGTTAGAAAAGCGGCTCCGTGAAGCTGAGCAAACCTAGACGGTTGAAATCGTCTTGCCGGGTGGAACATCGCGCAGTTTACCGGCGACGTTGATGGTGACCGGAATTGCGCTGGGATTGAAGACGGTGGCGCGATTGGCGGCGACGACGAGTCGCTGCCGAGCGGCTTCGTAGTCGAAAAGCTCGATGTTTGTGCAGTACCAAATATCGGGCTTGCCGGCGAGCGGCTTGAAGATTTTCTCCAAATCTTCCCAGCGATTCTCAAATTCGTAGGTGTGACCCCAGATGAAAAATAGGCCAGTCGAACGCGGATTGGCGTAAAGCTCGGCAAACCGTTGCGGTACCGGTTCGGGGGTGGTGGTAAATTGGTGCGCGGTGGTCTGCCACGCCAACGGTTCGCGCGGCGGGAAACAATTCCAGTGATTCTCGACCGTGCGAGCGTAGACGATGCCGAGCTGCCGGAGCACGGCGATGACGCGGTCATTGTAGGTGCCGAACGGATAAGCCATCCCGCGCACCGGGTAGCCGACTAAATCTTCCAGCGCGCACCGGTCGCGGAGCACTTCGTCGGCGATTTGTGCGTTGTCGAGCTTCTCCAACCACGGGTGCGAAACGGTGTGGACGGCGACTTCGTGCCCCCGGTACAATTCGGCGACTTCGCTGGCGTCAATGTGCCGGGACGTGTCTGGCGCCGGCTTGCCGGTCCGGAGCAATCCGCCGGAATTCAGATTGAACGTGCCTTTCAAGCCCCACTCGTTGAAGGCGCGCACCACGCGCCGGTCGTGGATGACGCCGTCGTCGAAACTGGTGGTGACCGCGAGGCGTTTGCCGCCGGGGAACTGCGTGACTTCGATGCGTACTGGAGTTGGCATGCCGCCACGATTCCATATTCCCGTCCGTTTGCCAAGAATGACTTTGTCTTTTGGCCGGGCGCTAGTATTCTCCCGGTCATTGCGGCTCATTATTCGAGAGCATCCGCGGCCATCCTTTTAAGTTGGTTCATAATCCGAATTTTCAACGTTCGATCTTCGGCAGTCGCACGAGTCTTAAATGTCTCACGAACCCGATGGCCATCAATCATCATTTCAATTTGAAAAGCAGTATTGCCATTCGTATACTTCCACTGTAGCATGAGCACTCACGTTTATATTTCCAATGATATTGGAAATATTGTTCTTTAGAAGATAAGCGACTTGAGCTGTGAAATTACCACTTTAAGTCAATCGATTTGTTACAAGTGCTTGCGCGCTCATAGCTCAACTGGATAGAGCGTTGGTCTACGAAACCAAAGGTTGCAAGTTCGACTCTTGCTGGGCGCACCATTTCTTTAAAACTTCCGATCAAACCGGGCGACAAACTTCCGCGCCTCGGTTTCACTATCCAAGCTGATGTGAAAAGCTAGCCGTTCCGCCGGCATTTGGTTCGCCAGTTCGACAAACTTGTCGGGGTCATCGCCAATGATAAAGATTCCCTTACCGGCTTCCGCAATTTTGCGGTACTTGGGCAGCCAATATGGGTCTTCATTCGGTGGTTCGCCCGGTCGGGAAACATATTGAATCGCGCTAATCCCCGGAACCGTTAAAATCTGGTCCAGATGCGGCCATTCTCCAGGTCCGTCTAGGTGATAAATCGAATGAGTCATGGCAGCAGATTTATTCTGTAATTCCGGTAGCGCAAATTCTGCAAACATCTCCGGAGAGAACATGACTGACGCATCACATTGTAAGACCGACCATGGTTTGTCAGACCAGACGGGCATCCAGGCGGTATATCCATCCTGCCCTAGTGATTTGATCAGTTCGTTCTGCTTATCATAATATGTAAACCAGAGCTTGCCGATGGCTGTAAGACATTTTTTGACCATTTCAGGACTCTCGATCATATCCATCATCAGATTTTGTCCACCGCGGTAAGAGGTCAAGATATCGAGGTCGCCGCCAATATCAGTCAGACCGACAATGAAATCGCCCTGAGCAATCTCAATGGATCGGCGCGTGAGTTCCTGAATCAGAAGCCAAAAACGGTTTTCTGGATCGAACTGGATATGCGCCAGAATATTTTCTAGACTATTGTCCGGTAACTCATTGAACCAAACTGACTCCGGCGTAAAGCTCGGCCAAGGACCGGTGCAGGCAGCCATGTTTCCCGGTCCCAAATTAGGAAACCAAGCCGGCACAGCATCCGCGCCAAACCATAAGGAATTGAAAGAGTTCCGGAGTGTCGCCAGACGATAGTCTAAATTAGTCCACTGCGCTTCCACTGATGCGGGCTGGCTGGCCGGCAGTAATGGTGATCGTGGTTTGTCGAGTGGCGCATCAATGTAAATGACCGGCCCTTTTTTGAGCTTGCCATCAAACCATCCAGTCCATCGAGTCTTGGAGACCGTTAATTCTTCAGATGTTCGTAAAGCCATAAATCAATATTCCCCATACCAAAATCCCGCGACTATCGCGGGGAGTTAAAAAGAATTAGTCTTCACTTTATCCTCGCTGACTGTATCTACAAGTTTATTTTCCAATCCAAAGACCGGATTATTATCTCCGGAAAAATTCTGGTGATATGACTTCGCTTTTCCGAGCTAAATTGCCTCTATCAACCGGATGATTGTCTCGTAGTTCGCCATTGTCTGGGGAGTAATGATTCGACCATACGCTGCGGCAGACGGCATTAGGACGAAGCCGCGACCGGAGCCGGCAGTGCCATCGCGCAGGGAATTCGCAACAATTTTTTCGAATTCAGACGGCGCTAGATTTTCAATGTCAGAACTTTCGAGGTTGCCGAAGAGTACAAAATCACGGCCATAATCACGCCGAACTTCAGCGAGTGTAATATTGCCTTGAGGTGGTGGTTCGATTGGGTCGATTGCGCTGGCTCCCATCTGTCGGAAGAACGGTAGAACATTGCGAATCCGGCCGTGACAATGAATCCGCGCAAATCCACCATCACGCTGAATCATGTCAACCATGGGGCCGGTATAGCGCACAACGTACTCGTTAAATAGCTCCGGTGGCAGATACGGTTCCGTCGCGTATTCTGAGCCACAGATGCGCCAGAGGTGGCCGGGAAATTTCTGAGCGAGCGCTTCGGTTTGCGCATACAACGGCTGCGTCAATTTTTCCAGCAGCCGGTGGAATAATGCGCGCTGCGTAAAGGCCAGCACGGTGTAGTCTGCTAGTGAAAACAGTTCTGCCGCAAGACACAACGGATCGACAGTATCCACCATAACAATGCCGCGGTCACCCAACTCGCGTTCGGCGGCCAACAAAGACGCAATATCAACCGACACCTGCATTGGAGCCGCTGGTAATGCCAGATATGCTCGCAAGTCGTCTTCGTCTTTTAACAAATGTTCTAAGGTCCAAATCGTTTCTACGTCAGGATCCCGGCGCGTCAAGCTGGTCATTGTGCGCCCGGCGATGCTTAATGTGGTTCGCGTAAATTTTGAACCCGCCTGTAGATATTTTTCCGTGTGCCAAAACTCAGCATCATGCGCGACCGCCGGCCGGCAGACCGGAGGAGGATACATCATGATTAAATCCGTTTTCTCTTCCGCGAGTTGTAACAGTGGATGCCATGTTGGATGATTGTAGATATTGAATGGGTCCGGATCGTTGCGGTTCACTCGGTGACCACCGATTTGGTAAAAACTGACAGCCGGGCGATCCACCGGTTCGCCCCGCAACGTCGCCATTAATCGTTCACGGCGGTTCATAGGATCACGTGGCGGGCTGGATAATCTTTATCAAACACCTCATCGGCTGCCGGCGCGTGATAGGTGCTAATGATTGTGAACCGGTCTGCACCGGTGGTATTCGAGCAGGAACTGTGCACAAGCTTATCTGAGAAGAAGATCGCACTGCCGCGCGATATATTACAGATGACCTCATCGCGAGGATTCCACTGACGGTCGCGGATGATATTTTGAAATGCACCGAGTGTCTCGTGAGTGTCGCTTCGATTGTGTTTCCATTCATGCTGATGACTTCCGCGCACAACGGTGAGCGTACCGTTGGACGCTGTTGCATCATCGAGCGGCAGCCAGACGGACAACTTTGGGCGGGTGTTGGGCCAGTAGGCAGCATCAATATGCCACGGCGTGGCAAACTTAGCCTGTTCTGATTTGAACACCAATTTATCACTTAGGAACATAATCCCGGTTGGCATAATCGCCCGCAGAATGGCAACAATCCGTGGGTCGTCGGTCAGTTGGTAAAATCGCTCACTTGCGGCGGCGGCTCCAAGATACACAGGGTATACCTTACCGGTGGAACACTCTCGTTCGCGGATAAGACGGCAAGCCTCCTGCTTGAACTGGTCGCATTCCGGCGGTGACAGTATATTGGGGACAATCGCGAATCCATCTCGCTCGTACGCTGACACATCAACAAGGATTGCATTCATGCGGCTACTTTTATACGCTTTTGCAATTGTTGGCGTTAGCTACCACGAAAAAACATGTCGCAAAAATCGTCAACCCTAAACCAGCCTCCCGCCGGCGTCTCCGCTAGCCCGATACAAAACATCTTGTTCGGCGCACGTCTCGAACGCCGCCAGCGCCACTACGAAATTCAAGCCACCTCGATGCCCGGGCACTTATTGCATTATGTCGTCTCCGGTAGAGTGCGCCAGCAATGTAATGGCCGCGAATATGAACTCCGCCCTGGCTGCATCCTGTGGTACCACGAAGACGAATGGGTCACCGGCCGCCTACTGGAACCACCGTGGATATTCTACAGCATTAATTTCATCGCGCCCACCTTGCCTCCGCCGCTGGATGAAGCGCGCCTTTTCACGCATCAACACCGGCTCGCGCCATTCTTTCATAAATTCTGGCAGACTTGGCAAAACACAACGCTCCCGCCGCTCCGGCGTCATCTCCTTGTCCATGCCTGTCTTCTTGAAATCCTTGCTGGTTTAGTTGTGCCGACTGTTGCTCCGTACAATTTCGATCCGCGAGCGCGGCTTTGGTGGGAACTCGAAACTGAACTCCGTCGTGACCTCGCCCGTGTCATCGACCTGCCACTGCTTGTTCGCTTGAGTGGTGTTAGCGCCGCCTCCATTGCCCGCGCCTGCCGGTACGCTGTCGGCCAACCACCGCTGCGCCGGATCAAGCAAGTCCGACTCAGCTTGGCCCGCGGACTCGTCACCGGCTCGGATCTCGCCATGAAAGAAATCGCCCACAGGATTGGCTATCCGCGCATTCATGAATTCTCCCGCGACTACCACCGGTACTTCGGCCAACCGCCGACGACACAGCGCAACCTTCGTAATCTCAGATAAATTTCTGAACCGCACTCCGCACCTCGGTAATGCTGATGCGTTGCATACATTCCAACACCACCGGATTCGCGCAGGAATCTTTGAAACAGGGCGAACAGGCAACACCGGCGCGGAGGACAATGTGCCGGTCGCCGTATGGACCGGTGAGCGCCGGCGCGGTGGGGCCGAAGATGGCGATGACCGGTGTTCCGACTGCCGCCGCTAAATGCATCGGACCGCTGTCGTTGGTCACGACGACGGCGCAACGCCGGTACAGTTCAGCGAGTTCCAGTAAATCCGTCTGACCGGCGACGCACCGGCAACCTTGCGCGATTTTTTTTATCCGGTCGGCTTCGGCGGCACTACCGGTCAAGACC
>CAINDI010000120.1 GCA_903847335.1 uncultured Verrucomicrobiota bacterium | reverse complement strand
CCGAGGCAGTTTGCAGTAAACCAAAGTCCCTCTCCGTCTCCGGTCGGGCTTCGCCCGCCCTCCGTCGGAGATGGACAAAAACCAAAGGTAACATCAACCCAAGCTTCGGACTAACATATGTACTGGCTCAATTAAAGTGGTCTGGTCAGCAGCAACAATTGGACTAGCGCAGAGATTGAAAAGTGAGTCGAATATTCCACTGCCCTTTATCCCCAAAATAACAATATTAAACGCACATAAACTCGATTGTTACTGTTAGCACTTTTGTTCTGTAAAATTAAAAAAACGTTTTTACTGGGGTTTTAAATTGGCTCCCCGGCATGGACTCGAACCATGAAGTACGGCTCCAAAGGCCGTTGTGTTACCATTACACTACCGGGGAGTCAGTGAACTGACTCGGAACTGCGATCCGCGCGCGTTACATGGGTCCACATACTAGGACCAAACTCCGCGCGAATCTGTGTCGCCGCCCTCACCGCATCACTCGTCTTCGCAAATAAACCAAAAACTGTCGCGCCGCTACCGCTCATCATCGCACCAGCCGCACCATTCGTCCGCAGCGCATCTTTCAATAAATCCAAAACCGGAAACTTTCCGACCGACGGCGCTTCGAGCGAATTGAACATTGCCGCCGCCACGCCTGCCAAATCATCTTCCGCCAACGCGCGGGTGAGTAAAGTAACCGGCGGCGGCGCGACTGTCAACCCTGCCGCAGCCTTGGCCCAACTTTCGTAAGCCCACTTCGTCGAGATGCCAAAGCCGGGATTGATCAACAAAACCGTCGCCGACAACCGGCACGGTACCGGTTCCACCTGTTCGCCGCGTCCGCGACAAAGCGCCGTGCTGCCAGCTAAAAAGAAATTGATGTCCGAACCCATCCCGGCGGCAAGTTCGTTCAGGATTACCGGCGCGGTATTCAGTTTCCAAAGTTTATTCAACGTCGCCAACACAATCGCCGCATTACTACTACCACCGCCGAGACCGGCAGCCAACGGCGTTCGCTTTCGCAAAATGATGTGCGCGCCTTGCTTTACTTGGCAACGTTCTGCCAGTTGCCGGGCGGCGCGTAATGCGAGATTCCGGTCATCGGTAGGCAACATCGCGTTGTCACATTCCATCGACAAACCGGTGGGGCGCAATTGGCAAACGATTTCGTCGCCAAAGTCGAGCGGCAGCATAATTGTTTCAAGATCGTGGTAGCCATCCGCTCGCTTGCCAGTAATCCGGAGATATAAATTTATCTTGGCTGGCGAAAATGCCGTTAGTTCCGCTTGAGTTGTCACGCTAATTTCCCTAGCATGACCGCCGGTATGAAATCAAAGCTTATCGTCGCGTTAGATGTGGATAGTTTCGAACAAGCCGCCGCATTAGTCGAACGGCTCGGCGACTCTGTAGAAACTTACAAGGTCGGCAGCCAGCTCTTTACGCGAGTCGGCCCCCAAATGGTGGAGTTTCTCCACGCACATAGCCGGCGTTGTTTTCTCGACTTAAAATTTCACGACATCCCGAACACCGTCGCGAAGGCGATCGAAAGCGCAAAAGCATTGCACGTCGCAATGCTGACCGTTCACACGATTGGCGGCGCGGAAATGTTGTGCGCAGCATCGGGCGTTCCGAATCATCCATTATTACTCGGCGTCACCGTGCTGACGAGCATTGCCGGTAATGTCGCCGATGAAGTGGTTCGTCGCGCAAAACTTGCCGCAGAATGCGGACTCGAAGGTGTCGTCGCGTCGCCGCATGAAATCAAACTCATCCGGCAAGCCGTCGGCGATAAAATCGTAATTGTGACACCGGGAATCCGCCCGGCGTGGGCCGAGGCCGGCGATCAGAAAAGAATGATGACACCAGCCGAAGCAGTAGCCGCCGGTGCCAGCTACATCGTGGTCGGTCGTCCGATTCTTGCCGCACCGGACCCGGTCGCAGCGGCGCACCGGATTTCAGCGGAAATGAATTAGTACCGGTAGTGTTCCGGCTTGTACGGACCTTCGACTGGAATACCGAGGTAATCGGCTTGTTTCTTCGTGAGCTTGGTGAGCTTCACTCCGATTTTCTCGAGGTGCAACCGGGCAACTTCTTCGTCGAGCTTCTTCGGTAACCGGTAAACGCCAACTTCGTTCGTCTCTTTGTTGGCCCATAAATCCAACTGCGCTAGGCATTGGTTGGTAAAGCTGTTGGACATGACGAAGCTCGGGTGACCGGTGGCGCAGCCGAGATTCACCAATCGCCCTTCGGCGAGCATATAAATGCTGTTACCGGTGGAGAAAGTGTATTTATCGACTTGCGGTTTGATGTTGAGTTTTTTGACGCCTTTGGCTTTGTTGAGACGGTCAATCTGAATCTCGTTGTCGAAGTGGCCGATATAGCAAACGATGGCTTGGTCTTTCATCTTCGCCATGTGTTCGAGCGTGATGATGTCGCAGTTGCCGGTCGTGGTGACGTAAATATCCGCTTCGCCGAGCGTGTCTTCGACAGTCTTGACTTCAAAACCTTCCATCGCCGCTTGAAGCGCGTTAATCGGATCAATCTCAGTGACAATGACGCGCGCACCAAAACCGCGCAACGAATGCGAACTGCCTTTACCGACATCGCCATAACCGCAGACGCAGGCAACCTTACCGGCCACCATCACGTCGGTTGCGCGCTTGATACCGTCGGCGAGCGATTCCCGGCAGCCGTACAAGTTGTCGAACTTCGATTTCGTAACAGAGTCGTTGACATTAATCGCCGGCACGAGAAGCTTGCCAGCTTCGAGCATCTGATAGAGACGATGAACGCCGGTGGTGGTTTCTTCAGAAACGCCTTTCCAATCCTTCACCACCGTGTGCCAGAAACCGGGACGCTGTTTGAGAACGCGCTTCAATAAATTCTTAATGACCTGTTCTTCGTGGCTGCCGCTCTTGGTGTTTACCCAGTTGTCGCCGTTTTCGAGTTCGTAACCTTTATGAATCAGCAACGTCGCATCACCGCCATCGTCAACAATCAACTCCGGACCTTTGTTACCAGCAAATGTGAGCGCGTCGAGAGTGCAATCCCAATATTCTTCCAGCGTCTCGCCTTTCCACGCGAACACCGGGATACCAGCTTTCGCAATCGCAGCCGCCGCGTGATCTTGCGTCGAAAAAATATTACAACTTGCCCAGCGCACCGCCGCGCCGAGTTCCGCGAGCGTCTCAATCAAAATTGCCGTCTCAATCGTCATGTGCAACGAGCCGGTAATCCGCACACCTTTGAGCGGCTTCTTCGCGCCATACTTCTTCCGGATCGCCATCAAACCGGGCATCTCGTGTTCCGAGACGTGAATTGTTTTGCGACCCCAATCGGCTAGCGAAAGGTCGCGGACTTTGAAATCGTTTTTAGAATTTTTCTTCATAAGATTTAGCTCTCAAGTGCGGCGCAGAATACTTGCCGGCGGCGTAAAACGCAACGCCGTTTTACTCGCGAATCTGACCGGCAATAATCTCCAGCACTCGCTCACCGCGTTTGGCCACGTGTTGGTCATGCGTTACCATCACCAACGTCGCGCCAGTTTCGGCACGCATCTGCCAGAGTAAATCAAGGATGGATTCGCTGGTCTTGTCGTCGAGGTTACCGGTCGGTTCGTCGGCGAGTAATAAACTTGGACGGTTCATCAATGCCCGAGCAATCGCCACGCGCTGCTGCTCGCCACCACTCAATTCGGCTGGCCGATGTTCCCACCGGTCTGCTAATCCAACCGCCGCGAGTAATTCTCGCCCTCGCGCTGTGTCATGACGATCGGCAACCAACGCCGGTACACAAACATTTTCCAGCGCGTCCAGTTCCGGCAAGAGATTGTACGACTGAAACACAAATCCCACTCGTTCATTCCGCCAGCGAGTCCGGTTCAGTTTATCCAGTGGCGTACCGTCAAATAAAACTTCACCAGCCGTTGGCCGGTCAAGTCCGCCAAGCAAATGCAGCAACGTGCTCTTCCCAGCGCCTGATGCACCGACAATCACCACCACTTCGCCACGCATGATATTCAAATCTAAACCGCGCAAGACTTCGACTTGTCGTCGGCCAATTTCATAAGTCTTGCGGAGTTGCCGGGCGGCGAGAATGACATCACTCATGCCGGAGTGCCTCCACCGGTTCAAGCCGCGCCGCCCACAACGCCGGTAAAACACCGCCGAGCGTCGCAATGATTTGCGCTGCTACTGCGATGGTGAATAAATCGCGACCGGTTAGATACGTCGGAATTTTTTGCAAATTGTAAATTTCGCGTGGAAATAAATCGATATGAAGCGCGCCGGAAAGAAACGCGCGGACTTGTTCGATATGACCGACGGTCAGCAAGCCGAGCGCCATACCGGCGGTGACGCCGAGAAGTCCGACGATAAAACCTTGAAACAAAAACAATCGAGCAATTCGCCACGACGTCGCGCCGCAAGCTTTCATCACACCAATTTCATTGGTTTTCTGAGCGGCAACAGTAATCAGCGTGCCCATCACGCAAAATGCCGCCACGACGATGACAAGACTCAAAATTAAAAACATCGCAGTCTTTTCGACTTGAATCGCGCCGAGGATTTTT
Organism: uncultured Verrucomicrobiota bacterium; assembly: GCA_903847335.1. Classification (GTDB taxonomy): domain Bacteria; phylum Verrucomicrobiota; class Verrucomicrobiia; order Palsa-1439; family Palsa-1439; genus CAINDI01. The sequence goes on along the minus strand of CAINDI010000120.1, from coordinate 8,559 downwards.
TCGTTCAACTGCATCCAAGTCGAAGCGCGAAGCGGTGCCGGTAATTTCTGATTGAGCGCCCCGGCAACGGCGTTCGCACCGGCAAATGGATCATCGGCGGTTAACTCGATTCCGTGGATTCCGCTGCGTAATTCGTAAAGTTCCTGCGCCGTTTTCAGTGAGGTAAAAATTAAACCAACGTCGTACTCGTACATTCCGGACTGAAAGATACCAGAGACAGTGAGATCGAGCGGCAGATAAACTTCATCGCCTTTCTTCTCGATGTTGCGCGGTGAATAGACGGTGATTTTGTCGCCGAGGTAAATTCCGTATTGTTCCGCCAGTTCCCGACCGATGACAACTTTATCGCCGGTGAGATCGAGCCGGCCTTCTTTCAAATACGAGCCGAGCTTGCTGACGTTCACCTCGCGCACCGGGTCAATGCCTTTCATGTATGGCGTGGCGACATGATGATTAAATTCCACTAGCACCAAGCCCATCACGAACGGCGCGGCGGCTTTCACGTGCGGCGTCCGCTCGACGGACTGCAAAAGCTCGTCGCTATTTTTTATGATGCCACCGGAGACAGTGACGTGAGCGTGCATCCCCATGAGCTTGTCACGAAGCTCCCGGTCAAATCCGCTCATCACAGCAATGACAACAATCAACACCCAGACGCCAATAGTCACGCCAACCAATGAGATTAACGTAATCGCCGAGACGAAGCTCCGTTTCGGTTTGAGGTACCGGAGGCCAAGAAATAGCTCAAACGGCAGTCGCGTCATACTTGTGGCCGGAGTTGCGGGAAAAGAATTACATCGCGAATACTCTCGGCACCGGTCAGCATCATCACCAAGCGGTCAACGCCAATGCCCATACCACCCGCCGGTGGCATTCCGTGTTCGAGGGCGGTCAAGAAATCTTCGTCGAGTTTCTCAGCGTGACCGGCGGCTTGTTCGAGCAATCGGGCGCGCTGCACAACCGGGTCGTTCAACTCCGAATACGCCGGCGCAAGTTCTTGTCCGTTGACAATCAATTCGAATACATCCACCACGCTGGGGTTTTGCCGGTTCGCCTTCGCCAGCACCACCAACTCCGCCGGTAGGTGCGTGACGAATGTCGGGTTAATGAGCGTCGGCTCAATGGTTTTCTCGAAAACGGCATTGGTGACTTCGTAATCCGGCGCATTGTCTGGGAATTCGACGTTCATCGCTTTAGCGGCGACTTTCCGCGCCTCCGGTGTCAGCGTGAACCAATCTTTGCCGACGCGCTCCTCGATAATCTCTTGATAAGTCACGCGGCGCCACGGTGGCGTGAGGTCGATTTCCTTGTCGTCATACCGTTTGATAATCAACGTATCGAAAACATTCTCTGCAATCGTCACCACCAAACCTTGCACCAGTTCCATCATTGTCTCGTAGTCGCCGTAGGCTTGGTAAACTTCCAACATCGTGAACTCCGGGTTATGCCGGCGCGAAATTCCTTCGTTGCGGAAGTTCCGGTTAAGTTCGTAAACCTTTTCAAAACCGCCAACGAGCAAGCGTTTCAGGTAAAGCTCCGGCGCAACTCGCAAAAACAAATCCACACCGAGCGCTTCGTGATGCGTGATGAACGGTTTTGCCGCCGCGCCACCGGCAATCGGTTGCATCATTGGCGTTTCGACTTCGAGAAAGCCGCGGCCGTCGAGGAATTTTCGAACTTCCGACACAATCCGACTCCGCAGAAAAAACGTCTCACGCACTTTGTCGTTCAGGTTGAGGTCGAGGTAACGCTGACGGATGCGCGTCTCGGTATCTTTAATGCCGTACCATTCCTTCGGCAACGGCTGAATCGCCTTGCTCAACAGCGTGAAAGTTTCCACCCGCACCGTCAACTCACCGGCGTGCGTTAGAAATAGTTTACCGGTGATGCCGACGATATCGCCGAGATCGATAAAATGTTTGAACCGGTCGAACTGCTCGTCCGTCAGCACTTTTTTCTGGACGTAAATCTGGATGCGCCCGCTGGAATCTTTCACATCGGCGAACAAACTTTTCCCCATGTCCCGGTGGCTCATCAACCGGCCGGCAATTCGCACATCGCGTTCCGGCATCGGGTTCGCGCGCACCGCAGCGATGGTTTCCGACAAATCAAACCGACTGCCGTAAGGATCAATCCCCAGCTCTAAAAGTTTCGCGCGCTTTTCCAACCGCGCCTTTACCAAATCATTCATTTGCTCCATACCGGCACTCTAGCGCGGTTCGGTTCGTTCTCGCAACCGGAAAACATTCGGCTATATTTTCTCCATGCGATGGCATTTCTTACCGGTCTTGCTGATTGCCGGTGCGGTGCACGCGGCGAACCTCGTGGATTTCACCAATGTCACCACCGGGCATTACCAAGTTCTCGCGCAAAGCGGTTTACCGATGGCCAGCCAAGTGAACGGCTTCATGAACGAAATGCTCCGGCATTACTCCCGGTACTTCTCGAATTGGACTTTCAAAGACGCTTCGCGCGTCATTGTTTTTGAAAACCTCGCGGACTTCCGGACGTATGCGCAAAGTTCCATCGGCGTCACGCATTTCGGACTCGCCGGCTATTGCCATTTGAAAACAGACGAAGAAGGCAACACGTTTTACGAGCTGGTCACGTTCGAGCATCCGCGACTCTGGCAGGTGTTGGCGCACGAAGGATTTCATCAATTCATCGGCTACGAACTCGGCGACGCCGTGCCGGTCTGGCTCAACGAAGGCATGGCGCAATATTTCGAGAACAGCAGCGTGAAAGCCGGTCGCCTTATTCCCGGCGGCGTGGACCCGGTGAAACTCGCCGGCGCACAAGCGTTGCTCCGGGCGGGACAAATGCCACCGGTACCGGAATTACTAGCGATGGATCGCGCCACGTTTTACGCCAACCCGGCGCTCACCTATCCGATGAGTTGGGCGCTGGTGCATTTCCTGATGAACCGCGACGGCGTGAATTATCAGAGCAGCCATTTCCGCCGGTACCTCCAAGACCTCCGGTGGAATCGCAATGACGTGGAAAGTTTTCGGAAACGATTTGGCCGCGACAGCGCGGATTGGGAAAAAGAATTTCAGTTCTACGTGGCCCGGCTGCGCGCGCCGTCAACCTAAGACTTTTTTCAGCGCGGCGCGGAGCGCTTCTTGCGTGACCGGCTTGCTCAAAACTTCGGCGACGTGCGCCGGCGTGTTACCGGAAGCTTTGATGATGTCGCCGAAACCGGTGAGCATCACCACCGGTAGGCCGGGATATTTTTTATGAATCTCAGCCGCCAATAATTCACCATTCATCTTCGGCATCGCTTTGTCGGTGATGACGAGGTCAAACTTGTTCACCTGCAATCGCGCCAACGCTTCCACGCCATCGGCGGCGGTCTCGACAGTGTGACCATCCAGCGTCAACCACGATTCCACCACGGTGCGAAGCATCGGTTTGTCATCCACGATGAGCACGCGCCGAGGTTGTTTTAACGCCGCCGTTCGGAGTTGGCTGGTCGGCGCTTTCCCGGTTTGTTGTTCCAACGGAAAACGAGCAATGATGTTCGTGCCGGTGCCGAGTTCACTTTCGATGTCCACCGTGCCGCGATGCCGGCGCACGATGCTGTGCACCATTGCCAGACCGAGACCACTACCAACTTCGCCTTTGGTGGTATAGAACGGTTGCATGCAACACTGCCGGACTTCGTCGGTCATGCCGACACCGGTATCTTTCACCCACAACCGGACAAATTGTCCATCCATCGCGGTGCCGATGGTGATGGAGCCGTCGTGCGACAACGCGTCCACGGCGTTAAAAACTAAATTCGTCAACATTTCGCGAATGGCAAATTCGTCACCGGGCACCGGTGTGACCGGGAAAAATTCCGTTTTGATTTCGATATTCACGCCGGCGGATTGCGCTTGGTCTTGCCAACGCGGTTGAGTCAGCTCAATAGTTTGTCGGACGAGCTTCGGCAAATCCACCGGTGCGAAAGTTTCCGTGGCGGCGTCCTGACGGCCAAACTCGCGAATCCGCCGGACCACCCGCGCCGCATCCGTGGCGCAACTGTGAATGACTTGCAGACGTTGCCGGACAGCATCGTGATCCGCCAGTTTCTCCGGATGTTTGGTGAGCAACTCAGTGAAACCGATGATGGGGGAAAGCGCGTTATTGAAATCGTGCGCGATACCGGCGGCCATCTGCCCCATCACGCGGAGATTTTCGCGCTGGACGAGCTGGTTTTGCGTTTCGCGCAATTCGTTGAGCGTCTCCACCAGTTTCCGATTGCTGTCGCGTTCATGTTCGGTAGCGCGTTTCAGCGCAGTGATGTCGCGCGCTACATGAACGCTGCCCAGCAGTTTGCCATTTCGGTCATAAAGCGGCGAGCAAGTAATGAGATGCGTGCCGCCGAGCCGGGCTTCTTCCACTTCTTCAGTGTGCGCCTTGCCATCCGCCATCAGCCGGGCGTGCGGACAAAAGGCCGGTGCCGTGGAGAGGCCATGCACACATTCGTAACAGAGCATTCCCACCGCTTCCTCTGTTGTCACGCCGAGCTTTTCGGCCATGGCGCGGTTTGCGTGGACGATTTTGTGGTTGCTGTCGATAATGCTAATCAGGTCTGGCACCGCATCAAACGTCCGCTCCCAGTCATCCTTCGCCTGGATGAGCTGGAGCGAATCCCGGTGCCGCTCGGAGATGTCGCGAATGGTTCCGGCCAAGCGAACAATTTTCCCGGAAGCATCGGCCTTGGCTTGCGCTTGGACGTAGCAGAACTTTTCCTGACCGTTCACAATCAACCGCAAATCCATATTCACCGGTGCCCCGGTCTTTAGCGATTGCTCCACGGCGCGGCCGAATAGTTCCACATCGTCCGGATGGTAATAGCGCGCATTCTTTTCAGCGCTGGGAATATACTCGCCCTGTTGCATGCCAAAAATCTCGTAAGTCTCGTCCGACCACCAAACCGTATTGGTCTTTAAATTCCAATCCCAACTTCCGATTTTTGTCAGGTGCTGGGCTTCATTAAGTTTTTCGACAAGCGTCTCCGTGTGCCGGCGCTCCGTTATATCGTGAATGAAAACGATAAAACCTTCAACGGTCTCCGCAGCAGACCGGACACTTATCTCAACATCTAGCACTGTGCCATCTTTTCGCCGATGCTGAGTTTTAAAACGGTCAAAGCCTTGCGTGAGAATCTTTTGTTTATGCCGCGCAACTTCCTTTTCATCCTCTAGCACTTCGATATCAGTAATGGATTTCGCCAGCAATTCCTCACGCGTGTAACCAAGCATCTTGCAATAGGCGTCGTTGACATCCTGAATTCGCCCTTGCAGATTAGTTAGACAAAAACCATCCAGCGCTGTGGCAATCACATTTTGATAAAATTGTTCGCTCGTCATAGAAAAACTGGACGTTTTCTTAGCTCAGCAAAAATAACATAGCCCACAGAGTTTTCACAAGTAAACGGTTTGCTCATTTTCCCAAAACTTGCCGGAGGAATTGTCCGGTATGCGAACGTTCGATAGTGCAAACTTGTTCCGGCGTTCCCGCCGCAACCACTTCACCGCCGGCATCGCCGCCTTCCGGCCCCAAATCAATCAGCCAGTCTGCGCTCTTAATCACATCCAAATTGTGCTCGATGATTAAAAGTGTATTTCCCGCGTCCCGGAGCTTCGTCAGCACATCCAGCAGCTTGTGCACATCCGCAAAATGCAAACCTGTCGTCGGTTCATCCAAAATGTAAAGCGTCCGACCGGTGGCCTTCTTCGCCAACTCGCTCGAAAGTTTAATCCGTTGCGCCTCGCCACCGGACAACGTCGTCGCCTGCTGCCCGATTTTCAGATAGCCAAGACCGACATCCTGCAACGTCTGCAAAATATCGCGGAGCTTCGGCACCGCTCGGAAAAATTCTTCCGCTTCGTCCACCGTCATCTCCAACACATCGGCGATGTTCCGCCCTTTGTAAGTAATCTCCTGCGTCTCGCGACTGTACCGGCGGCCCGCGCATTGTTCGCAAACCACGTACACATCCGGCAGGAAATGCATCTCCACCTTAATCACGCCGTCGCCGGTACACGCTTCGCACCGGCCGCCTTTCACATTGAAACTAAATCGCCCCGGTCCGTACCCGCGAATTTTCGCGTTCGGCAAACTCGCGAACAACGTCCGAATCAAATCAAACGCCTTCGTGTAAGTCGCCGGATTCGAGCGCGGCGTCCGACCAATCGGCGATTGGTCAATCACGATGACTTTGTCCAACTCATCAATCCCGGTAATTCCCGCGTGCGCTCCCGGTCGCTCTTTCGCTCGATAAAGTTTTCGGAACAGCGCCTTGCACAAAATATCATCCACCAGCGTTGACTTACCCGAACCGCTCACACCGGTGACGCACGTCAGCAACCCAAACGGAATCCGCACATCAATATTCTTCAGATTATTTTCCCGCGCCCCTTTAATCGTCAGCCAACCTTTCGTTGCCTTCCGGCGCGCTTTCGGCACCGCAATCTGCAATTCCCCGCGGAGATATGCGCCGGTCAACGATTTCGGCGACGCCAAAATCGCCGGCAACGCGCCTTCCGCCACGATGTATCCGCCGTGAACACCGGCGCCGGGACCGAGATCGACGATGTAATCCGCTTGCCGGATCGTATCTTCGTCATGCTCGACCACGAGAACGGTATTTCCGAGATCGCGCAAACTTTTCAGAGTGTCGAGCAACCGCGCATTGTCGCGCTGGTGCAAACCGATGCTCGGTTCATCCAAAACATAAAGCACACCGACAAGTCCCGCGCCGATTTGCGTCGCCAAACGAATCCGCTGCGCTTCACCGCCGCTGAGCGTATCGCTCTGCCGGTCGAGCGTCAGATAACCAAGACCAACATTCCGGAGAAACTTGAGACGCGACCGGACTTCCCGCAAAACTTGGTCGGCAATTTTTTGCTCGGACGCAGTCAACTGTAGCGAATCAAAAAACTCAATCGCACCGGTAATGCTCAGCCGCGTCGCGTCGATAATCGACTTGTTAGCAATGGTGACGCCGAGACTTTCCTTGCGAAGCCGCGCGCCTTTGCAATCCGGACACGGCATTCCAACCATGTATTGCTGAAGTCGCGTCTTGGTGAATTCGCTGTCGCTATCTTCGTAAAGCCGTTCCAAATTCGGAATCACGCCCTCAAATTTCTTCGGCAACTTCCGCCATGCACCTTTGCGCCAGTAGGTAAATTCGATTTCGTCGGTGGTTCCGTGCAAAATTTCCTGTTGTGCTTTCTCCGGTAAATCTTTCCACGGCGTTTCGAGGTCAATCTTGTAATGCTTCGCCAATCCGCGCAGCAGCATCTTGTAATAAATAATCAACCGCCGGCCACCGCGCCGCCACGCCGTAATCGCACCACCTTCAATGGATTTCGTTTTGTCCGGCACCACCAAATCCGGGTCGAGAAATTGTTTTGTGCCGAGACCGGAACAAGTTTTGCACGCGCCGTACGGTGAGTTGAATGAAAAATGCCGGGGCGTGAACTCGCCGTAGCTGATACTACAATCCGGGCAGGCGTTTTGCGTGCTGAACAATCGCTCCGAGTCCGGCGCAGCGACGAGCAATGTGCCTTCGCCTTTTTTGAGTGCGGTTTCAACACTGTCCGCCAGTCGCGGTCGAGTTTTCAGCGCCAACGCAATGCGATCCACCACCAGCTCGATAGAGTGATTGCGTTTCTTGTCGAGCTTCAACGGTTCCGCGAGGTCGAGAATTTTGCCATCCACTCGAACCCGGACAAACCCTTCGCTCCGCAACCGGGCGAAAATGTCCCGGAACTCGCCTTTCCGTCCACGCACCAGCGGCGCGAGCAACATGATTTGCGTTCCCTCGCCCAACGCCAGAATTTGCTCCACGATTTGACTCGTAGTTTGCGTGGTAATCGGCTTGCCGCATTCATGACAATGCGGCCGGCCAACGTTGGCGTAAAGCAACCGGAGATATTCGTAAATCTCGGTCGTGGTGGCAATGGTGGAGCGCGGATTGCTACCGGCGCTGCGTTGTTCAATGGCAATCGCCGGCGACAAACCTTCGATGTGATCCACTTCCGGTTTCTGAAGTTGTTCAAGAAATTGCCGAGCATACGCCGACAAGCTCTCGACATATTTGCGCTGGCCTTCGGCGTAAATTGTATCAAATGCCAGTGACGATTTACCGGAACCGCTCAGCCCGGTCATGACAATCAGCCGGTCGCGCGGCAAGGTGAGGCTCAGGTTCTTGAGATTATGCTGACGCGCCCCGGTAATGATAATGGAGTCTTTGGCCATTTCTTGAACCGGTAAGTATAGCGAATCGTTCCGGTATTCCTAGCGCAAAGAAACATCCACTTCGGCCAACCGTTCCTCAATCGTCACAGCAGTGGATTGCACCCTACAAAGCTGGGCGTATAAACCATCTTGCGCCATCAATTCCGAGTGCGTGCCGCGTTCGATAATTCCGCCGGCTTTGAGAACGAGAATCTGGTCGGCATTGCGAACTGTCGAAAGCCGGTGGGCAATGACAAAACTTGTCCGGTGTGCCATCAGACGTTCCAACGCTTCTTGAATCAATTTTTCGGTGGCGGTGTCCACACT
>CAINDI010000119.1 GCA_903847335.1 uncultured Verrucomicrobiota bacterium | reverse complement strand
TGTACTCGGTCATTGCACCGGCCACTTCCCGGGCCACGCGCTCGACAAACGTCATGTCGACCGAACCATCCGGTTTCGGTGGAGTCGGCACGGCGATAAAAATTACCTCAGCGTGAGCGACACCATCCGCAATCTGTCCGGTAAAGCGAAGCTGGCCAGAGGCGACATGCTTCTTCACCAGCTCTTCGAGTCCAGGCTCATAAATCGGAATGCCGCCGCCTTGCAGGAATACAACTTTCTTGAGGTCGTTATCCACGCAGACAACTTGGTGTCCGACTTCGGCAAAACACGCGCCGGTAACTAGACCGACGTACCCAGTGCCAACGATAGTAATTTTAACCATATTTTTATTACCTTTCTTAGTTAAACCCGAGATGGGTTGATGGATAAGCTTTCAAGGTGATCGAAAAATAAACTGCTGTTTCATGACCGCCAACGACTTCGTTCCGGTACCGGAATCCGTAGTTGATATACCAATCGTGCAATTCCTGCCGCAACACATAATCTTGTTCCTGCCACCGGCCAGTCTGCATATCAAATCGTTCAAACATCTGCGCGACCCAGTGCCGCGTGAGCCGGTACGACAAATCCACGTTCACTAAATTGCTATCTTCGCGCAAATATCGAGTGCCAAGACCGACCGACCACCGGTCGCCGTTGCTGAGACGCGCATCGGTATTAAATTCCTGAACCACTGACTGCTGGAGGTCGTACCGGGTAAATGTATCCAACGTCAACCAAGTCGTCGGTCGCACCGTCATCGTGCCGAAGATATTGGAAAAATCAGTTTGGCCAGCATTCCGCTCAAAATTAAAATCTGTCCACGCCGCCACTTCCAATAAGTCCCAAGGTTGATTGTCCCGGCGGGTTTGCAATCGTTGCCGGAGACCAAAGCGCACCACGTCTTCTCCGCCAATCGCATCAATCGCGCCGTTCGCCGGAAAACCCAGCGGCATATAACGAGTCACCGGTAGCGTCGAGCCATTCGGCAACGTAATGGAATTGACGGTATTAAATTGAAATAGCTGATTTGTGGTCACGCTCGGCCCCGGTACCCACTGATAATCCGCAAATGGCTCGACGATGTGCCGCAAGCCATCAATCCCAAACCAATCGTTACGCACATCCGACCAGGTGCGAGTGAACTTGAATGAGGTTTCCACACCAAAATCGCCGACTAGACGTTTGAGGCCGTTGCTATCCGCGTTCACGCTGGAATTGAGTCCATAATATGTGTACCGGCCACCGATACGCGGCGCGACATTGAGCCAATCAAAAAAAGTGAGCGGCAGCACGAGTTGATGAAACGTGTCCACTCGCGTCATCGAACCGGTGAGCCATGGCGAGTTGGTGCTACCGGAGACGTTGACGAGATAATTAGAATTTCCCGGGGCACTGGAATAATAACCGGCGCTGCTTTCGCCTTCGTAAAAAACCGGTGTGGAGCCGATTCGGACCCGGTTCACCGCCCATTTGACTTCCGGTAACTGTTCGACTTCAGTAAAAAATTTATTCAATTGCGGACGAACGAGTGCTGACATCGTGTAGTTTTCCCCGCGTTTCGTTAGGTCTATGACAGAATTCGGGTCACGGTTCACGCTGTATTCACCGTTGAAGAAATCGTTGTACATATTCGGGTCACTTTGCCGATTCATGTCCACGGTTAAACTCAAATCATCCGAGAAAAATTGCTTATGCTGCCATTCGCTGAAGTACCGATTGCGGGGCAGTATCTTGTTGGCGGTGATGTCAGTATTTTCAATCGGATCGGCGTCATTGATATAATAGCCGCGCAACGAACCGATGATGTTCCCGTTTTCAAATTGATACTTCAGGTTCGCACCGGGAGCAAAACCGCGCTCTTCCCGTTCGTCGAGATTGACGCCTAATTGAAAATTCGGATTGAGCCGCCACTCCGTCAACGTCTGCACAAAAAATCCCCAGCGCGACTTACTGCCGATATTGACATTCACCGGTGGCACATCACCGGCCAACGACCAAATCATCACCGGGATCCACAGCACCGGCACTTTACCAATCCAGAGCGAACAATTATGCAACACCACTCGGTCGCCCGGATAAATCTCGGCGTGCTTCGCTTGCAAGCGAAAATGCTCGTGCTCGTAATCGCACGTCGTCAACGTAGCATTCGCCGCCGTGTAATGATTACTCGCAATCTGGCTCACGTCCCGGCCATGCAGATAGACCGGCTCAAAAAATCCCCACACTTCCTCCGTCTTCAACTGGCGCGTATCGAGATTGTAATACATCGACGGCGCTTTCCACTCTTGGCCGTCCCGGTACAACCGCACGTTTCCTTGCGCCCAAACTTCTTTCGTCAAACTACTGAATCGCGCCTGATCCGCGCGCAAGATTGCGTCGCCATAACGCACCACCACATCGCCTTTGCCGTAGGCCATATTCGTCGGCTTATCAAAATTTAACTCCTGCGCGTCAATCGTCGCCGGCGCGCCGCGATCAACGGCCA
>CAINDI010000118.1 GCA_903847335.1 uncultured Verrucomicrobiota bacterium | reverse complement strand
GAGTTCGTTGCCGATATAGGAGACCACGCCCACCGCCGCGCCGGCACCGGCGCTCACCAGAAGTAAAGCACAGCCTTGGGTTGCGAAGAGCATGACCACGATTGCCGAGCGGATAAACCATTCTTGAATGCGTTGCATACTGACCTCCTGATTGTTGCGATAAGCTTCCTTAAATCGATAATTTTTGCAAGCGTCGTCTTGGTGTAAAAAGGCGATTGCTGACCAGTCGTAAAAATTGCTATATTGATGCCGATGAACATTTCTTTGACCTTGGAGCTAGTCGCGGTTGGCGTTTGTGCCGTGACCGGTGTACTAGCGGCGGAAGGAAAGCAGGTTGATCTTTTCGGCGTGCTTGTGTTGGCCGTTGTCACGGCATTCGGCGGCGGCACTGTTCGCGATTTGTTGCTGGGCGATGTGCCGGTCGCGTGGATGCGGAATCCGTATTACTTGCTGACGGCCATGTTGGCTGGGCTGGGAACATTTATCATAGCGCGCTACCGGTCGTTGCCGCGAACGGTATTGTTGGTGGCCGACGCGTTTGGCTTGGCCTTGTTCACATTGATTGGAACCAAGAAAGGGCTCGCGTTCGGCGTTGCGGTGCCGGTGGGCGTAATGCTTGGAGTTATTACCGGCGTGGCCGGTGGCATCCTGCGCGATGTTTTAACTGGCACGATTCCGTTGGTTTTTCGCTCGGCGATTTATTTGTACGCAACGGCGGCTTTGTGCGGCGCGCTGGTGTATGTGTTGGTATTGCGGTGGACGCCATCCGAGGTGGTCGCAGCCGGTAGCAGTCTGGCCACGACGTTGGTGCTCCGGCTCGCTGCTATCCGCTGGAAACTAGGGCTGCCGCTGTTTCATGTCCGGTGCCGAGATGCCGCCGGTTAAACTTGTTGAGTGGAAGGCTTCCGGTTAAAATCCCGGCATGGCTTGGAACTGGTTGCGCAAACTCGCCGTCAATCCCACCGCGAAAATGGCGCTCGGCGAACGCGGCGAGAAATTCGCCGCCCGTTATCTCCGGCGGCACGGTTACCGGATTCTCGTCCGCCGGTTCAAGACGCGCGCCGGTGAGATTGACATCGTTTGTCGGCACGGTGAATGGCTGGTCTTCGTCGAAGTCAAAACCCGCAAGAGCGACGACTACGGCGCACCGAGCGAATCCGTCACGAAAGAAAAACAAAATCACATGAGCCGTACCGCGCTCGATTATCTCCGGTTGCTCGGCCATCCGCGCATCCGGTTTCGGTTCGACATCGTGGAAGTCATCTTGCAAGAAGGTGTCCGCAAACCGGCGGATATTCGCCTCATTCAAAACGCGTTCGACTTGTCCGAGCCGTTTGTGTATTGATTCTCCATGCTCGCCAAAGTTCATTCCGCGTCTCTCCTCGGCATCGACGCATTCCCGGTCGAGGTGGAAGTCAATTCCGGTTGGGGCCAACCGGCCGTCATCATCGTCGGTCTCCCGGACGCAGCGGTGAAAGAGTCTCGTGATCGAGTGAAAACCGCCATCGAAAATAGCGGTTTCAAATACGTCATGGGTCGCACCACCATCAACCTCGCGCCGGCAGACGTGAAAAAAGAAGGACCGAGTTTCGATTTGCCTATCGCCATCGGCATTCTCGCCGTGAGCGAACAGATTGTGGCGGAAAAACTCGACGACTTTGTCATCGTCGGCGAACTCGCGTTGAGCGGTGCGGTGCGCAATGTCGCCGGCGTGTTGCCGATTGCGATTCGCGCTCAGCAACAAGGCAAACGCGGTGTGATTGTGCCGGCGGATAATGTCGCCGAAGCTGCCGTGGTTCAAGGTCTCGAAGTTTATCCGGCGAAAAATCTCCGCGAGGTTGCCGAGTTCATCGCCGGTAAGCGCGAATTGATTTCCGTCCGAGAAAATCCCACCAAAATCTTTCAGCAGCACCGGCAATACGACGTGGACCTCGTGGATGTGAAAGGGCAGGAGAGCGTGAAGCGGGCGCTCGAAGTTGCTGCCGCCGGTGGTCACAACATTCTGATGATCGGCCCGCCCGGTAGCGGCAAGACATTGCTGGCGAAACGAGTGCCGACAATTTTACCGGAGTTCACGCTCGAAGAAGCTCTGGAGACGACGAAAATCCACAGCATTTGCGGACTCTTGCCGAAAGGTCAGGCATTGGTGGCGACGCGCCCGTTCCGGTCGCCGCATCACACCACGAGCAATGCTGGTCTGCTCGGTGGCACATCCAACCTGACGCCCGGCGAAATCAGTCTGGCAAATCACGGCGTATTATTTCTCGACGAGCTACCAGAATTTCACCGGGACGTTCTCGAAGCCTTGCGCGAACCGCTGGAGGAAGGCCGCGTCGTGATTTCACGAGCGACCGGCACAATGACTTTCCCGGCGAATTTCATGTTGGTTGCGGCAATGAATCCTTGCCCGTGCGGTTTCTATGGCGACCCCAAACGCGAGTGCCGGTGTTCGCCGAACATGATTACCAAATACCGGAACCGAGTCAGCGGGCCGTTGCTCGACCGAATCGATATTCACATCGAAGTCCCGGCGGTGAAGTACAAGGAAATGGCTGGCGAAGCCACCGGTGAAACTTCTGAAAAAATCCGGCAACGCGTCGCCGGAGCTCGCACGGTTCAGCGTGAACGATTCGGCCATGCTAATGCCCGGCTGGCGCCGAAGGAAATGAAACAGCACTGCCGGCTCGATACAGACTGCCAAGAGCTTTTGAAGATGGCGATGACGGAATTAAATCTAAGCGCCCGCGCCTATGACCGGATTCTGAAAGTCAGCCGTACAATTGCCGACCTTGCCGGTAGCGAACAAATTCAGTCCGACCACATCTCGGAAGCCATTCAATACCGGTCACTCGACCGGCAGTTGTGGGTCTAACTGGTCACAAGGGTGAGCTGAATAAAAATGTGTGAGACTAAGAAGATATTGATTTTTCTGTGAAACTTCCGAACTATTTGACATTTATAATACTTTTACAGATGATACCAACATGAAACGGATGAAGACTTCGACAATTATTGGGCCAGCGCTTGCGAACATTCCGTGGGAAGAAAAACCGAGCGGGTATCGCTATCCGGTTTGGCGCTACAGCCAGAATCCGATTGTGCCGCGGGATGCGATTCCGTTGGCGAACAGTATTTTTAATAGTGCAGTGGTGCCTTTCGGTAAGGGCTTTGTCGGTGTTTTTCGGGTGGACGATATCCACCGAGTGTGCGGCCTGCATACCGGTTGGAGTCAGGATGGGATTCACTGGGACATTGATCACAAACCGATTCGGTTTTCCAAGGCAATCAAGGATCTGCCCTACGAATACGCTTACGACCCGCGCGTGGTGAAAGTTGGTGACCGCTACTATGTGACTTGGTGCAATGGGATTCATGGCGATCCAACGATTGGCTGCGCATGGACGAAAGATTTTCGGACGTATTACGCGATGGAAAACCTGACGTTGCCGTGTAATCGGAATGGTGTTTTGTTCCCACGCAAAATCGACGGCAAGTTTGCGATGTTGAGCCGGCCGAGCGATATCGGGCATACGCCGTTTGGGAATATTTTCTATAGTGAAAGTCCGGATCTGACCCATTGGGGCAAAAATCGATTTGTGATGGGGACCACCGGCGGTTGGCAGCGGACAAAAATCGGTCCCGGTCCGGCGCCGCTGGAAACCAAGGAAGGCTGGCTGCTCTTTTATCACGGAGTGGTGACGATGTGTAACGGCATGACTTACTCTTTTGGTGCGGCGATTCTTGACCGCGATGAGCCGTGGCGGGTGCTTTATCGGACTCGGCCGTACTTGATTAATCCACGCGAGCCCTATGAATGTCTGGGCGATGTCTCGAATGTTTGTTTCCCGGTGGGATTGCTGGCGGATAGTCGCACCGGTCGGCTCGCAATTTACTACGGCGCGGCGGACACCGTCATCGCTGTCGCCTTTGCGCAGGTTGACGAGTTGATTGCCTATATCAAAGCAAACTCCATCTGAACTAAAGCAGCGAAGCCGACCGATGCATTTTGTGCATCGATCGGCTTTTCGCTTTGGCGCTGGTGCTACCGGCGCAAGGCCTCAATCGCATCGCTGACTTTGGCGCGGAACTGATCGTAGTCGGCCATGTCGAAGAGTGCTTCGTGTTTGGTTTGGCCAAGTTTGAAGCTCGCCATGCGGTCGGCGATTAATTTTTCTCCGGCTTGCGCTGCCGGTGTGCCGGCCTTTTCCTTTGCCAAGCGCGCTAGCGTGAGAAGCCGGCGATAATCGTTGAGTCCGGAGCGCTTCCGCTCAAATAAGTCAATCGACGGAACTAACCGGCCGTCCGGTGTCGAGTTGCACCAAGCCCAGTCATCTTCCCGACAATCAAGAGCGTAGTAGGGATCGCCGGCGACACAATTCCAGTGCCAAGCCACCCGACACTTCAACCCGAATTGCTTGACTGCCTTATACAAATAATCACCAAAGGTCCAGCGCTTGCCGTCGTTGTAGTAAGCCCAATCGCTTCCGGCGGCGTGCAGGAGGTTAACCGAATCTTCATTATGGCCATTCCACAGCGGCACGGTTGAGGTTTTAGCAAGGCGGAAGTGTGGATCATTCGTGTCGCTACCGGCATAACTGGAGAAAACACCAAAGAAAGGTGGTCCTTTCGGGAAAGCTTTGCGATAGGCCTCTGCATTGAGCATTGACTGAATCACTGTGTCACCCAGTGGTTCATCTCCCAAGCCGTAGTACACCGGTAGCCAGCCTTGTTCATTCGCATGCTTTTGCACGGCGCTATACACGGCTTTGATGAATTCGCTGTAATCGGTGAATCCGGCGGCCTTCATAGCGGCAAGATCCTGAAAGTAGGTGTTCAAGCCGATCATGGCGCTGCCATAACTGCTAACGGCGAGAAAGCCTAAGTCCTTCGCCTGTTTCATCTGAATATCGGCGCGAGTGAAATCAAGCATGGGCTGATGAGTCTTGTCGAAACCTTTATAGCTAATCGCTGGCATACCGCTAAAGCAGGTAAAGCCATACTCGCGCAGTTTGCGGAGGCTTTTCTCGGTCATTGACTCCGCAAAGGCGGTCGCGTCTGGATCATTGCCAATCCACGGAATACCAATATCGTGTCCTAATGGACCGGCGGGAGTATCGAGTGGATCAAGTGTGCCGTGACGCACAGTGAATGCGAGCGGTAGTGTACTTTCGCCCTTCGTAGTCGCAACCGTGACTGTCCCCTGATAAAGGCCCGGTTTCGCATCCACCGGTGTCTTTACTGTCAGCCAGAACCGGCGCGTGACATCTTTCGGACAAACGACCGTGTTGGTGGGCATCAGCAAGCGCGGTTCAATGGTGTAGATTGAGCCTTCCATGGTCACACGCGAGACACGGTAGGAAACAAATCCAACATCCACTGCCTTCGATGGAATTGTACCGGCGGGTCCTTGAAGGTCGCTTACGCTCACAGTTACGGCCCCCAAATCGCGGAGCGGCACGAGCGCAAAGTTGACCGGCTCGTACTCACCGGCAAACGCATCTCGCTGCAACTTCGCACAGGTTTCACCTTTCTTCGGTGTGTCGTTGTAGAAAACATCTTCCATCTGGTCGCGCTGGAAAAGCGCATAACCGCGCGCTTGGTCAGCCGGAGTAGGCGTTAAGGTGTCGCCGGTCGGCCGGTGCAAGACGCGTTTAAAGTAATTGTCGAAATAGAAACGCCGGCGACCCTCGATAAATTGGAGGAACTGCTGGCCTTGCGCAGCTTTTTCCATTGGATAAATCACGACCGCCGAAACGCTGCAGCCCCAGTTTTCACTCTGGAATCCGAGGTCAAGCTGGCCATCGGTGACGGTGACGTTGAACTGTTTTTCGTGAAAATATTCTTTTTGATATTTATCAAAGGTGGTTTCGGTCGGCAGATCTTCCGTGTTCCAGAAACGGAAGTATTTTCGCACTTGATCGGCAAAGGTCATTGTCTCGGTCACGACCGGCTGACCCTGCGCGAGAATCGTGCGTTTCGTAAAGGTCTGAAATTCGCCCCAGTAGCCGGAGGCGTTATCGATGTTAACAAAGACGTGGTACTTGCCATTCGGCACATCCACGAGAAACCCACCGGAGGTGATACACATAAAATTCTGGTAGAGAGGTTCCGGTTGGAGGACATTCAAGGCGCGATAGATTTTGGGATTTTTCAATCCATAACCCCGGCCCTTTGAATAAATTGTCGCCGGTGTGATTGAGGTAAATCCATCCATCAGCGGGCCAGTCCCGGGGCCGAAGGAAAATGCGTGAAGTCCATCAAAGGCGACTTTCTCCGGTGCATCGTCGCGCTCCAGACGGATACTGCCAATAAATAGTGCCCCGGTGGTTGTTTCCGAGGCGTGGGAGATGACAAAGCGGTTCACGTTCTTGAGATCCAGCATGCGACCAGGGCGTGATTTCTCACCGACATAAAGCTGCTTCACCGGAAGCACTAGCGTACTCTGACCGGGTGGGACCACGGTAGAATAATTTACGCGCGTCCAGTAGTTTTTGCTAGAGGTGTCACGAATCTCAAGATTCACCGGAACAGGATCGAGCGCATCGGCGTAGATATCTATCTTGAGAAAATCGTAGCCAGTCCAATCTTGGAGTCCGTCCATTGTCGCATAGCCTGCGGCAATCCGCAGCGCCTTGGTGCCGGTCGTGGCGTGTTCGGTCACTATCGCGATGTCTTTTCCATTTAATGGATTTTTGCCGTCGAACGAAGCCACAATCTTCACCGGTGGTCCGTCGGCTTTTTTTGCTTGGGCTTCCAACGTTGAACCGCAGGCGTAGCATGTTTTCCAAGACGGCTCGTTCCGGTATGCACAAACCGGACAGCGCACCGCATCCGCTTTTAATTCCCCCGGTGGTGTGATTGGAGATTCTTCTTTACCGAGTACCGGTTGGGGTGTGAGTGGTGTATCGTCGGCTACTTTTTCCATCGTCACATCATCAATCCAGAAGAAGCCCGGCGCCCAGAGACCAAACGACGGACCGGTGACTTTTTTCTTTTCTTTGATCTCCGCGACATAAGTCAATGGTGTCCAGCCAAAGGTGCCGTTCTTTTTGAGTTCTAGGTACTGGTCGTCGAACATGAGTTCTGTGGTTCGATTCCAGGTGCCGGAACTAATATCCAGTCCACGGATGAATGCGGTGATGCGGTACCGGCCCGGCTCAAGCTCGCGTTCGGGTGCGCGGACGCGAATTTTAGGTGCGCTATAGCCCACCAGTAAGCAGGAGTGTTGTCCAGAGTGAGCGATTGTCCCCACCTCGAACGCACAAGCACCTTCATACTTAGAGCCGCTCCATTTCGAAAAAACTAATCCAAATTGGTCTCGGGTTTTAGTTTCCTCAAACGAAGGGTCAGCGATAAGATTTTCGCCAGCCCGTGCTGTCAATGTTCCTGCTAATGCGATTGCTAGTATCCAAGTATTAATCCGCATGGTCTCGTTCCCTTTTTAGTTAATACGACGTATTCAAATTGCAGGGCGTTCCCGCAAGTTGTATCGGCGTTGATATACCCATCTTTTATTATGTCAAGATGGATAATGGAATCAGTGGAGTGGTCGGTTCGTTTTAAAACAGAAGAGGCGATTCTCAATGACGAGAATCGCCTCTTAGATTTAGCGTAGTCTTACTTCACGCACTTGGAGACCAACTTGGTCATCTCAAACATCGAGACTGACTTCTTGCCACCGAACACGGCTTTCAATGCTTCGTCGGCATTGATTTGGGTCCGGACTTTTTTATCCTGCAAGCCATTCTTCTTGATGTATACCCAGAGCTTTTTGGTCAGCTCGGTGCGGGGTAATGGTTTGGAACCGACAACCACAGCGAGTTTCTCGTTGGGTTGAACTGGTTTCATGAATGCGGCGTTGGGTTTACGTTTTGCTGCCATGGTCTGTTCTCCTGTTGGGGTTGGTTGACCTGTTCGTTTAACTCCTCACTACCTGAAGTTTTTTACCTTCATCATACCTAGGCAACACATAGCAAATCTGGCGATGAGAAGTAAAGTGGAAACCGCTGGGTAAAAAAGGGCGGTGCATTAGTATCCCAGTTTTAGTTTGTAGCGCAGCACATGGTTGCACTTGATTTTTTTGATCGACGCTTTGTTCTGCCAGCCTTTGCAGCACAACTCACCGGCGACGGTTTTGGCGCGCTTGGCGGTGGCGGCGGCGAGTTCTTCAGTCAGATCAAAGTCACCTTGCACGCATTCGTCATTTGCACAATCGAGACGGAAAACGGATTTGGCGTGGTGCAGATTTACGTCGTAGGTCAGGTCGCGATATTTAATGGTTCCCGTCGGCGCGTAATAGCCGACGTTGACTGTTAGCGATTTCAGTTTGCGATATTTCTCGGCCAGACAAGGTGCAGCCGCGACGCGAACGCCTTGCTTTTCTCTGTATTCGGCGCGCGGACCTAATTTGTGTGTGTACATATGTAATCCTTAGACAGACTGTGATCTTGCTTTGTTCACTGACCGGTGGCGGATGGTGGGGAAAG
>CAINDI010000117.1 GCA_903847335.1 uncultured Verrucomicrobiota bacterium | reverse complement strand
GTGCGGATACCGGTGCCGGAGCGGTTACGAGCTGCTGAAGTCTGTCACCACCGGCCAGATAT
Source organism: uncultured Verrucomicrobiota bacterium (assembly GCA_903847335.1). Lineage (GTDB taxonomy): Bacteria > Verrucomicrobiota > Verrucomicrobiia > Palsa-1439 > Palsa-1439 > CAINDI01. The sequence goes on along the minus strand of CAINDI010000117.1, from coordinate 21,871 downwards.
TGGGCGACACCGGCTGACGTGCCAACGCCGCTAGCTTCAGTCGTGGCGCGCCGGGCTTTCTCAACGACTTCGAGGAAAAATTGTTCAAGGTCGCGACGCGGATGATCCACCACCGGCTCGCTGCCAAGTTCCGCTCGCATCGCGGCAAGAATGCGCTGCATCGCCGCCGGTGGTAACTCCGGCACCGTCAGCCGGTATTGCTGGCGTTGTTCCAGTAATTCATTGATTGTGCCGAGCGCTTGCACTCGACCGTTGTAAAGAATCGCGACCCGGTCACAAACATCTTCGACATCCGCGAGCAAATGCGACGACAGTAAAATCGTTTTGCCGCGTTTGGCGAGCGCTTGAATCAAATCTTTTACCTGCCGGCAACCAATCGGATCAAGTCCGGACGTTGGCTCGTCGAGGATCACCAAATCCGGATCATTGATGAGCGCCTGCGCCAAACCGATTCGGCGCGCCATACCTTTGGAGAACTCGCCGACTTGCCGGTCGCGTGTATGACGGAGACCGATCATCGCCAGCAATTGTTCCAACCGTTCTCGCCGTTCACCAGCCGGTAGGTCAAAGAGCATTCCGTAAAATGTCAGCGTCTCCCTCGAGGTTAAGTACGGATAGAGGTACGATTCCTCCGGTAGGTAACCGATGCGCGCCTTCGTCTTCACATCTCGCGGTGACCGGCCTAGCACGTGCAACTGGCCGCTTGTCGGATAAAGCAGGCCGAGCAACATTTTAAGAGTTGTACTCTTACCGGAACCGTTTGGCCCAAGCAGACCAAAAACTTCGCCGGGCTTGACCGTGAAAGAAATGTCGTTGACCGCTCCGACTTTGGGACGCCGCCAGAAATCCCGGAACACCTTCGTCAAATGGCTGGCTTCAATAATCGGTTCGTTCATGATTTCTGATCAAGCTCTTCGCCGGCGCGGATGAGGCGGGCGCTGTTGAAGACGACGATCAGCGAACCGACGTTATGGAGCATCGCGGCGACAATTGGATTTAACAAGCCGAGGCCGGACGCCGTCAGTCCCACGACGATGAATAATGCGCCGATGCCAAGGTTTTGGTAAATGACTGTCCGTGCGCCGCGGGAAAGTCGGATGAGAAATGGCAGGCGACGTAGGTCGTTGCTCATCAGTGCAATTTTTGCGCTGTGAATCGCCACATCGCTACCGGCGGCGCCCATCGCAATCCCGGTATCACCGGCGGCTAGAGCCGGCGCATCGTTCACGCCATCGCCGATGACGGCAACTTGATAACCGGCGGCTTTGACGGCGTTGACAAATTCAACTTTCTGCTGCGGCAAGCATTCGGCTTGAAATTCTTTGCAACCGATTTCACCGGCCACGCGGGTGGCGACTGAGGCGCGGTCGCCGGTGACCATCGCGAGGCGTTTGATGTTCAACTCAGCCAATTCTTTCAAAGCGGTGGCGGCTTCCGGTCGCACTTGATCTTGCAGTCCGACCCAGCCGAGATACCGGCCGTTTTGCGCAACGAAAATCACACTCAGACCTTCGGTGTCAACTTCTGTGACGGGAATACCGTGTGTTTGTAACCACGTGGCGCGACCGGAAAAAACTTTCGCACCGGCGACAGTGGCGACGACACCTTGACCGGGTTCTTCGCGGAAATCTTGCGGCTCAATTAATGTCAGGTTCGCTTCCTTCGCCAGCGCAACCAAGGCGAGCGCGGCTGGATGTTTACTGAACCGTTCAGCACTGCCGGCGGCTAAAAGTAATTCGCTCGGCTGAACGCCGGTCGCCGGTGCGAGTCGAGCGACACCGAGTTGACCGGTGGTGAGCGTGCCGGTTTTATCGAACACAAACGCCGTCAGTCGTGCGGCGGCTTCGAGGTCGGCGACATCTTTGACGAGAATTCCCATTCGTGCCGCGGCGGATAATGCCGCAACCATCGCACTCGGCGTTGCCAAAATTAATGCACACGGACAGGCGGTGACAAGTAGAGCGATAACGCGATTCCAGTCACCGGTAAAGAACCAAACCAGTCCGGCAATCATCAACACCGCCGGTGTGTAGTAGCCGATGTACCGGTCGATGATGCGCATCAACGGCAAACGGGTTTGCTCGGCGGCGAGAATGAGTTCACGAGCACGACCGAGAGTCGTGTCGGCGCCGACGCGAGTGACAACGATGACAATGGCACCGGTCAGATTTTGGGTGCCGGCAAAAACTTCGTCTTGTGGACCTTTGTCGCGCGGCAGTGATTCGCCGGTGATGGTGGCTTCGTTGAGTGTGGTTTTACCGGTTTGAATTGTGCCGTCGGCCGGAACATTGTCGCCGGGCAAAATACGAACGCGGTCGCCGGCGTGGAGTTGGTCCGCCGGAATAATTTCTTCACCGGTGGCGATGAGCCGGCAGGCGTTAGTGGGCGTGAGGCGAATCAAGCCTTCGATGGCGGCGTGCGCGCCTTCGGCGGAACGAGTTTCGATGACGACGGAAATTAACATAAAGAATGCGACGACACCGGCGGTGCGGAAATCACCTTGGACGAACGCGGCGAGCACGGCGATGGTAACGAGTTCGTTCATGCGGATTTCGCCGCGCCGCAAATCGCGCAGAGCAGTGCGGAGAATCGGCAGCATCAAAATAATGGCACCGATGGCGGCGCTGACTTCGCCGACCGGTGCGTTCAGCTTGTAAAGCCAATCGGCAAGGTAGGCGTTGACGACGAAGGCGGTGCCGATGCAAATCCAGAGGAACAGCCGCGGCGCAACTTCGTGGTCGCAACAGGCGCCGGTATGTTTGTGAGCGTGACTGTGGGTTTGCATGTTACGGTTTGGACGGTACAACGAGCGGCTGTGGTTCAGGATTGATTAGCAAACGGAGTTGCTGTTGGCCGGTGGTATTCCGGTGGATGAGAAATTTTTGGTCCACGCCGGTGAGCACGCGGTGAAGCGTATCTTGCAAAAGTGTCTGAGCGATGATGTCGGGATTCTTTTGGTATTGCTCGTAGACTTTCGTGAAATAATCGGCATTGGCGCTGACTTCGGCGACGACGCGACGCCGGTAGGCTTCGCCTTCGGATTGGAGTTGCGCGGCTTCACCGGCGGCTTCGTTGAGCGACCGAGAAGCGGCGGCGCGAGCGGCGCTGATTTTGCTGCTGCGGTCTTGCTCAGATTCAATAACGCTGGCGAACGCGGCGGTGACTTGCCGGGGCGGCGCGAGGGCGAGGACGTCGACGCGTTCAATGCGAATGCCGAGTGCAAGCGCTTCGGTGCGGTGCCGGAGTTCGGTGTCCACCGCGCCGCGTAGCGCTTCAATTTCGGTACGCAACGCCTGATCTACGGACCGGCGCGCGGTGCAGCGCAAAACGGCGTGGTCGAGTTCGCGTTGCAAAATGGATTCGAGATTCGCGAGTCGAAAACTGACAATCTCCGGATCAATCACGGTGTACCGGATTGCCCAGCGCGAGTGAATCAAGTTGGCGTCGCCGGTCAAAGTGTAGCCATCGGTGCCGGGACGAATCGTACCGGCGGATTGGTTTTCGTTCCGGTACCAGAATGTTCCGGAGTCCACCGTCTGAACGCGTTCGGTTGGAATGCGAACGATTTCGGCAATCGGCCGCGGCCAGGTCCAATGGAGACCGGGCTCCAGCAATCGCTCGCCAGCCAAGCCATCAATCTTACCGAAGACCAACACATAAGCACGTTCGCCTTGGTGGACGTTAAAGACACCGGAGAAAAAATAAAGGCCAGCCACACAAACCATCACCCAGCGCAAAATCTGGAAGCTGGAGTTCAGCGCGCCGGTGAGAGCGGCATGGCCGGTATCAGTTGTCGAGTGGTCAGACATTATTTCTTCGGCAGCGCCTTGTCGCCTTGCAATAAATCAAACGGTTCGGTTTCGGTGCTAAGAACGACGGTGGATTTTTTCTTCAACGTGCCTTCGAGTACTTCGAGCTTCCGGAGGAACATCGCCAGTTCTGGATTCTTCTCAAAAACTTGATATGACTCGGCGGCTTTGGCGTCGCCCTCGGCGCGAATGCGTTTTGCATCGGCTTCCGCTTGCGCGAGAAGTTGATTGCGTTGACTGTCGGCGGCGGCGCGAATTTTAATTGCTTCGCCTTCGCCTTCGGACCGGTAGCGTTCCGCGATTTCTTCGCGTTCAGCTTTCATGCGCGCAAAAACTTTTTCCGTGATGGATTCCGGTAAGCCGATTTTTCGGATGCCGAGAAATTGCACGGTGACGCCGTATCGGTTCACGGCTTCTGGTTGCACGGCGGTTAACATTTGCTGTTCGATTTGCTCGAATTTTACCTCGGCGGTATTGGTGTTCACCAACGCGGAGAAGGGGAACTGACCGAGGACGGCGTTTTTCTGACTGCGTAACAAAGCGTCGAGATTGCGCTCAGCTTGTTCGATGGTGCCGATGCGTTCGAGGAATTGAATTGGCGCTTGGATGCGCCAGCCGGCATAGACGGCGACGAGAATGTTTTTGCCGTCGCGGGTGAGCGTTTCTTCAAACGCGCCTTCGAGAGTGTGGACCCGGTTGTCGAACCGGTAAATGCGTTGCACCGGCCATGGCGCGCGGGTGTAAAGCCCGGCATCGGTGATGGCGCGCACCGGTTTGCCGAAAGTCGTGACGACCACCGCTTCACCTTCGCGCACAGTGAAAAGCACCTGCAACAAGATGAACAGTGCCGCTACTAGACCACCGGCGGCGAGTAATAGAGTGTTTCGTTTCATGCGTTACTTCTCCTTCTTCTCCGTGCCGAGGTCGAACAACTCCGGCCGGAGCTTCTCCTCGAAATTGATTTGAATGACTTCGTTTGCCGCCGAAGCCGGTACGATGTATTTGCGCGTCTCGGCTAACGCGTCGGCTAGCACGCCAAGATATAAATTCGTCCGGAACACACGCGGCGATTTGCTGGCGGTCTGGGCCAGAATCAAAAAGCGTTGCGCTTCGGCGGTGGAAATTTCGGTGCGTTGCGCCCGGTAACCGGTGGCGTCCAATGTTGCCTTCGTGCTATTGGCGGCGGCAAGTGTCACGGTGCGACCGGCAGCGGCGTGTGCGGCGAGAATGTTCGCTTCTTTTTGCTCCAGCGCGCCGATGACCGATTCAAATGCTTCCGCCACCTGCGTCGGCGGATGAACGCCTTGCAAACCGACAAACTTGATTTCGACTCCGAGTTGCCGGTGGTCAGTTTCGGTTTGGATTCGTTGCCGGAGCGAATTCGCGATGCGCGTCTGACCGTCGCCCATCAAATCAAATAGGTCGCGCGCCGCCGCTTCCTGCGTCAGGCTCCGGTAGGCGATTTGCTCGACGAGCCGGGCGGCATCGGCGTGGTTGTAAGCGAACGAGAAAATATTTGTGATCTGGTATTCGACCGGAATGTTGAACGCGACGAGATTCACCGGTACCGTGTTGGTATCGGTTCCGCTCCGTGGCGCCGCGACTAGAAATTGTTCCTCGCCTTGAACGTGCGGAATACTCCAGACGATGACACTCGGTTCCACTTGACCGGCTTGACCTTGACCGATGCGAAATGACAAAACGCGATTCACCGGAAAACGGCGCACCGTTTCAAACGGCCACGGCAATTTCAAATGCGCGCCGCTGGTGAGTTGCGCCACCGGTTTGCCGAAATGTTCGAGAATTCCAGCTTCGTCTGGCGCCAGAAATACGAGGCACGACAACAGATAAAGCACGACGAGTTGAAAAATCACGAGCGGCAACAGCGCGGTTTCAAGGAAGTGGAAGAGCCAAGTATCAGAAACTTTGAAACCAAATTGATAATCAAGTGCGCCGGCGATATTTCGCGCCCAAGCGCCGGGTTCGGTGAGTAAACCGCCGAGTCGACTTTCGTACGACTGGCAAAATTCCCCGCCACGGCGTCGTGGCCGGTACAACTCGGCGAGGAAATTGATAAAGTTTTCGATTGCGAGAATACCGGTGAAGGTCACAAGTGTCAATGCCGCGAACCGGTCCGCCGGTGGATAGCCCATTTCACCGGCGAGCGTTGCGGCACCGGCGAGTAACGCGGCGATGCACATGACGCCAAGCGCGATACCGGGGCCGCGCATTTTGATACCGAGAAGATACCGGCTGAATAGAAAAGTGGTGAACGCTTGGCCGGCCAGAAATGCGGCGGCAAGCAGGCGTTGCTCCGGTGCTGCGACGGGTTGTTGGAGCTGCCGGTAGAGCGACCAAACCCACGCGGTGAGACCGATGGCGAGAAGTGGCGCAATAGCCGGGACGACAAAACGCTCAAACTGTTGCCGGGTTTGCGCGATGGAAAATGGTTCGTCACCGGTCTGTTCGTCGAAGATGGAGCCGCTGACGCGTTCGGTAGCGGCGAGTGCGGCATCGCGTTTGTTTTCTTCGGTGCGGCGCGAAAAACGTTCCCGGAGATACACGACACCGGCGATGACCAATGTCAGCGCGGAGTAAGGCAATAGCGCCGGTAGGACGCGGAGTTGCGTGATTCGCGCCAGAGCAAAATCCGCGCCGAGCCAGAGGCCAGCGACTCCGGCGGCCAACAATGCGGTGCGTTCGTTGCGTTTATCCATTAAGCTTTCGTTTCCACGTTGCGGAACGACAGGATGCCTAAAGTTAGACTCCCAAGCAAATAAAACGTTGCATAAATTCCGACGCGCCCGACATACCACCACGGAATCGTGCCGTCGCCCGTCACGGCGTCGGCGAGCCAGAAATGCTGCCAATTCGGAATGAGATTGTACGCCAACGCCGCCAATTGATTCGATTCCGCAGCGCGCCCCAGCAAATAATCCGTCATCAAACCGACGAGAAAAATTACCGTGCAAACTGCCAACGTCGGCACGAGGTCGAGGCGTGTGATGAGCACCAGCGCGATTCCGGCCAGCACCAGCGTCGCCAACGAAATGCACAGACTGGCCGGTAACAATCGCCACGCGACGTGCCCGGTCACAGCGGCGAATGCGAAAACGCCGGTGAGAAAAACAACCAGCAGCACAAACGCCGTCGAGACAAAAGGCCGGTGGTTGAAATAATTGAGGAGGCCGGCTAGTAGAAAAGCGGCGAACGGTGCGGTGTAGAGGAGAATACTGACCGCCGGTGCGGAATTTTCAGCGAGATGACCGGCGAGCAGCGTGACGATGCCGGTGGCAATGGAAAATAATGCAAGCATACCGGCGACACCGGCGAACTTCGCGAGGAAAAAGGTGCTACGCTCCACCGGTTTGCTGAGTACGGAAGTTAAAGTGCCCCGGCGGATTTCACGTCCGAGCGCGGCACTGGCGGCGTAACCGCCGAGCAAGAGTCCGCAGAGAAAATGCAACGCCAGCGCGCTGTCTTGGACGAGTTTTTGCGCTTCGCCGAGCGTGTACATCAGCAGGACCGGCATCAGTGAAATCGCCACGACTGTCGAGGTGGTGAGCAATAACAGCAATGGTTGCCGGAGAGCTTCCAGTGTCGTCAGCCCGGCAATTGCGAAGAATCGTTGCAGCCACATTTTCATTTTAGACAATCAATCGGATACCATATTTGTCACGGTGGTTCAAGCCGCTACCGCCACTCGTGTTTGGGATATTTGCGCTGCAATTCTTGTTTGAGTTTCGGGTAAGTCTCGCGCCAGAAATTGGCCAGATTATCGGTGACTTGCACCGGGCGTTGGTTTGGCGCGAGAACTTCGAGGCAGACCGGTATTCGACCACCGGCGACTGTCAATGATTTCGTGCCGTATAAATCTTGGATGCGCGCCGCGAGTTTCGGTGGACCGTCGGCGGTGTAGGTGACTTTGGCGCGACGACCGGATTTTAACTCGATGCGCTCCGGCGCGTGTTCATCAATCCACGTCTGCTGCTGCGCCGAAAGCCACGACTTCACCACCGGCCAGACTGGTTTGTCTTTGATTTCTTTGTAACTCACCGCGCCGAGGCAAAATTGCTGGAGCAAAGCGTACCGGTCGCTTGCGGCGAGGCCGGGCAGGTTTAGTTCCGGCATCCATTCGCGGAGCCGGTTCAATCGCACAATCCATTGCTCGATGGCGTCGTCCCAACTGTTCAGCTTTAAGGTGCCGGCGCTGACTTCACCGGCGAGAATTTCGGCGGCTTTTTCCTTCGGCACGGCGTCGGTCAATTTTTCCGTCAACACCAAGTCGCGAAACCGGCGTTGCTCGCGAGCGATGACCCGGCGTTGCGTGGTGTCAAACTCCACCAACGTCGTTGCTGAGAAATCTTCCGGGAACAATTCGCGCAGCCAATCTTCGTGAATGGCGGTGCAGAGATTAAGCAAGACGTTGAGGTCACGGCCTTGGATTTCGGCGATTTCGGTGGCGACGAATAATGGCGCGGTGACGACGCTTTCTCGCGCCAACACGCCGCGCCGGTTGTGGACGATGGCGCAGCGCAAGGTTCCGACATCGAGCCGGCAGGCGAGGTGATCAGAAAATCCGACGAGCACACATTTCTGAATCGCTTCGTTCGTGGCCGGGCGTTCGCTGACGTCGAGTTTTTCGTTTTTGGCGATGCGGATGAATTGTTCGTAGAGCGGGCCGACTTGCCGGGCGGTTTGCGCGTGAATGCCGAGCTTCCGGCACCGGCCGAGGTCGTAACTGTTCCGGTCGGCGTAACGCCAAGCGCGCATCAGCACAAAAAAATCGCTCGCCGTTTCGCCGCCGAATAAATCTTCGCGGGCGTCGCCGACTTGCCGGCTTTCGCCGCGAGTGAGCAGCGACCGGCCTTGCGTCAACGCGGCGATGAGCGCGACTTGGCGGACGCAGCCGAATTGTTCCGCCGCCAACAACATCCGCGCATACCGGGGGTGCATCGGGAACGCGAGCATCCGCCGGCCGAGCGCGGTAATCTGCCGGTGGTGGTCGGTCGCGCCCAAATCTTCGAGGAGAAGTTCGGCGCGTTCCAACGCTTTCGGGTCCGGTGGTTCGAGCCACCGGAAGTTTTTCACATCGGCGACACCACTGGCTTTTAAGGTCAACACGACTTCGGCGAGGTCGAGACGTTTAATCTCCGGTAGCTCTTGCGCGGCGCGGGCTTCGTGTTCGCGTTCGGTCCAGAGACGGAGGCAAACGCCGGGGGCGGTGCGGCCGGCGCGACCGGCGCGTTGGTCGGTGCTGGCGCGAGCGATTTTTTCGACGAGTAAAGTGTTAATGCCGCGTTGTGGGTCGTACCGGGGGATTCGGGCGAGGCCGGAATCTATCACGAGCCGAACGCCGTCAATCGTCAGCGAAGTTTCGGCGACGTTGGTGGCGACGACGACTTTGGGTTGCGGATAACGGGCGACGGCGGCGTCTTGGTCGTTCGGCGGCAAATCGCCGTGGAGCGGGAAGACGACGAACCGGCTGCCGTGTCGGTCGCGAATGGCTTGGACGGTGCGGCTGATTTCATAGGTGCCGGGCATGAAAATGAGAGCGTCGCCTTCAAAGCGCCGGTCGAGTTCTTCGGCGGCAATATCCCAGACCGGCAGGTCACCGGTGGGACGCGGTAGATATTCGATGTGCACCGGGAAAGTGCGGCCTTGCGATTCGAGGACGATGCACGGGGAAAGATATTTTTCGACACCGGCGACGTCGAGCGTGGCGGACATGACGACGATGAGCAAATCGGGTCGGGAAGTTTCTTGGATTTGCAAAGCGCGGGCGAGCGTGATGTCGCCGTAGAGATGGCGTTCGTGAAATTCGTCAAAGAGAATGGCGTTGATGCCGTTGAGCTTGGGGTCGTTGAGCATCTGCCGGAGGATGATGCCTTCGGTGACGTACCGGATTTTGGTGTGCGGCGAGGTGACATCGTCGAACCGGATTTGGTAGCCGACTTCGTCGCCGACTTTGCCGCCGCGCGATTGCGCGACCCAGCCGGCGAGCATTCGCGCCGGGAGACGACGCGGTTGGAGGATGACGACCTGACCGGTGCCGAGTTGGTTGCCGTCGAGGAGAAACTGGGGAATTTGCGTGGACTTACCGGAGCCGGTGGGCGCGGTGAGGATGAGCCGTTTGCTTTGGCCGGCGGCGGCGAGAAAGCGGGCGCGGATTTCGTGAATGGGTAAGTCAGCGGATTTCATTGCGTGCCGGTAGCATAACGGGTGATTGGGGAAATTGGTAGTTTGCTTTCCGGTGGTCAGTCAGGTAAAACGGCGGGCGATGAAACGCGACTCGCTTAAGAGTTCGAGTGTCCGGTGGGGCTTGCCGGTCTTGCTGGGACTAGCATTTTTCATCATTCTCGCCGGCGGCGGTTGGTTCTATTGCATTCAGCAGCAAGCCGCCAAGAGTCGCGCTGCGCTGAATCTCACCACCATTGCACAGTTGAAGACCGAGCAAATTACGAATTGGCGGCGCGAAACTTTTGCGGATGCCGGGATGACCATGGAGAGTCAAGGTTTACTGAGCGACCTAGCGGAATGGCAGGTGAATCCCCGACCGGAGTTGCGCGCTAAAATGGTGTCCCAGTTGCGCGGTGTTCAAACGTATGGCCGGTATCACGATGTGGCATTAATGGATTTGCAGGGGCGAGTGCTGCTGAGTGTAGCCAATGAACCGGACCAGTTTGCACCGGATTTTCAAAAGTATTTAGCCGCGGCCGTTGCGAAGCACCAACCGGTGATGACTGACCTTTACATTCCACCGGAAGATGGGGATGCACACCTCGAAACGGTCGCGCCGCTTTTTGCCGGTGGCGTTCCGATTGGCGCAGTGGTGTTGCGCCACGAAGCGCAGGAGAACCTATTTCCGATGCTGAAACAGTGGCCGACGCCCAGCGAAAGCGCGGAAACGATTTTGGTGCGCCGCGAGGGAGATTCGGTTTTATTTTTGAACGATTTGCGGTATCAGCCGGGGACGGCGCTGAAATTCCGGGTGCCGTTGAGCCAAGTGAAACTGCCGGGAGTGCAGGCGGCGTTGGGGCGCGAAGGCAGTTTCACCGGGCCGGATTATCGCGGGGTGCTGGTGATGTCGTGTGTGCGGCAGATTCCGGATTCGCCGTGGGTGCTGGTGGTGAAGATTGACGAGGCGGAGATATTGAGTGGTTGGTATTCTCGCGCCAGATTAATGATTGGGTTCATCGTCACACTGCTGCTGGTGGTGGGGTTGATGACGGTGTTGGTGTTTCAAGAACGGAGGCGTCTCCGGGAGTTTAAAGTGGAAATACTGGCGCGGTTGACGAGCGAAGAGCAGTTGCAGTTTGCGTTGGAGACGATTCAGCTTGGGGCGTGGAATATGTCGCTGGTGGACCACACGACGCAGCGGACGCCGCTCCATGACAAGATTTATGGTTATCCGAAGATGTTGCCGGAATGGACGTATGCGATGTTTTTGGAACATATCGTACCGGAGGACCGGGCGGCGGTGGACCGGCAATTTCAGGCGGCGGTGGCGGCGAAATCTAGCTGGCAGTTTGAATGCCGAATTCGGCGGGCGGATGGCGCGGTGCGGTGGTTGCTGTGCGCGGGGAATCATCATTTGGATTCGGACGGCAATGCGACGCGGGTGGCGGGGATTATTCAAGACATCACCGAGCAGAAGGAGATGATGGCGACGTTGGAGGCGAGCAAGGAGAGGTTCCGGAAGATGTTTGTCTCGATGGTGACGCCGTGCTTCTTGAATGAAATTATTTGCGATGCAGCGGGGCAGCCGGTGGATTATGTGACGCGGGAGCTAAATCCGGCGTTTGAGAAAATGCTTAAATACAAACGCGAGGAACGGATTTGTCATCGGGCGAGTGAGTTTCTGTCACCGGAGGAGTTAGCGGAGTGGGTGAAGATTTTTGGTCCGGTGGCGCTGAAGGGGCAGTCAGTAAGTTGGGAAAGATTTTCAGAGCGGTACCAGAAGATTTTGGCCGGCAACGCCTACTGTCCTGAGCCCGGTCAGTTTATCACCACGTTTCGCGATGTGACGGAGCGCCGGCAGTTGGAGAAGCAGGAAAATTTAATGACGACGGTGTTGCGGCGGTTGAATCAAGGCGGGCCGTTGGAGGATTTGCTCCGGGATGTGAGTCTGACGATTCAGAATCATTTGGACGTGGATGCGGTGGGATTGCGGATGAAGGTGGGCGAAGATTTTCCATTTTTTACGCAAAATGGTTTGACGGCGACGTTTGAGCGATTGGAAAGCAAATTGATTATGCGGACGCCGGAGGGGAAGGCGTGCCGGAACCCCGACGGGAGCGCGAAGTTGGAATGTATGTGCGGCGTGGTGCTGGAAGGCCGGACGGATCCGGCGTCACCGATGTTCACGAAAGGCGGAAGTTTCTGGACGAATAACTTGGAACCGCTGGTGCAGTTGACGCCGGCGAAGGATCTCCGGCTGAATCCGCGTAACCGGTGCACGCAAGAGGGATTTTTGTCGCAAGCGTTGATTCCGTTGCGGACGAGCGGTGGGAAAATCATGGGGTTGCTCCAGTTGAATGACCGGCGGCGGAGTCGGTTTTCATTGGAGGAGGTTGAATTTTTGGAAGGCATCGCGGCGAGTTTGGCGGTGGCGGTGGGACGGGCGACGGCGCAGAAGGAATTGGAGAAGCGGACACGGCAGCTGAGCGAGACGCTGGTGGAATTGCACACGACGCAGGAGAAAATTATTCTGCAGGAGAAAATGCGCGGGCTCGGCCAGATGGCCAGCGGGATCGCGCACGATTTCAATAATGCGTTGGCGCCGGTGATTGGTTTTTCGGAATTGCTGCTGAAAAATCCGGAGAAACGCGCCGACGACGCGTTGGTGGTGAAATGGCTCGAGAATATTCATACCTCGGCCACCGATGCGGCGACGGTGGTGCGCCGGATGCGCGAGTTTGGCCGGCAGACGCAAGATAAGAACGTCGGCCAGCCGATTCAGCTTGCGGGTTTGGTGCGCGAAACCATTGAGCTGACCCGGCCGCGCTGGAAAGATCAAACGCAAGCCACCGGTATCACAATTAAAATCGCGACGGACTTGCAACCGGTGCCGGAGATTCCCGGTGACGCCTCGGCGATTCGTGAGTTGTTGACGAATTTGATTTTCAATGCCGTGGACGCAATGCCGACCGGCGGGACACTGACGTTGAGCACCGGTGTGACCGGGGAAGTGGTGTACTTGGCGGTGCGCGATACCGGCGCCGGGATGAGCGCGGAAGTCCAGCAGCGGTGCTTCGATCCATTTTTCACGACGAAAGAGGAGCACGGAACGGGGTTGGGATTGGCGATGGTGAACGGGATTGTCCAGCGGCACGGCGGCGAGATTGCGCTCCAAAGTGCGCCGGGTCGCGGCACGACGATTACGGTGACGTTCCCGATTCGCGAGACGAAAGCGCCGGCGGCGGTGCCGGCGAACGCGCCACGGAAGGCGTTGCGAGTCTTGGTGGTGGATGATAACGCCGGGCAGTGCGAAGTCGTGAAGGAATGGTTGACGGACGCCGGGCACACGGTGACGGTGGCGGCGAGCGGCACGGCGGCACTGCCGGTGCTGAAAGTCGGAAAATTTGATTTGTTGATTACCGACCAAGCGATGCCCGGAATTAGCGGCGAGCAATTGGCGTTAACGGTGCATCAGAGTCAGCCGGCGATGCGGATTATTTTGATGACTGGTTTCGGCGACATCATGGCCGCCAACGGTGTGAAGCCGCCGCACATTGATGCGCTTTTGAATAAACCCACCACGCACGAATTATTGGAAACGGCACTGGCGGAAGTTTTCCCGGCGCCGGTGTAGAGCTTACGCGGATTTTTTCTTGGCGGCAGATTTCTTCTTCGGCTCGCCTTTGGTGAAGACGCCAATCTTCCGAAACTTTTTGTAACGCGCATCCAACATCTCGGTTTGTTTCAGGTCTAGCAGCTTGTCGAGATTTTTCAGCAACACTTCTTTCAATGTTGCGGCAGTGGCGTCGTAATCTTTGTGCGCGCCGCCGAGCGGTTCTGGTAGCACTTCGTCCACGATGCCGAGTTCGAGCAAATCTTTCGCGCTGATTTTCAGAGCGGCGGCGGCTTGCGCGGCGTTGGCGCGGTCTTTCCAGAGAATCGCGGCGCAACCTTCCGGCGAGATGACGGAATAGTAAGCGTTTTCCATAATCAACACTCGGTCGCAAACGCCGATGCCGAGCGCGCCACCACTGCCACCTTCACCGATGACGACGGCGATGAGCGGCGTTTTCAGAACCATCATTTCGCGGAGATTGACGGCGATGGCTTCGGCGATGTGACGTTCTTCCGCGCCGACGCCGGGATAGGCGCCGGGGGTGTCGATGAAACAAATCACCGGTAGGTCAAATTTTTCTGCCATTTGCATCAGCCGAAGCGCTTTCCGGTAACCTTCGGGATGTGGACTGCCGAAGTTGCGCATCAAATTTTCTTTGGTGTCCCGGCCTTTTTGCTGGCCAATCACCATCACGCGCCGGTCGTCAATCGTGGCGAGACCGCCGATGAGTGCGTGGTCGTCACCAAACCGCCGGTCGCCGTGAAGTTCGATGAACTCGCTGGCGATGCGTTGCAGATAATCCAACATGTACGGACGTTTCGGATGCCGGGCGAGCTGGACGCGTTGCCACGGCGAGAGGTTGGTGAAAATTTCTTTGCGCGTGGTTTCGAGTTTTGCCTCGATGGATTTGATTTGGCCGGAGAGATCGATTTTCTGTTCGGCAGCTTGTTTGCGGAGCGACTCAATCGTCAGTTCTAAGTCAACAATCGGTTTTTCAAATTCGAGTGTGTAGAGTCTCATGGTTTAATCGTGAATGGTGACCGGTGTGCCGACCGGTAAGATGGTGAAAAGTTCGCCGACATCGTCGTTGAGCATGCGGATGCAGCCGGCGCTGGACTGTTTGCCGATGGAGTTGGTTTCCCACGTGCCGTGAATGCCGTAGCCGCGAACGTCGAGGCCGAGCCAATGCGTGCCGAGAATGTTTTCCGGATCGCCAAACGGCACAATCTTGTCGCCGCGATGCCAGTCCGGCTTTTCCTGTCGAACGGTGATTTTGAAAGTGCCCACCGGTGTCTTGCTGAATTGGCCGGTGCCGACGCGGTAACGTTTGAAGAATTTGCCGGCGTCGGTGACGGTGAGCGTGTTGGCGGTTTTGCTGACTTCGACGGCGAATTTTCCTTGGTAAATTCGGAGCCGGTCGCCGACGCGAATTTTGTCACCGGTGATGTGATTTTCTTTGCGAATCAAATCCATGGTTGTTCCATACCGGCTCGCTAGTTTGCCGAGCGTGTCGCCGACTTGGATGGTGTAATCAATTTTCTCCGGTGCCGGTAACGCGGTGAAAATAATTTGCGTATTCATTTCGCCGAGCGCGGCGGAAGCTTGTGCGTTGTCATTGGTCGCAAGTTCTTGGAGTAAAGCGCGGGCTTCCGGTAGCTTGCCAGATTCTTTGAGTTTCAACGCTTCCGGTAAGCGGTCATCCACCGGTGGGGCTGGAACTGGTGCCGGAGTAACCACGACGACGGGTTGGTTGGTAGCCGGTGCGGGCACCGGTGCCGGCGCGCGGTTGCAGCCGGTCAGCGAGAGTGTTGCGAGTATTAGAACTAAAATTGATTTCATGATTGCAGGTCGCGCAGTACGAATCCCATGGAAGGGTAGCGGCGGGTGACATCCTTTTCAAGACATTTGAGAATCACGCGTTCGAGGTTCGGCGAAATGTCCGGCGCGTGAGTCCGGGGCGATTTGAGGTATTGATCGAAGTTGGCGTATTTCTGAATGACTTCGTCGAGGGTGTCGCCGGTGATGGGTTTTTTGCCGGTGAGCATTTCGTAGGCGGTCAGGCCAAACGTGAAGATGTCGGCGCGTTCGTCCACGGGTTGCCGGAGGATTTGCTCCGGCGCGAGATACGTCGGCGTGCCGGAGAGTTTGTCGGTTGTCTTGGGTCGCGCCGGACGCGGAATGGCGAGGTCGAAATCAATAATCTTCGGGTCGTAAGTCCAGGTGGTGAGGACGTTTTCCGGTTTGAAATCGAGATGGAGAAAACCCCGGTCGTGGATGTGCGCGAGACCGTCGGCCATGCCGGTGAGGAGTTTGAGCCGGTGGGTGCGGAGTTGCGGGTCGGCGCGAAGAATGCATTCTTTGAGGTTCGGGCCTTCAACGAGTTCGAGGATGCTGTACCGGAGACCGCGAAATTTAGCTTCGGTAAAAAGCTGAACGACGTTGGGATGCTCGAATCGCTGGTTGACGGAACAGCCCCAGTGAAATCGGCGGCGTTCTTTCCAGTGAAATCGCAGTTCCGGTAGGAGGACGCGCAGAGCGAAACGCCGGCCATTGGCGTCGGTAATCAGATACACATCCGCCATGCCGCCATGGTTCAGGCGCTCAAGGACGCTGTAATTAGCGAAGGTGGTGCCGACTGTGACCATTACCGTTTTAGGTATTTTCCGATTAACAAATTCAATTTCTTGCGCTGCGCCGGTTTGATCAGACTCGGTTGCGTCATAATCGCATTGGTCAACGCGTGCCGGCACGCGCAGTCGGCGCCCGCATCAGTCGCGGTCACCGCCAGACGCACAATCTCCTGCGCCATCCGGGCGTTTTTTTGCAAACACTCGATAATCATTTCGACCGTGACCACTTCTTCCGATTCGTGCCAGCAATCGTAATCGGTCACCATCGCCAGCGTCGCGTAACACAATTCGGCTTCTCGAGCGCACCGCGCTTCGCCGAAATTTGTCATCCCGATGACATCCCAACCTTGAGCACGATGGAATAACGATTCCGCGCGCGTCGAAAATGCCGGGCCTTCCATATTTACATACGTGCCACCGTCGTGAATTGTTGCGCCGGCGCGCCGGCCGCATTTCACTAAAGTTTTTCGCAGACCGGCGCAGACCGGATCCGCGAAGCCGACGTGTGCGACGACGCCATCACCGAAAAATGTAAAATCCGCGCTCCGTTTGGTCCGGTCAAAAAACTGGTCAATCACCACGATGTCCGTCGGTTTATATTTTTTCTGTAGCGAACCGACGGCGCTGACGCTGATGACGTTGGTGACGCCAAGTTTTTTTAAACCGTAAATATTGGCGCGATGGTTTAATTCACTCGGCAGAATCCGGTGGCCGCGTCCGTGCCGAGGTAGAAACACCACTTCGCGTCCGGCGAGTCGGCCGGTTAAGTATTGGTCGGAAGGTTTGCCGAACGGAGTCGTGACTGTGACCCATTTACTCCGCTCAATCCCGCTCATTGCATAAAGTCCGCTGCCGCCAATAATGCCGATTTTCATGCGCCATTCATACCGCCACCGGTGCGGTGTGTCCAGCCTGCGAATGTGATTGCGCTTGGCAGAAGTGCGGGCGTTGCCTACACTGCGGCACAACATGAATACACCTCAAGCGCTCGGTCTCAAAAAATCATTCGGCTTCGGCGACCGGCTCGGTCTCGCCACGCCTGGCCACTTTGCCGCATTTAAGAAATATAATTTCGCGCCCATCTTCGCTCAGCAATCCATCCGCGAAATGGAACGGACTCAACGCACGCCGCAAGAAGTTATGACTGCCGCGCAAAGCGCTGTTACCAAACTCGGCTATACCGGCGCGTGGGGCGCGGATGCTGACCACTTGAAACTGCCGGAGAACGTGAGTTACACCGCCGCGGCTGGTTTCTGTTTTTTTACCATTGATCCTTCGGAATACGTCGGCAAAGGAACGCTGACGCGCGAATTGGAATCGTTGTACCTCGGAAAAAAGTTTGACGTTGGCGGGACGTTTGACCGGACTAGCTTGTATGCCGCCGCTGTGAAATATGGTCGGGCACTCGGACACATTGCACACATGGGCGAACACATCGCCAAAGTGATGGCCGGTAAACCATTTGAAATCGAAGTCAGTGTGGATGAAACCGAATCGCCGACGAGCGAGTTGGAACATTTGTTCATCGCGTTGGAATTGAAGCGCCACAAAGTGCCCAATGTCGTCAGCGTCGCGCCGCGATTCATCGGCGAATTCGAAAAAGGCATTGATTACAAAGGCGACATTCAAAAGTTTGAGGCCGCGCTCCGGCAGCACGTTGCCATTGCTCAGCAATACGGCCCATACAAAATCAGCGTCCACAGCGGCTCCGATAAGTTCAGCGTCTATCCGATTTTTGGACGGCTCTGCGGCGAATTGCTCCACGTGAAAACCGCCGGTACGAGCTATCTCGAAGCGTTGCGAGTCATCGCTCGGACCGATGTGAAATTCTTCGCGGAAATCGTCGAGTTCTGCCGAGGTCGGTTCGATACCGACCGGAAGAGCTATCACATTTCAACGACGAGCGCCCAAGTGACCGGGTTGCCGAAATTCACCGGTAAAGAAGAAGTGATTTACCTCGATGAAATCCCCGGCCGGCAACTTTTGCATGTCACGTTTGGATCGGTGTTGACCAGCCTGCAATTCAAGCCCCGGATTCTGGAGGCGTTGAACAAACACGCCGACTTGCACGCCGAATTTTTGGAGAAACATTTCACCAAGCATTTGAGTCTGCTTAGCAATGGGTGAGTGATGAAAACCTTCGTCACCGAAGATTTTCTCCTTCACAGCGACGTTGCGCGGGAGTTGTACCACAACCACGCCGCGCAAGAACCGATTCACGATTACCATTGCCACTTACCACCGGAGCAGATTGCCGGGAACAAAACTTTCCGGAATCTTTACGAAGTCTGGCTCGCCGGCGATCATTACAAATGGCGCGCCATGCGTTCCAATGGCGTCTCGGAGAAATTTTGCACCGGTGACGCCAGCGATTGGGAAAAGTTTCTCGCGTTTGCAAAAACAGTACCGGCGACGCTCCGCAATCCACTTTACCACTGGACGCATCTCGAATTAAAACGGTTTTTCGGCATCACCGACTTGCTCGACGAATCCACCGCTAAACAAATTTGGGATGAAGCCAACCGGCAGCTCGCGCAAATGCCGGTACATAAAATTCTGGAGTCCAATCGTGTCGCCGTCATTTGCACGACTGACGACCCAGCCGATTCGCTAGAACACCACCGGACGATTCGCGCCAGCCAACTCAAAACGCAGGTTTATCCGACGTGGCGGCCGGACAAAGCGTTGGCGATTGATCAGCCGATGTCGTGGAACGCGTGGCTCGACAAGCTCGGTGTCGCCGGTGATTTCGATAGTTTATTGGCGCGCTTAAATGAACGCCTCGATTTCTTTCACGCGAACGGTTGCCGGCTTTCTGATCACGGTATCAGCCATCTGGATGCCACCGATTGCACACCGGCAGAAGCGGCGCAGACGTTTGCCGCCGCGCGTACCGGTAAGCAAATTACGCCCGACGCTGCCTGTAAGTTCCGTAGTTTCTTACTGATTTGGCTCGGTGAGCAATATCACGCTCGTGGTTGGGTGATGCAATTGCATCTCGGTGCCCAGCGAAATAATAATTCCCGGTTACTCCGGACGCTCGGCCCGGATACCGGTTTTGATTCCATCGGCGATTATCCGCAGGCGGCGGCATTGGGTAAATATCTGGACCGGTTGGATACGAACAACCGATTGCCAAAGACGATTCTTTACAATCTGAATCCCGCTGACAACTACGTCCTCGCTACCATGCTTGGTAATTTTCAGGACGGTAGTGCGCCGGGGAAAATCCAATTCGGTAGCGGCTGGTGGTTTCTCGACCAGAAAGAGGCGATGGAATGGCAGCTCAATGCGCTAAGTAACCTCGGTCTGCTCAGCCGGTTCGTCGGCATGCTGACGGATTCGCGGTGTTTCCTCAGTTACAGCCGGCACGAATATTTCCGCCGAATCCTTTGCGACCTGATTGGCCGCGATGTGGTCAACGGCGAGTTGCCACGGGATATGAAATTGCTTGGAGAATTAGTGCGTGCCATCAGCTTCACCAATGCTCGCGATTATTTCTCATTGCCTACCGGTAATTTATAATAGTTAAAGAGTCGTGAATGAGATGAGAACAAAATACCCTAAAGAGAGTATTTTGAGTTTGGCGATTTTCTTTCTCACAATGGTTACTTGTCTTGCTGAATTTGATTACAAGCAACTCGCGACCATAAAGCGAGACCAGCCTGCGGTCGTTATCACGACTGAAAATATTACTCTCTCCATTCCCTACGGAACGTTGGAGATTCCAAAGGGAGTGACTGTCAAGGTGCTGGCGGTTAATCCTAATGGAATTTTGGTTGTGGATTTCTTGGGTGAAAAATATTCCATTCCCGCCACGAAGACCGATCTTGAAAAGCGCGTGACAGTCATCCGTAGTCGCGCCGCAATTGATCAAATTACGAGAGTAGAATCCATCAAAGCAGAGACAGCCAGCGCAGTCCGTGAGATGGTCTCGACAAATGAGCCGATCCGCCAGACAGATTTAAGCCCGGCTGCAAGTCTCGGAGAAATTAGGCAAAAAGCCATCCCTGACAACGCGTCGCCAGCAACCATCATGGCGCAGGTGATTCGAAACGAGGCCGGTGCCGGTGACACATTTATCAGTTCCGGTTTTCCATTCCCGCCGGGGTTGGTTACCGAATCCATGATCAGCGCTGGCGCAGTCAAAGTGATAGTGGACGGTGTTGAAGTGGCGGCCAATGTCTCGACGCTGCGGGGTCGCCACCAGGATGGATCGATTCGTTCTGCGCTGATTCAGTTTCGGGCAGTTTTATCACACGGGAAGCCTGTTCCAGCGCAGGTGATTGTGGGCCAGGGCGCAAGAAGATTACCGGATCCGGTCTATCGGCGACCGACCTTGGAGATTGTGCGGAATAATAACGTCATTCTGCCTTCGGATCCACAATACCTAGTGACTACCTTCATCGCGTTCCAAGCTCTTTTGCCGGCCGGTTCCGGCACGCCGGCGGAAGAAAAGCTGTATACCGCCATGGCGGCAGATCGGTTTGATGCTCTGGTTATTTCCAAAAGCTGGGGCACTGCTGACTACGAAGACATCAGAGCCATGGTCGGGCTGTGGGCTCGCACCGGGAATATCAAATATTTTAATCAAGCGGTAACCGGCGCAATCGGCTGGCTTCCGTACAATACTCCAACGGGAAAAGAAATCGCACGCTGCAAGCTTTTGGAAGCGATCAACCCGGATGGACGGCCTGGGGAGAATGGCACAGCAGGTATGCCGGCGGAATGGCATTTTGCCCGCACGCTGAGTTATGCGACGATGTATCTGCTGACCGGCTACCGGGACTTCTGGAGCATTGTCGCGTACTATGTCCAAGCGGAACAAGCCTCAATCTTCAGTCAGAAAGTGGCTGACAAGATGATCATTCATAGTGGTCCTTATGACCATCCACGTTTCAATTACACCCAGCGTTATGGTGCGGTAATTGCGGCGCTGATGATTGACGCCACCATGCCGATTGGTAACCTATCGTTCCAATCTAGGAAACTGAATTGGGGGGATCAATTAGAGTGGACTTTGAGCGCAATCAAAAGCTCGGCGTGGGATCTGCAATGGATTCCGTTCCGTTCTGGGAGCGGGGTGATCCCTGCTGACGGAACAGTCATCTCTCAGGGCAGTGCCAGCGCAGTCCTGCTCGGGGTCTATGACGCCCGCCACGATCCCAAACATCTCTCCGGAGAAAAACTTCCCGCCTCCGGATATCTTCAGGTAAATTCCGTAACGGGCGGGAAGTTCAATGTCGGGAGTTTGACCGGAATATCCGCCTCTGCCACCGGGACAAACGAGGTGGATTACCGCCAGGGCATGACTGGAACCAGGAGTAACAGTCCGCGCGCACCCGATATCAAAACAGCACAGGGGATGGGAACTGTGATACCTGGTTTCCAGATGGTGTTCATCACGAATTTTTTGATTGATTATTATCTGCTCATAAAAGCGGATCCCCGGATTCCGCCGATGGTAAAAATCAACCTCGATATTTTGCTCAGGCAGATTCGCCCCATGCATAAAGGCGACATCAGTTACGGGCATAAAGACAGTCGTTGGGGAGATGTTATTTACGGGAAACCCTACGTGCTTGAAAATCCGGTGTCCGAGGAGCCTGCCACTTGCTACGAGCTTCCGGAATATG